>JAFMJD010000199.1 GCA_017853685.1 Actinomycetota bacterium | reverse complement strand
CGAACTGCTGCTCCCACTTCTGGCCCATCACGACGGGGTCGGTGGTGTCGGGCAGCACCTGCTCGAAGAAGTCGATGTAGCTGGGGTGGTGCACCGGGTTGAAGTCGCGGTACGTGGGGTGGGTCATGATGATGACGCCTCCCTCGCGCACGAGCGGCTTGTTCCGGTACATGTTGAACAGGTACCCGAGGCCCATGCACATCACCAGCACCGGGTTCATCACGCTGTCGGGGTTGTACGGGCACACGAACGGGATGCCGAGCGTGAGGATGTCGGTCTGACCCTCCACCGGCACGAGCTGCTGCTTGTACACCCAGTCGAGGGTGATCTCGTGCACTCGTTCGGTGTCGCCGGCCTGCACGCTGGTCATCTGGTGCGGACTCTCGATGTTGTGGAACATCTTGCGGCGCATCTTCACCGGCATCGCGCTGAGGCCCTTGGTGACGCCGAGATAGGTGGCGCGATCCTTCGCGGACCACTCCCACTCGCGCTTGTTGATGAACGAGAACTGCTCGGGGAACATGTCGGTGTTCAGCGTGGTCTCGATCTGGAACACCTTCGGGCCGTGGTCGCGCAGCACCTTGCCGAGCCGCCAGATGCTCTGGTGCAGCGCCGAGTGCTCGCGGCCACCCATCAGGCTGCGCGTGTGCTGCAGCGTGTGGCCGGTGTGGTGGTTGCGCAGGCAGCGGTAGCTGGCCAAGCCAGTGGTGAGACTCTTCCAGCCGCCGTCCATGGACACCGAGTTGATGTTCACGTAGACCACGAGGTCGCTGTCGGCGGCGCGCTTGTTGATCTCGAGCACCTCACCGTGATCGGTGGTGCCGATGACCTCGAGGTTGTCGGGGTCTTCCGCATCGTGCTGGTACAGCATGCCGCGCGAGTGGAACGCGTCGTAGATGCGATCGCCGAGGGCGTGGCGCAGTTCGTACTCGTGCATGCGGCGGTGCAGGCCGAGCGCGGCGATGATGTGCACGTCATCGACACCGGCGGCGGCCGCCATGTCGAGCACGGCCTCCATCACGCGCTGGCGTACGTCGGGCCGACGCATCTTCGGCAGCGGCAGGCTGACGTCGTCGAAGGCGATGGTGAGCTTCATGCCGGGGAACAACTGCGCAGGCAGCGGATCCTGGTCGTAGGGGTTCAGCAGCGCATGGCGGATGGCGCCGTCGATGTCCTTGATGGCGGGCAGCGGCTCGGGCGGGTAGATGACCCGGCTGCGGCCTGCGGGCAGCCGCTCGAGCGAGAAGTTCTCACCGCGCCAGAACAGGATCGGCGGCGTGGAGCGATCCACTTCGAGAACGAATCCGGGACGGGGCATCAGTTGCTCCTTGTCGCTCGCCCGGTGGGGCGGAGGTCGAACGCGATCTTCACGGCGCCGCGGCGGCCTGCCGATGCGGCGTGGGCGATGGCATGGGTGTAGTCGTCGAGCGAGTACGTGGCCGACACGAGTCGACCCAGGTCGAAGCGTCGAACGACCTCGATGGCCGTGTCGAAGTCGGGCCGCGTGTAGGCGTAGCAGCCTCGGATGGCGGTTTCGCGATGCCACAGCGAGGTGAGTTCGAGCGACACGTTCGACGGCATGCCGACGACCTGCACCTCACCACCCGGCGCCACCACCTGCAACGACTGCTGCAGCGAGTCGCTGCTGCCGACGCAGTCGATGACGTGCGGAGCGCCGCAGGTGAGTTGGTCGCCGATGACCATCGACTTGGTGGCCGACCGCACCCAGCGCGGCAACTCGTCGCTGGCACACACCACGTCGGCCCCGAGCTCCTTGGCGAGTCGCTTCTGCTCGGGATAGCGAGCAGTGACCACGAGGGGAGCGCTGCGCTCGCGGTCGCGTGTGAGGGTGATGGCGGCGAGGGTCAGCAGACCCAGCGTGCCGGCGCCGATGATGACGGTCTCGGCACCCGTGTAGCGCTGTGCGGCGTGCACGGCACAGGCCGTCGGCTCGATGAGCACCGCGGCTTCGTCGGACAACTCGTCGGGCACGTCGACCAATTGGCTGGTGTGGGCCACCATCTCGTTGCTCCACCCACCGCCGGTGGAGGCGCAGAATCCGCTCTGCAGTCCGGGCTCGAGGTGACCGAAGGCCACGTTGCGGCAGAGGTGGATGGCGCCGACCGCACAGGCCTCGCACACCGGCGCGATGCCGCGGGTGATGCACGACAACACGGGCACCAACACGACCCGGCGCGTCGATCCGTCGGACTGCTGCACATCGCCCACCACCTCGTGGCCGGGCGTGAACGGGTAACTGACCAGCGGGTCGAAGTAGGCGGCCGCCGTGCCGTCGATGAGGGCGATGTCGCTGCCACAGATGCCGGCGAGGCGCGGACGGAGCCGCACCCAGTCGGCGCCCGGCAGGTCGAGTTCCTCGTGGCCTTCGAGGGCGAGCGGTCCCACCGCAGCGCTGCGCCCGGGCATCAGCGCACCGGCGATTCGAGCGGCAGCGAACCGGGTGGGCTTGCGGGAGAAGACGAGGCGGCTCACTGGAACACCTTCCGACGCTCGCGCTCACCGAGCAACGTGCCGAGGGGCAACAGACGAGTGGGGGCGCCCGACGCCTTCGCCCAGTCCTCGACCAACCAACCGCGCTTGCGGGCGATGGTGGCGAGGCGGGTCTCGGGGTTCACTGCGACGGGAAAGCCGACGGCCTCGAGCATCGGCAGATCGCTGGTGCTGTCGGCGTAGGCGATGCTCTCGTCGAGTCGCAGTCCTTCTGCCTCGCAGTAGTCGGACAGCAACTGGGCGCGGGTCTCGCCGGTGGGCGGCACCACGGCCAGGTTGCCGCTGTAGGTGCCGTCGGGACGCACGCTGAGGCGGGCGGCGATGATCTCGTCGAACAGTGGACGCAGACCCTCGACCGCGAAGTCGAGTGCGCCGGTGATGAGCACCGTGCGGTGCCCGAGGGCGCGGTGCTCGCGCACACGACGAAGGCCATCGGGGAAGCTCTTGGCCAGGATCAACTGCGGCAGGAGATCCTTCGAGTCTTCGTCGATCTGCGCCACGGGGGCGTCCTCGTAACGACGGTAGAAGAACTTCAGGAAGTCCGAGCGGTCCTTGCGATCGATCGCATTCAGTGACGGTGCCTCGGCGAGCGTGCGCAGCACGTAGCGGATGCGCTCGGGCACGTTCAGTCGGCGCGTTGCCAGGAACGAGTAGCTCTCGACCACGTTGCTCGAGATGAGGGTGTTCTCGAGGTCGAAGGCGGCGAGGTGCCGCTCGGGTGACAGCACGGAACGACGCAGACGTGCCGTGCGGTCGATGCGGTTCTTGCCCGGGTGGGTCTTGGCTCGTGAGTGGTGCACGATGGAGGGAAGGTGCACGGTGCTGATGTACGTCGGCCAGTCGACGCTGCGAGGGTCGAAGTTGAACGCAGCCTGATCGGCGGGGGAGAGCCCGCTCCACTGTTCGAGCAGACGGTCGACCTGATAGATCGCCTCGCACTCGGTGTAGAGGCCGTACAACTGCACGTACTCGAAGGCGCG
>JAFMJD010000198.1 GCA_017853685.1 Actinomycetota bacterium | reverse complement strand
AGGAGTTCGACACCCGAGGCGAGCGCACGCTCGTCGAGTGTTCGCTGCACCTCACGACCGCTCTGGTCGCCGCGGGCGTGCACGATGCGGTTCGCGCTGTGGCCACCCTCGCGCGTCAATGCCGGCACCCCCGCAACGCTCTCGTCGAACGCGGCACCGAGGGTCATGAGATAGCGAATGGCGTCCGGCGCCTCGGCGACGAGTTCGCGCACCGTCTCTTCGTCGCACAGACCCGCACCGGCCTCGATGGTGTCACGAACATGGGCCTCGAGGCTGTCCTGTGGATCCAGCACTGCAGCAAGACCGCCCTGGGCCCATGCGGTGGATCCGGCGTCGAGCGTGTCTTTGGTGACGACGAGCACCGAACGCAACGGCCGTACGGCGAGTGCTGCCGCGAGTCCTGCAGCGCCCGAGCCGAGCACCACGACATCGACATCACGGGTCCAGGTGACTGCAGGTGCGTCGAGCGCCACCGGGATCGTCACGATGCGCGACCCGCCCTACTCGCCACGGGGCGAGGGGGTACCGATGGCGATCATCCGCTCCACCGAAGCGCGTGCCCGCACCGCGATCTCGGGATCCACATCGACCACATCGGTCATCGTCTGCAGCGACCGGAGCAACTTGGCCGGTGTGATCATCTTCATGTACTTGCACACCGCCGCCCGGTTCACCGGCTCGAACACGGTGATGGGGTTGGCCTTGCGCAACTGGTGCAACATGCCGGTCTCGGTGGCCACGAGCACTTTCTTGGCGGTGGTGTCGTGCGCCGCTTTCACCATTCCCGCCGTGGAGAGGATCTTGGTGCGCTCCTTGGGGACCACGCCCGAGGTTGCGAGGTAGAGCGCGCTCGTGGCGCATCCGCATTCGGGATGGATGAACAACTCGGCCTCGGGCTCGCGATGCACCAGATCTGCCAGTTCGGCGCCGTTGATGCCGGCGTGTACGTGACACTCGCCCATCCAGATGTGCATGTTCTGTCGACCGGTGATGCGCTGCACATGAGCACCGAGGAACTGGTCGGGGCAGAACAGGATCTCGCGTTCGACGGGGATGCTCTGCACCACCTCGACCGCGTTGGACGAGGTGCAGCAGATATCGGTCTCGGCCTTCACCGCGGCGGTGGTGTTGACGTAACTCACCACCACTGCCCCCGGGTACGCCGCCTTCCACGAACGCAGCTGGTCTGCAGTGATCGAGTCGGCGAGGGAACAGCCCGCTGCTGCATCGGGGATGAGCACGGTCTTGCCGGGGTTGAGGATCTTGGCGGTCTCGGCCATGAAGTGCACACCGCAGAACACGATCACCGAGGCATCGACGGTGGCGGCCACCCGGGAGAGGGCCAAGGAGTCACCCACGTGATCGGCAATGTCCTGGATCTCGGCGACCTGATAATTGTGCGCAAGGATCACCGCGTCGCGCTCGCGCGCCAGACGCCGGACCTCATCGGCCCACTCGGCGCGCTCGGCCTCGGTCATCGCTCCGTTCTGGCTCACAGACTCAGGCTACGCACCCGGGTACTGCTCTGCGGTACCCGAAGCGGCGAACAACGCCGCCACCCGCTCGGCCACCGGCCCCCGGGCCTCACCCATGTGTTCGGGCGAGGCTCCCTGCAATCGGTTGACCGTCGACTGACCCCATGGGGTGGCTACGAGCACGGTGCGGCTCCGATAGCGCTCCCCGGTACGCAGATTGGTGGCCGTACCGAAGCAACACAGTCCGAGCGCATCGAACGAGGCCGCCGTCGCCGCGCACTCACCCTCGAGCAACTCGTACACATCGCCCTCGGCCACAAAGGTGATGCGCGCTGCGGTGTCGCTGTTGCGCTCCAGCGCACCGGCATCGAGCACCTCGAGGCCATAGAGGCGGCTGCCGTCCCTCCAGCCGACTCGTTCCTGCATGCGCAGTTCGAACCACATGGCGAGGGCGCCGAGCATGTGCTCGTCGTTCGGGCACCCTGCAGGTGCGATGCGGTCATGATCGGGATGCTCGTTGTGTTCCATGCCTCACTGAGTGCACGGAACTCACCGCCGGCGGAACATCACCCAGAACCTCTCGGTGGACGACCGCTGCCCGACTCAACCTGCGAGACGACGGGCGATCTCCTCGGCTGCAGCTACCACTGCTGCGCCGAAGCGACGACCGGGTGAACGAGTGAGTCGTTCGACCGGGCCGGCGATGCTCACTGCAGCGAGCACCACACCGAGCGAGTCGCACACCGGTGCACTCACGCTGGCCACACCCTTCTCACGCTCTTCCACGCTCTCGATCCACGGTGACTGACGGCGGCCCGGCAGCCTCGTGAGCACCCTGCCCGCCGACCCGCGGTCGAGCGGGAGCAGCGCACCCTCGGGCACGATCCAGCGCAGCGCGTGACCCGACTGCAGGGACAGCACACAACGCCGCGCATCACCATCGCGGATGAACAGCTGCACATCTTCGCCCGTTCGGTCACGCAGGGCCTCCATGGCATCGCGGGCCAGTGCCGCAACCGGAAAGCGTTCCGCTGCCGATCGGCCGAGTCCGATGAGCCCGAGTCCCAGCTCGAATCGACCGGCGGTGTCCCGGCGCACCAATCCGTGCTGTTCGAGCGCTACCGCCAGGCGATGCGTGGTGGCGCGCGGCACGCCGATGGCCTGTTGCAGTTCCGACAGCCCCAACGGCCCGCGCCGTTCGAGCGCGCGCAGCAGCGAGACGGCCTTGTCCAAGACCCCGACGCCGCTTACACTGTCCACAAGTCGGGAAGTCTATCCCAGAAAGTGAGACAGCCAACATGGCCAGTTCTGCGAACCCGCCGACGACCCTGCCCGAGAAGGTGTGGAATCGACACGTCGTGCACAGCGCTCCGGGCGAGTCCGACTTGCTGTACATCGATCTGCATCTCGTGCACGAGGTGACCAGTCCGCAGGCGTTCGACGGTCTGCGTCTGAGCGGTCGCCCGATTCGGCGTCCCGATCTCACCGTGGCCACCGAGGACCACAACGTTCCCACCGCCGATATTCACCTCCCCATCGCCGACCCCATCTCGGCCCGCCAGGTCGAGGTGATGCGCGAGAACGCGAAGGAGTTCGGCATCACCCTGTACCCGATGGGCGACCCGAATCAGGGCATCGTGCATGTGATCGGTCCCGAACAGGGCCGCACGCTGCCGGGCATGACCATCGTGTGCGGCGACAGCCACACCGCAACCCACGGGGCGTTCGGTGCACTCGCTTTCGGTATCGGCACCAGCGAGGTGGAGCACGTGCTCGCCACGCAGACGCTCCCGCAGGCGCGGCCCAAGTGGATGAGCATCAACGTCGACGGCGAACTGCGCCCGGGCGTGAGCGCAAAGGACGTCGTGCTCGCCATCATCGGTCGCATCGGCACCGGCGGCGGAATCGGGCATGTGATCGAGTACGGCGGTTCGGTGTTCCGTTCGCTCTCGATGGAGGGCCGGATGACCGTGTGCAACATGTCCATCGAGGCGGGTGCTCGTGCCGGACTCGTTGCACCGGACGACATCACGTTTGCCTACTTGGA
>JAFMJD010000062.1 GCA_017853685.1 Actinomycetota bacterium | reverse complement strand
AGGGATACCCCGATGCCGCCGCGCTGTTCCGTTCGGTCGCCGAGGGCGAGACCGGCCACGCGCACGGTCACCTCGACTACCTCGCCCAGGTGGGCGACCCGGCGACGGATCTGCCGATCGGTGACACCGAGGACAACTTCAAGGCGTCGATCGAGGGCGAGACCTACGAGTACACCCAGATGTACCCGGGCTTCGCCAAGACCGCGCGTGACGAAGGCTTCGCCGAGATCGCCGACTGGTTCGAGACCTTGGCTCGCGCCGAGAAGAGCCACGCCGGCCGCTTCGAGCAGGGCCTGAAGTCGCTCTGATGACCTGAGTCGTCGGGTCGGGGTGCAGACGTGCCCCGACCCGACGCTCGAACCCCGGCCCGTTTCGCACGGGTCCAACCGTCACGAGAGAACCCCCGAGAGCGATGACGATCACCTACGACCCCCACCACCCGAAGTACACCGACGAAAAAGACGTACGCGACGAGCTGACTCGCGTGTACGACCTGTGTCACGGCTGTCGTCTGTGCTTCAAGTTCTGCACATCGTTCCCGACACTGTTCGAGATGATCGACCAGCACGAGGACCAAGATGCCGGTCGGCTCACCCCCGCCCAGCAGGACCAGGTGGTTGCCGAGTGCTTCCAGTGCAAGTTGTGCTACATCAACTGCCCGTACATCCCGGGTCAGCATGAGTGGGCACTCGACTTCCCGCGGCTGATGCTGCGTGCGGATGCCATGCGGCATGCGAATCATCAGGTGAGCCTGCGCGACAAGGCGACCACGCAGTTCATGGGTCGGACCGATCTCGTGGGCACGGTGAGTTCGCTCGGCGCCCCGATCGTCAACAAGGTCGTCGGCGCGAAGCCCGGTTCGCTCGTGCGCAAGGCCATCGAGAAGACCGCTGGAGTTTCCAGCGTCCGACTCCTGCCCCCGTACGCCAAACAACGGTTCTCCACGTGGTTCAAGAAGCGGGCCCGTATCCGCCTCGAGAAGCGTCAGGGCCGGGTGACGGTGTTCCCCACCTGTCTCGTCGAGTACCAAGAACCCCAGATCGGGCACGACCTGGTGAAGGTGTACGAACGCAACGGCATCGAGTGCAACATCACCGATGCGGGCTGCTGCGGTGCTCCGTGGCTGCACGCCGGCGACGTGGAGCACTTCACGAAGGTGGCGGCGAAGAACGTGCAGCTCCTGGCCGATGAGGTTCGCCGGGGAAGCGACATCGTGGTGCCGCAGCCCACCTGTGGCTACATCCTGAAGAAGGACTACGTCGACTACGTGGGCGGTGCCGACGCCAAGCTGGTGGCCGAGCACACCTTCGATGCCGCCGAGTACCTGATGAAGGTGCACCGTGACGAAGACACCCAACTCAACACCGAGTTCACCGGTCCGGTTCCCGAGACGGTGACGTACCACGCGCCCTGCCATCTCCGGGCGCAGAACATCGGGTTCAAGTCCCGTGACCTCATGAAGCTCACCGGCACGAAGGTGAAGCTGGTGCAGCAGTGCTCCGGCATCGACGGCATGTGGGGTCTGCGAGGCGAGAATGCCGACCTGTCCATTCCCATCTCCAAGAAGCTTGCCGAGGAGCTCGAGCGGGCGGGCGGCGATGTGGTGACCGGCGACTGCCATCTCGCGAATACCGCGATCACCGAGCAGACCGGGAACAAACCGCTCCATCCGCTGCAGATGCTTGCTCGTGCATACGGAATCCCCGAGGAGTAAGTCATGAGCCGCAAACTCACCCTGGACGACATCGCTGACCTGCGCGCCTACGAGCGTGAGCGCAACGACTTCCGCTCGCGTGTCATCGAGGTCAAGCGTCGTCGTCGTGTTGCAGTCGGCACCATCCTCACGATGGTGTTCGAGAACCGCGAGACGGTTCGCCTGCAGATCCAGGAGATGGCCCGCGTCGAGCGGATCCTCTCCGACGAAGGCATCCAGACCGAGCTCGACATCTACAACTCGCTCATCCCCGAGCCGGGACACCTCTGTGCCACGTTGTTCATCGAACTCACGTCGGAAGACCAGATGCGCGAGTGGCTCCCGCGTCTGGTGGGCATCGAGCGTTCGTTCTCGCTGCGTCTGGCCGACGGCACCATGGTGCGTTGTCGGCCCGAGGCCCAGCACGAGGCGCAGTTGACCCGCGAGGAAGTCACCGCCGCGGTGCACTACCTCACGTGGGACTTCACGCCCGAGCAGGTGTCGGCGGCGATGGCCGGCCCGATGACGCTGGTGTGCGATCACCCGGCGTACCTCGAGGAGGTACCGCTCGCGGGCGAGACCGTGCGCGAACTCACCGGCGACCTGGCCGCCTGATCCCCGTCGCCCGGCGCAGGCGCCGCCTGCTAGACCGGAGGCCATGACCTCTCTGGCAGACATCGGCGGGTGGCCCAGCGTGATTTCGCGCCTGGTGGACAAAGCGGACCTTCCCGGCGATCACGCACGCGCTGCGATGGCCGAGATCCTCGCTGGCGAAGCGACGCCGGCGCAGATCGCTGCGTTCGTCGTTGCGCTGCGCTCCAAGGGTGAGACCGGCACCGAGATGGCCGGTTTGCTCGATGCGGTGCTGGCGGCCGTGACTCCTGTTGCATTGCCGCCGGCTATTGCAGCGCAAGCCGTGGACATCGTGGGCACCGGTGGCGACCGCAGTCACTCCATCAATGTGTCCACCATTGCAGCGATCGTGGTGGCGGGGGCCGGCGTGCCGGTGTGCAAGCACGGCAACCGAGCGTCGTCGTCCAAGTGCGGTTCGGCCGATGTACTGGCCGCACTCGGTGTTGCCATCGAGGCTGATCCGTCGGTGGTAGCGCGCTGTGTGGAGCGCGCCGGTATCGGCTTCTGTCTGGCAACCAAATACCACCCGGCTTTCCGCCACGCAGGTCCGCCGCGCCGCGAGATCGGGGTGCCCACTGTGTTCAATCTGCTCGGCCCGATGGCGAATCCCGCTCGAGTCGGTCGTCAGGTGATCGGCGTGGCGAATCCAGCAGTGGCCGAGCGCATGATCGCAACACTCGAGGCCCATGGATCCACGAGCGCGTGGGTGGTGCACGGGAACGGACTCGACGAACTCACCACCACCGGCACGTCGGAGGTCATTGCGTTGGAGGGCGGAGCGGTTCGGCGTTTCACGGTGGATCCGGCTGCACTCGGCCTCGCCCCTGCGCGCGCCGAGCAACTCACCGGAGGGGAACCCGACGAGAACGCTGCGGCTGCACGTCGAGTGCTTGCGGGTGAGCGTGGTCCGCACCGTGACATCGTGCTGTTGAATGCTGCTGCGGCACTCGTGGTGGCCGGCAGGGCGGCCGATCTGTCCGAAGGACTGTCGCTCGCCGCTGCCTCGGTCGATGACGGTGCCGCGGTTGCGTGCCTCGAGGCGCTCGTACGCGAGTCGAACGCAGCCTGATCGCCGGTGCGAGTCGCTGCAACATGGTGATGCTCAGCGACGAACAGTTGCGTGAGGTGCTCACATTCACCTTCGACGCGCTTCGCCAGACGCGTCATGTGTGGCGCGAGTTGGGCATCTCTCGTGAGCTGCAACACCACCTTCGCCAGATCACTCCATCGCGTCGTGCACTGCAGTTGGTGCGTACAACCCTCGAGGACCGTGACGACATACGCGTGGCCATGGGCCATGCGGTCGCCCAGCTCCCCGAGTCGGAGCGTCAGTCGCTCGACGAGGTGGTTTCGTTGTGGTTGGTGCGCCCTGAGGGTTGGGAGGAGCGCCTGTCGGCGGTGCTCGCCGAACGCGCAGAGCAACGCCGTGGCGAGCGAGCAGCAGCCGAAGAACGCGATGCTGTGCGCCGTCTGCGCAGCGTGGAGGAGATTCTGGAGCGCTCGCGGACCGAACTTGCCGCACTTCGCACGGAGGCGGCGCTGCTCCGGGAGCAGCGTGACAGCCTCGAGCGCTCGCTGAACGAAGCCGATCAACGCGCACAGGGGGTGCAGCGTCGAGCGGAGGAGTCTGCCGCCGAGACCCGACGTGCCAAGCAGACCGCAGAGCGTGCGAGCGCCGAAGTGTCCGACATGCGTCTGCGTCTCGGGGCCGCAGATGACGAGATCGATGTGCTGCGTAACCGTGTGGGCGAACTCGAGCAGCGACTCGACGAGGCACTGCGGGCCAGGGTGGAATCCGATGCTGCATGGGCCGCCGAGCGTGAGGCCCGAATCGACGGCGAGGTGGACCGAGCGCGCCGTTCGCCGGCGGTGACGGTGCCGGTTCGTGAGCCAGTCGCGATTCCGGGGGGTCGTCTGGATCGAGACATCGAGACCGTGGACTATCTGGTGCGCTTCCCCGACATGGTGGTGCTGGTGGACGGCTACAACGTGTCCAAGACCGCGTGGCCGGACCTCACGCTCGAACAAGAACGTGACCGCCTCGTTGCTGCTCTCGAGAACCTCGTGACGCGCACCAGCGCGCGGGTGCGGGTGGTGTTCGACGGCGCGAGCGGTGCCGTGGGCGGTTCCGCCCGTCGAATGCTCGTGGACGTGCAGTTCTCGTCCGAGGGGGTCATCGCCGACGACGTCATCGTGCAGGCGGTTCGGGCGCTCCCCGCCGACCGCAAGGTGCTGGTGGTGACCGCCGACGGGGCGCTCACGAGCCGGGTGCGGGCCCTCGGCGCGAACACCGTGGTGTCGACGGCGTTCGTGGACTATCTCCTCGGCTGAGCGGCCGCTGCGTGCCCCGGGGAGGTCTGGTTCCCGGTGGGCGCGAAACCCTGTCACACCCCCGTGGCATCGTGCCGTGCAACAAGCACTGACCCGGAACGACGTGAACCGCTGAGTACACAGGGAGCCCCGATGACCGACTACCGAACCCTCACCATCGACTGTCAGGAATGCACGGAACGCTGCACCGCAGCGTGCGACGACTGTGTCGTGAACTTCGTGCTCGAGCGGAGCGAGCCAGTCGGAGCCGTGGTGTTGGATCTCTCACAGGCCCGAGCGGTGCGCCTGCTGGCCGATGCCGGCCTCGTGGCACCGCTGCGGCACCGTCGGGTTGCGGCCGGAGGCTGATCCCGCCCGGTACCGTGCCGTGCCGTGTCTGATCCCGGCCCGAACGAGTTGTTCACGACACTGGAGTCGGTGGGCCGGGAGCGGGGTCTCGATGCCATTGGTGTCGCCCGTGCCGAGGTACTCACCCGCGCACGCCGGGCACTCGAGCAGCGCAAGGCCGCTGGTCTGCACGACGGAATGCAGTTCACCTACAAAAACCCGCAGCGCTCTACCGATCCCTTCGCTGCAGTGGCGGGCGCCCGTTCGGTGATCGTGGCCGCACGACGCTATGTGCTGCCCGAACCCGCACGTCCTTCGGTGCCCGCTGCGCGCGTGGCCCGCTACGCATGGGTGGACCACTACGCGCCGTTGCGAGACGGTTTGTGGGCCATGGCCCACGTGCTTCGATCCCACGGCTACAGGGCGGTGGCCTTCGCCGACGACAACACGGTGGTGGATCGAGAGGTTGCGCACCGAGCAGGCATCGGATGGTTCGGCAAGAACGCGAACATCCTGCTGCCCGGACACGGCAGCTGGTTCGTGCTCGGCTGTGTCATCACCGACGCCGACCTCGCGGTGTCGGCCGCCCCGGTGGACGACGGATGCGGAGGGTGTACGCGCTGTATCGACGGATGCCCCACCGGAGCCATCGTGGCCCCCGGCGTGATCGACGCCCGACGGTGTCTGGCCTGGCTCGTGCAGAAACCGGGCGTGTTTCCCGTCGAGTTCCGCACCGCGCTCGGCGACCGCCTGTACGGGTGCGATGACTGTCAGGAGGTGTGCCCGGTGAACCGGCGTGCGCCGATCGTTGCTGCGGTGCACGGGGCCGACCACACCGGTGTCGGGCACGACATCACGGCCTGGGTGCCCGTGGTGGAACTGCTCGGTCTCGACGATGCCGAGATCCTGCGGCGTCACGGTCGGTGGTACCTGCACGACCGCGATCCCCGATGGGTGCGCCGCAATGCTCTGGTGGTGCTCGGCAACATCGGATCGGGTGATGACCCCGACGTCGTGGACACCGTGCGGCGGTATCTCGGCCATGCCGACGGTGTGTTGCGCGCCCATGCGGTGTGGGCGGCAAGGCAACTCGGTCGGGCCGATCTGCTGCCCGATACCGATCCGGACCCGTTGGTCGCGGCAGAGTTGGCGGCGGTATGAAGCACCTGCTCGTCACGAACGACTTCCCACCCAAGATCGGCGGCATCCAATCGGTGCTCTGGGAGTGGTGGCGTCGCCTCCCGCCGGACCGTTTCGCGGTGCTCACCACGCCCTACGAGGGGGCCGCCGAATGGGATGCCAGCCAGCCATTCGCGGTTCACCGTGTGCGGGAGCCTTGGCTGTTGCCGCACCCGGTCACGGTGCGGCGCATCAACGCACTCGCCCGTGACTTCGGAGCCGATCTGGTGCTCCTCGATCCGGCGTTACCCCTCGGGGCGGTGGGTCCGCGTCTGGAGCGTCCGTACGGCGTGGTGTTGCACGGCGCAGAGGTCACGGTGCCGGGCCGGCTTCCCGCATCACGACAGTTGCTCGGACATGTGTTGCGCGGCGCGCAGGTCGTCATCGCTGCAGGTGGTTACCCAGCGGCGGAGGCCGAACATGCGGCCGGTCGGTCGCTGCCGATCACGGTGGTGCCGCCGGGCGTGGACGCGC
The DNA here is from genome assembly GCA_017853685.1 of Actinomycetota bacterium. GTDB lineage: Bacteria > Actinomycetota > Acidimicrobiia > Acidimicrobiales > Ilumatobacteraceae > WLJO01. Next base: position 8,870 of record JAFMJD010000062.1, on the reverse strand, counting down.
AGCGTTTCCGACCCTTCGACGATGCCGAGCGTCGCGCAGTTCGTGAGCGCCTCGGACTGCACCCCGAGGCGCCGATGGTGCTCGGCGTGAGCCGTCTCGTTCCCCGCAAGGGCTTCGACACGCTCATCCGAGCAGTGGCCACGCTCACACGCTCGCACCCGGGACTCACGCTGGTGATCGCAGGAGCGGGACGCGACCGTGAACGTCTCGGTCGACTCGCTGCCCACGAAGGTGCACCCGTGCGCTTCCTCGGCCGCGTACCCAACGACGAGTTGCCTGCGTTGTACGCCAGCGCCGATGTGTTCGCCATGATGTGCCGCAACCGTTGGGGTGGTCTCGAGCAAGAGGGATTTGGCATCGTCTTCGTGGAGGCGGCGGCAGCAGGGGTGCCTCAGGTGGCGGGCCGGTCGGGCGGCGCGCACGAGGCGGTGGCCGACGGTGTGACCGGTTTGGTGATCGATCCGCCCACCGACGTTGCCGCCGTGGCGGAGGCACTGTCGCGAATTCTCGGCGACGACGCATTGCGCGCCCGCATGGCTCGGGCTGCGCGTGAACGGGCAGTGGAGGAGTTCTCCTACGACGTGCTCGCCGCACGCCTCGGTCGGGCTGTGGGCATCGACGACTGACCTGCCGTCATTCACTGCTCGTGCTGTCGTGAATTTCATCGTCGGCTGGCAGGATGACTGCATGAATCGCGCCAGCGACAGCGAACGGGCGGGCGCAGCGATCGTGAACATTGCCCTTGCGGGCACCGCAGCGATCGTGGCGGCGGGAGTGCTGGGGGCACTCTCGGAAGATCTCGCTCAGTCGGTGGTGGTGCTCGTATCGGCCGGTGCTGCAGCGGTGGGCATCGTCGGCTTCGTGTGGTCGTATCTGCGTGCCGTGGGGCGCAGCAGGGTGGACGAGATCTCGGTGAGCCAGCTGTACATCGTGGTGGGCACCGTGGCTCCGCCGCCCGTGAAGCGACGTCTGCAATGGTCGCTCTGGCTCCAGATCGCCGTGGCCATTGTGGTGATGGTGGTGGGGTTCTCCCGGACCGATCCCGAAGAGTTCAACTGGGCGGCCTGCATCATCGTGGCGCCGCTGTTCGGCATGGGCGTCAATGGCGTGTGGGTGGCCTCGCACGGCACGTTCGGCGCCCGGATCCTGACGCCATCGCCGCGTCGTCGGCGGCGTGGCGAGTCCGTGACGCAGCAGGGCACCCCGGTCGCACCCCGTGCCCAGCGCAGCCGTCATCCGCTGGCCGAGGGCCGTCCGCCGAGGTCTGAGCGTTCCAACCGGTCCTCGCCCGGCGAAAGCCGCACCTCCGCGTCCGACATGGAGCAGAATGGCCCTCATGGCTGACCAAGCGTCGCAAAGTGTTGTGGTGAACGCGACTCCCGAGCAGTGCTTCTCGGTGGCAATCGACTTCGAGCACTATCCCCAGTGGGCCACCGACGTGAAGGAAGCGACCGTGCTCAGTCGCGATGCGCAGGGACGGGCCACCGAGGTGGAGTTCCGCACCTCGGCACTCGGTCGCAGCACGCACTACACGCTTCGCTACGACTACTCCGAGGCGCCCCGCGTGATGGCATGGCACATGGTGAAAGGCGACATCATGCGCACCATCGACGGTGCGTACACCTTCTCGCCCGCTGCGGGCGGCGGCACTGACGTCACCTACACGCTCTCGATCGAGTTGATCGTGCCGCTTCCCGGGTTCGTGAAGCGTCGGGCCGAGGTGCGCATCGTGAACAGCGTGAAAGACCTCAAGGCGCGGATCGAAGCAGCGTGAGGCGTGCCGGCATCGATGTCGGCGGCACGAAATTCCTCGGTGTGGTGATCGACGATGACGGGACGGTGCTGACCGAACTCCGGCGCGCGACCCCGGTCGGCCCCGAGGCGCTGGTGGAGGAATTGGTCCTGCTGGCGAACGATCTCGGTTCGCACGATTCACTCGGTGTCGGCGTGCCGGGTCTGGTGACCCGCACCGGAATCCTTCGCTCGTCACCGCACCTCGCAGGGGTGGAGGAACTCGATCTCGGTCGTCGCCTGTCGGCTGCCTTCGGTGCCGCGGTGCCGATCGACAACGACGCAACGTGCGCGGCACTCGCCGAGTGGCAGGTGGGTGCTGGGCGCGCCAGTGTCGACATGGTGATGGTCACCCTGGGTACGGGCATCGGCGGGGGCATCGTGATCGACGGGCGGCTTCGACGTGGACGCAACGGTTTCGCCGGTGAGTTCGGACACATGGTGGTGGTGCCCGATGGCGTCGAGTGTCCCTGTGGTCGCCGTGGGTGCTGGGAGCGTTACGCCGCCGGGACCGGACTGGCGCACATTGCGCGGGAAGCACTCGGTGATCGCCCGCGCAGTCGAATGCTCGAGCTTGCCGGCGGTTCGGTGGACCTCGTTCGCGGTGAGCACGTGCAGCGCGCTGCCTCCGAGGGAGATCCATTGGCACTCGAGGTGATCGATCGATTCGGCCGTTGGGTGGCTCTCGGACTCGTGAACCTCGCAAACGCGCTCGACCCCGAGATCTTCGTGTTGGGCGGGGGACTGGCCGCCACCCCCGATCTCTACCTCGGTCCGATCAGGACGTGGTTCCACGAATTGTTGTACGCCCCCGAACTGCGACCGCATCCTTCGATCGAGTTCGCGCAGTTGGGTGAACGTGCCGGCGCAATCGGTGCAGCGATGCTCGGGGCGCATCACTAGCGAGATGCGCTCGACCTCGGTCGAGCGGCGCTGCCTCAGTGCGTAGCGCGGAAGTTCGCCCGGGCCTCATCGATCTCGCGCCAGGCAGCGTCCCGTCCGGCAAGACCCGATGTTGCTGATTCCTTGCCGGGCTCGAGTGCTTTGTAGACCTCGAAGAAGTGTTGGATCTCCGCGACCAATTGCGGAGTGAGATCGGGGAGGTCATCCACGCCCTGCCACCGCGGTTCGGTGGGGGGCACGCAAATGATCTTTGCGTCCTCGCCCGCTTCGTCCTGCATGTAGAGCACACCCACGGGTCGTGCTTCCACCCAGACGCCCGGATACACCGGGTCCTCGAGGAGCACGAGTGCATCGAGTGGGTCGCCGTCGCCGCCGAGTGTGTCGGGAATGAAGCCGTAGTCGGCGGGGTAGGTGGTGGCGGTGAAGAGACGGCGATCGAGGAACACTCGCCCGGTGTCATGGTCGATCTCGTACTTGTTGCGACTCCCACGCGGAATCTCGATGACGACGTGGATGCAACCCGGACGGGGTTCATGGGCCATGGTGAGATCCTCCCACACGCCGACGAATGCGCAGCCGCATCGCACGAGCAGAGCGTTCATCTGTTCTTCGCAAGGCAGCGGCGCCGGGCCGGCTGGGGCCGACCGGTAACCTCGATCGGGATGGAAACCTACGTCGTTCGTGTGTGGGTTCCCGATCGTCCCGGTGCGCTGGGTCAGGTGGCGAGTCGGATCGGCTCGGTGGGCGGCGATGTGATCGGCATCGACATCCTCGAACGCGGAGCGGGTCGTGCAATCGACGAACTGGTGGTGACCTTGCCATCGTCGGACCTGTTGCATCTGTTGGCCGAGGAGATCGCGCAGGTCGATGAAGCGGCGGTGGAGGAGATCCGCCGGGTCGATGGCGAGATCGGCGAACCGGGTATCGCCGCACTCGAGGCTGCACTGCGTGTGGTCGAGAGCGCTGCCGGCGACCGCAACGCAGTGCTCTGTGCCGAGGTGCGTTCGCTCTTCGGGGCCGACTGGGTGTGCCTGTGCGATCCATCGACGCGCGCGATGGTGTTCAGCATCGGGAGCGACGCGCCCTCGGCGGGGTGGTTGCTTGCGTATGTGGAAGGCAGTCGTCACCTGCCAACCGAGCAGCAGTCGGCTGCGACGCCGCCCGATCTCACGTGGGCCGACCTTGAGCCGGGCGGGCTCGTGCTGGCACTCGGGCGGGTCGGCTCGCCGGTACGGGCGCGTGAACGGCGTCAACTCGCGCTGCTTGCGCGGCTCGCGGCCACGCTCGATCGCTAGTGCTCAGTCGCGTGCCCAGTTGCGCGAGCGCTCCACGGCACGGCGCCACTCGGCGTGGAACAGATCGCTGAACGTTCGATCGGGATTCGGTTCGAATGCGGCGTCGAGCTGCCAGCGTTCGGCGATCGCGTCGAGGCTCGGCCAGACGCCCTCGGCGAGCCCCGCGAGGAAGGCTGCGCCGAGTGCGGTGGTTTCTTGATCTGCAGGGCGATGCACCGGGACCCCGAGCTGATCCGCCTGGAACTGCAGCAGCAGATTCATGACCGAGGCCCCGCCGTCCACGCGCAGTGTTCCGATCGGTATTCCTGACGCCGACGCCATGGCCTCAACTGCATCGCGGGTCTGGTACGCCATGGCTTCCACCACTGCACGCGCGATGTGGGCTCGGGTGACACCGCGGGTGATGCCCACGAGGGTGCCGCGCGCATAGGGATCCCACCACGGACTGCCGAGCCCGGTGAATGCGGGGACCACGAACACGCCGTTGGAGTCGTTGACCGATGCGGCGAGCGGGCCGACATCGGCGGCACGTTCGATGATGCCGAGGCCATCGCGGAGCCACTGCACCGCTGCGCCCGTCACGAAGATCGCTCCCTCGAGCGCGTAGGTGGTGGTGCCGTCGGCAAGCGACCATGCCACGGTGGTGAGCATCCCGTCGGTGGGCACCGGGCACTGCGAGCCGACGTTCAACAGCACGAAGCTTCCGGTGCCAAAGGTGTTCTTCGCCATGCCGGGCGTGAAGCACGCCTGTCCGAACAGCGCGGCCTGCTGGTCGCCTGCGATTCCCGAGATGGGGATACCCGCAGGGATCCCGCCACTTGCCCGGGTGACCCCGAACCGACCGCTCGAGGGAAGCACTGTGGGCAGGGTCGACATCGGTACGCCGAACAGTTCGCAGAGCGTCTCGCTCCACTGCAGCGTGGTGATGTCGAACAACATGGTGCGACTCGCATTCGAGGGATCGGTTGCGTGCACCGAGCCTCCCGTGAGGTTCCAGAGGATCCACGAATCGATCGTGCCGAATGCGAGGTCGTCGCTGTGGTGGACTGCTCCGGTCTGGAGCATCCATTCCATCTTGGTGGCCGAGAAGTACGGATCGAGCACCAGTCCGGTCTGCCTGCGCACAGTGTCCAGTGCGCCTGCCGCAGTGAGGTCGGCGCAGCGATCTGCGGTACGGCGGTCCTGCCAGACGATCGCGCGGCTGAGTGGACGTCCGGTAGAGCGACTCCATGCCACCACGGTCTCGCGTTGATTGGTGATGCCGATGGTGGCGATGTTGTCGGTGCCGACCTGGGCGGCTACGTCGAGGAAGGTGTCGCGCACTGCGCGCCAGATCTCATCGGCGTCGTGTTCCACCCAACCGGGAACGGGGAAGTACTGGGTGAACTCGCGGTACGAAGCGATCGAGGGCCGGGCATCGTCGAACACCGCGCGGGCGCGCACACCGGTGGTGCCGGCGTCGATGGCGATCGCGGCTCGCGCCACGGCTAGCGCTTTCGGGTCTTGGAGGTTCGCCGCGGGCGGTTCGTTGCTCCGGTGGAGGTCCGCTTCGTGGGTGCAGGGCGGTACCGCTCGGGCTGGGGTTCGGGTCGACCCGCCTTGCGTGCCCGTGCTGCCTCGCGCGCTCGAATTCGTTCCTCGCGCACCGAGGCGAGTTCGGTGCGCGTCTTCAAGAATGCGGGATCCCAGCCGAACTTGTAGAGCACGGCGATGGCGATGGTGGTGACCACGATGGCAACACCCATCGCAACTGCCGACGATGCAAGGTCGTCACGGCGGAACACAGCGAGGAACGCTGCAAAGAGCCCCACATAGGCGAGCTCGAAGGTGAGGAGCCGCTTCCACGGCAGGGCACGGTGACGATTCCAGGGCACGGAGAGTTCTTACCAGCGGTATGCGGTGCTTGCCACCCGGAGCGACGGATCAGCTGAAGAACGGCAGGGCAACGGCATCGAACAGCGCGGTGTCGAGGGTGCGGGTGCGTGAGCCGGGAACCGACAGTGGCACCCGAACGATCTCGTTGTCGCGCAGCGCCACCATGTGTCCGAACGCACCGTCGTGCACCGCCGCAGTGGCCGCGAGGCCGTAGCGCGTGGCGAGCACCCGGTCGAAGGCGGTGGGCGTACCGCCGCGCTGGATGTGGCCGATCTTCACCACGCGTACCTCGATGCCGGTTCGGTGTTCGATCTCGGGCGCCAATAGTTCCGAGATTCCGGTGAAGCGCACATGGCCGAAGCGATCGGTCTCGCGTGGTCCGATCTCCATCGTCCCCGGGCGCGGTTCGGCACCCTCGGCCACGACGATGATGGATGCGTACCGGCCGCGCGAGTTTCGGCGCCTGATGAGATCGCAGATCTCGACGGGGTCGAAGGGGCGTTCGGGAACCAGGATCGCCGCCGCGCCGCCGGCGATTCCCGCATAGGTGGCGATCCAGCCGGTGTGGCGACCCATGACCTCCACGAGGATCACTCGATCGTGGCTCTCTGCGGTGGTGTGGAGACGATCGATGGCATCGGTTGCCGTCTGTACGGCGGTGTGGAAGCCGAAGGTCACATCGGTTCCCTCGACATCGTTGTCGATGGTCTTGGGCACGCCGACGATCGGCAGACCGTGGTCCCGGTGCAGTTCGTTCGCCACGGCCAACGAACCGTTGCCGCCGATGACGATGAGCGCATCGATCGCGTACTCGCCGAGGATCTCGCTCACGAGCGATGGCCCCTCGGGCCAGTCGTACGGACTGCCTCGTCGGGTGCCGAGCACCGTGCCCCCCTTGGGGAGCGATCCGCGCAGCGACTCGATATCGAGAGTCATGGTGTCGCGATTGCGAACACCGTCCCAGGCATCGCGGAAACCGATGACCTCGTCGCCGTACTCGTTCTCGGCGGTACGCACGATGGCGCGCAGGACTGCGTTGAGTCCCGGGCAATCGCCGCCGCCCGTGAGCACACCGATACGCACATCGGCAGGATACCGATGGCATGTCTGCGGGAGTCGGCGGGCCGACTGCGCTACGAAGACTGCCCGACGGTGCTCGATGTCGATACGGACTCTGCGGTGTCGTTGTTGGCGTAATTCACCGGGCGATCCAGAAAGTCGTAGATCGAGAGTGGCTCACGTGTGCTGGTGCCCGAACTCGTCGGCCAGTCCTGCGGTTCTCCCTCGATCAGGAGTCGTACTCGACGCGCGCCGTCGGTGCGGGTTGCGGTGAACACCAGTTGGGCGACGGCGTCGAGCAGGACGTCGCCGGCGCTTGCGAGGAAGTCGGCACCGAGGTCGACGGTGAGCGTTCCCTGGCTGTCGAGCGATGTTGCCAACAGCACGGTGCCGGTCGGGATTGCCGTGCGAAGCCCCAACTCGGTCTGCTCGTTGTCGGTGGGTCCTTCGAGCAGTGTGGTGAGCAGTGCGGTGGCATCAGCAGCATCGGAGCGGCCCACACCGACCAGCGGAGCGGTGGCTGCCTCGCCAGGTGGGCCGACGAAGAACACGATGGCTCCCGAACCGGGTTGGGCCGAACCGTCTGCTGCAGTGGTGGGCACGATGGGTCGCTCGGAGGCCAGCACGTCGCGCGGCTGATCGTCTGTGCTGATTCCGCAGCCAGCCAGCACGCCGAGGAGTGCGGTGATGATCACACCGAATCGAAGACTGAGTGAGCGGCTCACGTGTCTGCGCCCTCCCTGTCGTGTGCGTCGGCGGGCATCTCCTCGGCCGGTAGTTCGATGACGAAGCGGGCTCCGGGTTCGCCATCGAGTCGATCCTCGACCCAGACCCTGCCGCCGTGCAGTCGCACATGTTCGCTCACGAGCGCGAGGCCGAGGCCGGCTCCCTCGCTGGTGGCACGACGCCCGGCCGCGCCACCGCGGGCAAACCGTTCGAACACCAGCGAGCGCTCCTCGGCGGGAACACCCGAACCCTGATCCTCCACGGCGATCCATGCATTGCTGATGGGTTCGGGTTCGTCGGCCTCCGACACGTGCACGCTCACCTCACCGGCACCATGCACACGAGCGTTGTCGATGAGGTTGGCGATGGCACGCGCGAGTCTGCGGCGGTCACCGCGGATGAGGAGACGTTCGCCGCGTTCGGACACCGTTACTGGCGCGTCGCGCAGACTGCTCACGCTCACCGCCTGACGCACGAATTCGCCCACCAGCAAATCGTCGAGGTTGAGATGTACCGCTCCCGCATCGAATCGACTGATCTCGAGCAGGTCCTCGACGAGTCCTTGAAAACGCGCCACGTCGCCTACCAGCAGGTCGAGGGCGGTCTGGGCGCGCTCTGGCATGTCGTCACGACGGGCCTGCAGCACCTCGACCGAAGCGGCCAGCGTCATGAGTGGCGAGCGGAGTTCGTGGCTCACATCGGAGGCGAAGCGGGCATCGCGCTCCAAGCGTTGCTGGAGCGCTGCTGCCATCTCGTTGAACGATGCAGCGAGTCCTTGCAGATCGGGGTCACCGCCCGGTTCGAGTCGCGTGTCGAGGCGCCCGCCGGCGATCGCCTGCGCCGCTTGGGCGGCGTCGGCGAGTGGGCGAACCGCTCGTCGGGCGGCGAGAGCGCCGAGCAGGAGTCCGAGCGATGTCGTGATGACGCCGGCGCCGATGAGCGCGCGCGCAACGCTGTTCAGCGTCGAACGCAGTTCGCTCAGGCTCGAGAACTCGAAGTAATTCGCATCGACCTGTTGGAGCGGGATGCCCACAGCGATCACGGGTTCGCCGCGCACGGTCGTCACCATCCGCGCTGCGGTGCCGTCGATGTTGATGCGCGCCTTGAGTCCGCCGGGCAGTGCGTTCGGGCCGAAGTCCGCACGGCCGGCATACCAGTTGCCGCGGTAGAAGAGCACGGGCCGGTCGACACCGAGTGTCTGCAGGCGCGAGAGCAGCACCG
>JAFMJD010000061.1 GCA_017853685.1 Actinomycetota bacterium | reverse complement strand
TGTCGTATCAGTTCCGCGAGCACCACGGGCTTGTCGCCCTGGATCGAGTGACCGGCTCCCTCGACGTAGTTCACCTGCGCGCTCGGTTGACACTCGGAAAAGCGCGCGACATCGGCGTCGTCCACCACACTCCACGCCTTGCCGACCAGCAGCAGGATCGGGCAACGGATCGCCGCTACGTCGTCCCACATCGTGGTGAAATCGAGGCCCTGGGGGTTCTCGAACCGGTCGTAGCGCCAGACCCACGTGCCGTCGGGCAGCGGTTTCGCGTTGTGCAGCACACCGCGCCGCAGCGACGACACACTGCGCTCCTTGTTGTGCTCGATGGTGCGGCCGAGGATGGCATCGAAATTCTCGAAGCTCTGGGGACCTCGCACAAAGTCAGTGATACGAGCGGTTTTCTCCCGATTGGTGCCGGGTGTGACATCGATGATGACGAGCTTGCGTACGAGATCCGGATACCGACTCGCCAGCACGTACGAGGTCAGTCCCCCGAGCGACATGCCGATCACTGCGCGTGCCCGGGGAGCAAGTTGGGTGATAACCGTGGCGAGCGCAGCAGCGTTCTCGGAGGGAACGTAGTTGCGATCCGCCCGCCAGTCCGAGTGTCCGTGGCCGGGTAGATCCACTGCAATCGCGTTCGGCCGTCCCATCGCAAGGATCGTGGTGTCCCAGGTGTGGGCGTTCTGTGCGCCTCCGTGCACGAAGACGAATTCGGGTTCGCCGGTGCCCCACACGAGTGCACTCATCGACTGTCCGGGGTTCACCTCGATCGACACTCGCCGCACCGTGGGAGGTCCGGGGTAGTCGAGGCCCACTTCGTGTGCGTTGTCGGCGAAGTAGCCGAACTCGTCGTACTCGGGGTTCGTCGGCTGGGCAGTGCTCACGCTCGGAACACTACGTTGGGGTGACGCACACAGCGACACGCAGGGGGGATCCGATGCTCGAGGGACGACTGGCGAACCGGGTGGCACTCATCAGCGGTGCGGCTCGCGGTCAGGGCCGTGCGCATGCCGTGAGACTCGCCTCGGAGGGTTGCGACATCATTGCGTTCGACCTGCCGGGGCCCACCGAGTGGCTCCCGTACGAGTTGGCGACCGCAGACGACCTCGCAGAGACCGTGCGGCTCGTGGAACAACAGGGTCGACGCATCGTGGCGGGTCAGGCCGATGTTCGTGATGCTGCTTCGGTGCGCGCCATCGTGGATCGGGGCATCGCCGAACTGGGTCCGGTGAACATCGTGGTGGCCAACGCCGGTATCGCGTCCAAAGGTGCGGTGTTCTGGAAGATCCCCGACGAGCAGTGGACCGATGTGGTGGACGTGAACCTCAACGGTGTCTGGCGCACGGTAAAAGCCGCAGTGCCGTCGATGCTCGAGGCCGGCAAGGGAGGTTCGATCATCCTCATTGCGTCGGCGGCAGCGGTGCGCGGGGCCAACGGCATCACCGACTACACATCGGCCAAGATGGGCCTGCTGGGGATGATGCGCTCGATGGCACGTGAACTCGCGAAGTTCGAGATCCGCGTGAACGTCATCATGCCGGGCAATGTGAACACCGACCTGATCCATAACGAGGCGATGTATCGCCAGTTCCGCCCGGAACTCGAGAACCCCACCGCCGCCGATGTCGAGCCGCTGTTCCGCCGCACGATGCTGCTGCCCCACCCGTGGGCCGAGGTGGACGACATCTCCAACGCCGTCGCGTTCCTGGCATCCGACGAGGCGCGCTACATCACCGCGGTGGAGTTACCCGTAGATCTCGGCGGCACGCTGAAGTAGGGCCCTCCCGCGCGGCGGCCAGCAGTGGCCCATCGGTCAGCGGCGGTCAGTACGAGCGAATCGGGTCGGGGGAGTCGGGGTCGTGGGCGAGACCGGCGAAGCGCGGTGCACGCTTGTCCACGAAACTGTTCACGCCCTCGTTGAAGTCGGGCTTGCCGATCATCTGCTGCACGAGACCGATGGACTCACGACGGCTCGGGTCGATCGAACGATCCCAGTCGGCGTTCATCTGGGCCTTCATCACCGCAAGCGAACGCGGCGAACAGTTCGCAGCCATGTCCTTGGCGTAGGCCATCACCGCAGGCAGGAGTTCATCGGCGTCGTAGGCACGGTTCACGAGACCCATCGCCGCCGCTTCCTCGCCGGTGACGACACGGCTCGACAGCAACAGATCGGCCGCATTGCCGGCACCCACGAGTCGCTCGAGCATCCACGCGAGCGCGTTCTCGGCAGGAAGACCACGGCGCGAGAACGCAACGGTCATCTTGGCGTTGCGTGCCGCAAAGCGCAGGTCGCACGCAACGGCCTGGATGAATCCGATGCCGGCACATGCACCGTTCACCGCCGCGATGACAGGCTTGGGCACCTGCCGGGCGTACAAGTGTGAACGCGTGGGCCGCGCACCCAGGATCTGGGTTCCACCCGCAGCAGCAGTGAGGGTGTTCATGTCGAGTCCCGGGCAGAACGCCCGGCCCGATCCCGTCACCACGATGACCCGCACATCGGGGTCCATCGACGCGGCGCGCAATGCCTCGAAGTAGGCGTTCTCGAGTTCGTTGGACCATCCGTTGTTGCGCTCCGGTCGGTTCCACGTCAGCAGCATGACCCCGGCCTCGAAGGACCGCAGTACGAGGTTCGCATCGTTGTCGCTCATGCACGCATCTTCCCACAGGAGCCAGTGACCCCACCGAGTCGCACCGGCCGTGCCGGGCGGCAGCACTCTGGCGCTGTTACTCCGAGGTGGGCCCGGTGAAGTGCGGCGCGCGCTTCTCGCGATGCGACATCAAGCCTTCGCGGGCATCGGGCCCGGCGAATCCGAAGAACTCGTACGCAAGCGACGCATCGAAGATCGGCCCGGCTTGGCGATACCAATGGTTCAGCGTGTGCTTGGTGTACCGAATGGCCGCCTGCGCCATGCCGGCGAGTTGCACGGCCACCTCGAGTGCACGGTCCTGCACGGCGTCGTCGTCGGTGCACAGTGATACGAGGCCGATCCGCTCGGCTTCCTCGCCGGTCAACGTCTCGCAGGTGAGCAGGTAGTACTTGGCCTTGGCCATACCGCAGAGCAGTGGCCAGCAGATTGCCGCATGGTCGCCGGCGGCCACGCCGAGACGGGTGTGACCATCGATGATGCGCGCAGTGCGCGCCGCGATCGACACATCGGCGAGCAGTGCGGCAACGAGACCCGCCCCCACTGCGGGTCCGTGAATGGCGGACACGATGGGCTTGGAGCAGTTGATCACGTTCATCACCAGATCCCGGGCTTCGCGCATGGTGCGCGCCTTCACGCCGTAATCAGTGGTGATCGCATCGAGGAGTTCGAAACTGCCTCCGGCCGAGAACGCCTTGCCGGCACCCTGGATGATGGCCACCCGAGTGTCGGGATCGCGATCGACGGTGAGCCACACCTCGGCAAGCTCCCGATGCGCATCGGGCGACACCGCATTGAGTCCGGGCGCATCGAGGGTGAGGCGCAACACGCCCTCGGCGGGACGGTCGAAACGAAAGCTCGGGTACAGGGCGGCGTAGTCGATCATCGCCGCTGACGTTAGACCGAGTCGTTGCCCGACGTACCCACCGGTTCGAAGCGCGGGATTGCATCGGAGTCACCCGCTGCGTCGAACCGCACCCGTACTCGCTGACCGCAACGAATCGATTCGACATCGTCGGTGACCACATTGGTGAGCAGACGGGGGCCCTCGTCCAGTTCCACGTAGGCGAGCACGTACGGTGCCACGTCTTTGTACGGGCCCTGTCCGCGCCGCACCACGGTGAACGTGTACACCGAACCGTTGCCGCTCATCTGCTCCCACACGATGTCGGTACTGCCGCACGCGGGGCAGAACCGACGTGGGTACCAGATGAGTTGTGTGCAAGTGACACACCGCGGGAGTACGAGACGGTGCTGCGCGCATGCATCCCAGAACGGGGCAGTCTCCTCGGTGCGGCGCGGCGGTCGAGTGGGCAGGTCAGGCATCGGCCACCCCCATGATGACGGTGCTGCTCACGTGCCGGGTGCTGAGTGCGCCGCCGGTGCCGTGTGCCAGTGCGATCTGGCAATCGGGCACCTGCACCGCCGGGTGCGCTTCGCCGCGGAGTTGTCGTACCGCTTCGATCACCTTGGTCATGCCGCCTCGGTTTGCCGGGTGGTTGTTGCACAGCCCGCCGCCGTCGGTGTTGAACGGCAGTCTCCCGAACGGTGCGACGAGTGCGCCGTCCTGCACGAATCGGCCGCCCTCGCCCCGTGCGCAGAAGCCGAGGTCTTCGATGGTCTGGAGCACGGTGATCGTGAACGAGTCGTAGATCGAGACATAGTCGACATCACCGGGAGTGACGCCCGCCTCGGCGAAGGCTGCAGGGCCCGACCACAGTGCACCGGTGTGCGAGAGGTCGGGCCGACCGAGTGTGGTGTGCTTGACCGCTTCGCCCTGTCCGAGCACCTTCACGCAGGTGCGGGTGAGCGACTTGGCAACTTCGGGGCTCACGACTACCAGTGCGCCACCGCCGTCGGTGATGACACAGCAGTCGAGACGGTGCAGCGGATCGGCGACCAGTGGCGAGTCGAGTACCTCGTCCACCGACACGACATCACGGAGGAAGGCATGTGGGTTGTGTTGCGCATGCAGCGAGGCCGCCACCTTGATCTCGGCGAGTTGCGCGCTGGTGGTGCCGAACTCGTACATGTGTCGTTGGGCCGCCATGGCGTAGTAGGCGAGCACCGACGTTCCCCAGATGTTCTCGAACTCGGCCTCCGGTGCGCCTGCGGCGTTCACGTCCGAACCCGGGAGCGGTCCGCCCGATCGGGGTTTGCCGCCCAGGGTGATGAGCGCCACGCTCGCATGGCCTGCGGCGATGGCTGCGGTGGCGTGCCCGATGTGCAACAGGTACGACGATCCGCCGGTCTCGGTGGAGTCGATCGTTCGACAGCGCAGTCCGAGGTAGTCGGCCATCGAGAGCCCGGCGAACCCGGGTGCGTCGCCTGCGCAGTAGTACGCATCCACATCGGCGAGCGACAGTCCGGCATCGGCGAGCGCACCGAGGGCCACCTCGGCGTGGATCTCGGCGACGGTTCGGTCGGGGATCTCCCGGCGGGGGTGTTCGAAGGCGCCGGCAATACATGCTGCGCCACGTAGAGAGCCCGTCATGTTCCTACCTAAGTCGGTGCGAGGGGCTCGATACAAGCCCGTCCGACACGCCTCGGTCCGCTGCGAAGCGTTCGGTAGCGTTGCTCAGGTGCCCACGGCAGCCGCCACGATCATCCGTCGTCCTCCGCTGCGTATCGGCGCGCTCGAACTCCGCAGTCCGGTGGTGCTCGCTCCGATGGCGGGGGTCACCAATGCGCCGTTCCGCACCCTGTGCCGACGCTTCGGTCCGGACCTGCTGTACGTGAACGAGATGGTGATGGCGATTGCCGTTGCGCACCGCAATGCGAAGACCGAGCGAATGATGACCTTCGCCCCCGGCGAGTCGCCGCGCAGTCTGCAGCTGTATGCGAGCGATCCCGTGAGCACCGGCGAGGCTGTTCGGCGACTGGTGGGTGAGGGACGGGTCGATCACATCGACATGAACTTCGGTTGTCCCGCCGCAAAGGTGACTCGCCGCGGCGGTGGGGCCGCAGTGCCGCTGAAGCGCAATCTGCTGCGCTCCATCGTGCGTGCTGCGGTGCAGGCCGCCTCGCCTTCGGGCATTCCGGTGACGATCAAGTTCCGCAAGGGGATCAACGACGATCTCATCACCTACCTCGACACCGGTCGCATCGCCGCCGACGAGGGTGTGTCGGCCATCGCACTGCACGCCCGCACTGCCGAGCAGCACTACGCGGGTCGCGCTGACTGGAACGCCATCGGAGCACTCAAAGAGGTTGTCACCACTATCCCGGTGCTCGGCAACGGCGACATCTGGGAAGCCTCGGACGCGGTAGCGATGATGAGCGAAACGGGTTGCGACGGTGTGGTGGTCGGACGCGGTTGTCTCGGTCGGCCCTGGCTCTTCGGTGATCTCGTGGCCGTGTTCTCCGGTGGTACTCCTCCGCCCTCGCCCACGCTGGGCTCCGTTGCCGCAGTGATGGCCGAGCACGCCCGTCTGCTCGTCGGGCATCATCCCGGCGATCTGGGTATTCGTGACTTCCGCAAGCACGCCGGCTGGTACCTCACCGGTTATCCGGTGGGCGGTGAGTTGCGGCGTCGATTCGGCATGGTGTCGTCACTCGACGAGCTCGACGACCTCATCGCGCTGCTCGACCACGATGCGTGTCTCGTTCCGGGTGGCGAACGGATCGTGCGTGGCCACTCGAACGGCCCCATCAAGGTGTCGCTGCCCGAGGGCTATCTCGAACGCCTCGACGACGAGACACCGCCCGACGATGCCGCAGTGGTCGCCGTCAGCGGCGGATGACCCTTCGGCGCGCGCCGTTACGCTCGCAACCATATGACTCGCATCGTGCTCGCCTCGAGGTCCCCGCGTCGTCGGGAACTGTTGGAGCGTCTCGATGTGCAGTTCCAGATGGTGGTCCCCGATGTGGACGAGACCCCACACCCCGGTGAGGACCCCTCGGCATATGTGGAACGTCTTGCGCGTGACAAGGCACGTGCGGTGGAAGCAGATCCCGACACGCTCGTGATCGCGGCAGACACCACGGTGGACCTCGATGGCGAGATCCTCGGCAAGCCGTCCACCCACGACGATGCACGTCGCATGCTGCGGCGACTCTCGGGGCGCAGCCACTACGTGCACACCGGCGTGGCGGTTCGACTCGGGGACCGGGTGGAGACCGGGGTGGACGAGACCAGGGTGCAGATGACCCCCATCGCCGACCATGCACTCGAGTGGTACCTGGGAACGGGCGAGCCCTTCGACAAGGCCGGTGCCTATGCCCTCCAGGGGGTGGGGGCGGTCTTTGTGGCCCGGGTGGCCGGCAGTGTGAGCAATGTGATCGGCCTGCCGCTCACGCTGCTGGTGGAGCTCGCCGGACGCCTCGGGGTCGACCTCGTGGGTCCCGGGGCCGGCCTGCTCGGTTAGCACTCGCCCCTGCCGGTTGCTAATCCGGGCCTCGCACCCGTATCTTTGGCACTCACCGTGTCCGAGTGCTAACCACCCACTGGAGGGCCTGCACCATGAATTTGAAGCCTCTCGACGACCGCATCGTGGTCAAGCCGAATCAGGCCGAGGAGCGCACCGCTTCCGGCCTCGTGATTCCCGACACCGCCAAGGAAAAGCCCCAGCAGGGCACCGTCCTTGCGGTGGGAACCGGGCGTCGCTCCGAGTCCACGGGCGAGCTCATCCCGCTCGACGTGAAGGTCGGCGACACCGTGGTCTATTCGAAGTACGGCGGCACCGAGATCACCGTTGGCGGCGAGGATCTGCTGATCCTGTCGAGCCGCGACGTGCTCGCAGTCGTACAGAAGTGAGGCACTGAGCCACATGGCAAAGATGCTGAAGTTCGACGAGGAAGCTCGTCGCGCGCTCGAAGCCGGCGTTGACAAGCTCGCCAATGCGGTGAAGGTCACGCTCGGACCCAAGGGCCGCAACGTGGTTCTCGACAAGAAGTGGGGCGCACCCACGATCACCAACGATGGTGTGTCCATCGCCAAGGAAGTCGAGCTCGAGGACCCGTTCGAGAACATGGGTGCTCAGCTCGTCAAAGAAGTTGCGTCCAAGACCAACGACGTCGCCGGCGACGGCACCACCACCGCCACGGTGCTCGCACAGGCGATGGTGCACCAGGGCATGCGCGCTGTTGCTGCGGGAGCCAACCCGATGGGCCTGAAGAAGGGCATCGAGAAGGCCGTGGCCGCAGCCGTCGAGTCGATCAAGGCACTCGCCAAGGACGTCGACGACAAGAAGGACATCGCCAACGTCGCCACCATCTCGGCCGCCGATGCATCGGTGGGCGCAGTGATCGCCGACGCCATCGACAAAGTCGGCAAGGACGGCGTCGTGACCGTGGAGGAGTCGAACACCTTCGGGATCGAACTCGACTTCACCGAGGGCATGATGTTCGACAAGGGCTACCTGTCGCCGTACTTCGTGACCGACCCCGAGCGTCAGGAGGCCGTGATCGAGGATCCGTACATCCTGCTGACGTCGGCCAAGATCTCGAGCGTGCAGACGGTTCTTCCGGTGCTCGAGGCCGTGATGAAGTCGGGCAAGCCGCTCGTCATCATCGCCGAGGACATCGAGGGCGAAGCACTCGCCACGCTCGTGGTGAACAAGATCCGTGGCACGTTCAACTCTGCTGCGGTGAAGGCTCCCGGCTTCGGCGACCGCCGCAAGGCGATGCTGCAGGACATGGCGGTGCTCACGGGGGCACAGGTGATCTCCGAAGAGGTCGGCCTGAAGCTCGACAGCGTGACACTGGATCTGCTCGGCCGTGCCAAGCGCGTCATCATCACCAAGGACGAGACCACCATCGTCGACGGTGCCGGTGATTCGGCTGATGTGCAGGGTCGTATCTCGCAGATCAAGACCGAGATCGACAACACCGACTCCGACTGGGATCGTGAGAAGCTCCAGGAGCGTCTTGCGAAGCTCGCCGGTGGCGTTGCGGTCATCAAGGTCGGCGCTGCCACCGAGGTGGAGCTCAAGGAGAAGAAGCACCGCATCGAGGACGCCATCTCGGCAACGCGTGCAGCCATCGAGGAGGGCATCGTTCCCGGCGGTGGTGTCGCACTCGTGCGTGCCCGCACCGCAGTGGCCGCTGTGGTTGCGTCGCTCTCGGGCGACGAGGCCAACGGCGCTCGCATCGTGTACGAGTCGCTGTCGGCTCCGGCGCGTCACATCGCTGACAACGCCGGCCTCGAGGGCGGCGTGATGGTGCAGCAGGTCGAAGACGCCAAGGGCGCCGTCGGCCTGAACGCAGCCACCGGCGAGATGACCGACCTGGTGAAGGCCGGCATCATCGACCCCGCCAAGGTGACCCGCGCGGCACTGCAGAACGCAGCGTCGATCGCGGCACTGGTGCTCACCACCGAGTGCCTCGTGGCCGACAAGCCCGAGAAGAAGGCCGCTGCGCCGGCCGCACCGGGCGGCATGGGCGGCATGGGTATGCCCGGCATGATGTGATCCTTCGGGATCGTTCAGCCGAACAACAGCAGTACGAACCAGTGGCCCGGGCGATCCGCCCGGGCCACTGTCGCGTTCCGGGCAAGCATGCGGTGCACGGGTGAGCAGCAACGTCGACAGTACGGTGAGCACGGTGAAGCGAGGCTTCTGGGCACATCAGATCGTCGAGTACCTGTTCGGCCTCGGCGCCATCGCCTGGGGCGCTCAGTCGCCCAAGCCGTTGTACCCGTGCATCGCGGGAGCCTTGTTCCTCGTGAATGCAGCCACCACCGACGGCCCAATCGCCGCATTCCGTCTGGTGCCACGCCGGGTGCATCGACTCTTGGACGTGGTGCTCGTGGTGGCACTGATCGTGCTCGCTGTCGTGGCCGGCGACGGTATCGACGCCACCGGCCGCGGCATGCTCGTAGCGTTCGGTTGCGCACACGCCTTTGTCACCTGGCGCACGGACTTCCACAAGAAACAGCCGCGTGACCGCAACGCCCCGAACCGACCGCTCGACTCCGAGGGCATCGGTCGTATGGCCGGCCGGGTCTCGGGCAATGCCTACAAGATGCTGCGAGACCGCAAGAAGGGCTGACGCCTGTCCGAGGTTCCCGAGCGATCGCATCGGTGCCGACAACCGGCCGATGCAGAGTGTGGAGCGCCTAACCTGATGTCATGAGTTTTGTGCCTCCCGTACCCGATATCGCCAAACTCCGCGAGGCCTGGGACACCTGGGAGCGCGGCGAGGAGACCCCGGGCCGCGTGCTCGCCAACCTCAAGACCTCGGGCATGCGCGAGTTGCTCGCGATGCTGAGCGATTCCGGTTGGACCCCCTCGAAGTGATCGGCTGAGTTCCGTGCAGGGCGCGTGGCGTCGGGGTGGCGATCAGGTGATCCCGCGCCCGACCTCGTGGCGCATGGGTGCAGCGCCCGCGTGGGCGGGGTTGCACGACGGCACCCAACCCGTGCCCACCTCCGCAGTGCTCGGCGCAGTACGCGCGCGAGGCAACGGCGCGCCGATCGACCCGGTACTCCACGACGCACGTCCCTCGGCGGTGCTGATAGCGCTCTGGGACGGACCGACGGGGGCCGAGGTGCTGCTCACCAAGCGTTCGTGGCAGTTGCGCAACCATCGCGGGGAGATCAGCTTTCCCGGTGGTCGCCTCGATCCGGGTGAGACGCCGGTGGAGGCAGCACTGCGTGAAGCGCACGAAGAAGTGGGACTCGACCCCGCAGGTGTACGGGTAGTGGGAGAACTCGACCACATCTCCACCGTGGTCTCGAAGAGCTACATCGTGCCGATCGTGGCCGAGTTGAGCGAGCGTCCTGATGTTGCCCCGATGACCGGGGAGGTGGACCGCGTTCTGCACGTACCGATCGCCGAGTTGTACCGCCCGGACACCTACCGGCAGGAGATCTGGTGGCGTCCCCCCACCGAATGGCCCATCCACTTCTTCGAACTCGACGATGAGACCATCTGGGGTGCAACCGGGCGGATGCTGGTGCAGTTGTTGTCGCTCGCAGTGGGACTCGAGACCCGAACGACTGGTTACTGAATCCCCACGGGATGTGGCTCGGCCAGGCTCTGCACCAGTTTCCATGTCTCGGCCACGTGTTCGCGGTGTGTCTGACGCGCACCGATGGACCAGCGCAGCACACTCGTGTGGTCCAGAACCGTTCGCGTGAAGAGTGTTTGCCGCGTGGCGTTCACGCGTTCGATGAGTGCGTCGGTGGAGGCGTTCCCACCGCGGTGGGCAATGCACAGCAGGTTCAACGGGTGCGGTGCGGCAATCTCGAAACGGCCGTCGGCGATCACCCATTGCGAGAGTTCCTGTGTGAGTGCCACGTGTTCGCGGATCATGTGCTGTGCAGGACGCACGCCCTCGGTGCGAAGGGTGAACCACAGCTTGAGCGAGCGGAACCGACGGCCGAGCGGTATCTGCCAATCGCGGTAGTCGATTGCATCGTGTTCCTCGAGTGCGCGTGAGCGGAGGTACTCGGGGAGGATGCTCAGCGCCCCGAGCAGCGCAGAGCGATGCGCAGTCCAGAACAGATCGCAGTCGAAGTTGATGCCCATCCACTTGTGCGGGTTGGTGGCATAACTGTCCACGTGTTCGAGGCCGTTGTTCACCCAGCGGTACTCGGGTACCAGAGCAGCAATACCGCTCATGGCGGCATCCACGTGCACCCACGCCCCGTGCAGGTGCGCGATCTCGGCGGCACGCTCCACGGGGTCGAATGCCATGGACGACGTGGTGCCGTTCGTCAGATTCACGAAGAACGGGATGAGTCCGTTGGATCGGTCGTCGGTCATCATCCGGTCCAGCGCATCGGTGTCCATGGCGAAGAAGTGGTCGTGCGGCACGATGCGGATCTGCTCGGTTCCGATACCGGCGATGCGAAGCCCTTTCTCCACCGACGCATGGGCCTGGCTCGTCATGTAGGCCACCAGCCCGGTCATGGATGCAGCGCCCACGTGGTTCACCGCTCCGTCGGTGGCCAGCCAACGCGCCGCAAGGATGGCGCACAGCGTTGCTTCCGACGCCGTCCCCTGAATCACGCCACCGCCGTGTGCACTCGAGAAGCGGAAGCGCTCGGGAAGACCCAGCAGTTCGGCCATCCAGTCGAGCATCACGGACTCGATCTCGGTGCACGCTGGACTCGTCACCCAACTCATGCCCTGTACGCCGAGGCCCGCCGATGCGAGTTCTCCGAGGATCGACGGGAACGAGATGTTCGCAGGGAAATACGCGAAGAAATTCGGGTGCTGCCAATGGGTGATGTTCGGGACCACGATGCGATCGAGGTCGTGCAGCACGCGCTCGAACGGCTCGGTGGTCTCTGGCGGGTGCGCGGGGAGTTGCGCCCGGATGCTGCCGGGATGGGCCTCTGATGTCACCGGGAGTGTCCCCACACGTCCGAGGTAGTCGGCGATCCAGTCGATGAGTGCATAACCGTTGGCTCGGAACTCATCGGGGGTCATGCAACAACCGTAGACCCTGATCGGGCGCGCGGCGGCCGCGCTCGCGTGGCAAGGTAGGGCCGATGGACGACCCGCGCGACATCGACCCACATCGCTTCACCACACACCGCTCCAGCACCCGCGGCTTCGCCCAGGCCTATGTGCACGAGGGTCGCGGGGGCGTACCACTGGTGTGCGTGCACGGTTGGCCCGAGACCAAACGGTTGTACTGGCGCGTCATCGAACCGCTCGTCGCTGCCGGGTTCGAGGTGATCGTTCCCGATCTACGCGGGTTCGGCGAGAGTGAAGTGTCGCCCGATGGGTATCACGACGTCTTTGCCCACAGTGCCGACATCTACTCGCTGGTGCACGACGTTCTCGGCCACGATCGCGTGGTACTGGCCGGTGGCGATCTCGGGGGCCCGGTCATCCAGGATCTTGCGTTGCGTTATCCGGAATGGGTGGACCGCATGGTGCTGTTCAACTCACCCCTGCCCTACGACCGCGAGCGCATGGCACACCTGCGCAATACGAGATCGAGTCGTGAGTCGAGTGACTACTTCATCCGACAGGGCCTCGACCCCGATGGACTCGCTGCCGAACTTGCCACTCCCGAGGCGCGCCAGCGCTACATCGCCACGTTCTACACCTCGCGGTTCTGGGCACACCCGGGCGCCTTCCTCGACCAGTCGGCTCCGCCGAGCACGATGGGAGGGTCCGCCGTCGTCGACTTCCACACCGAACCCTTCCGCAGCGCCCCGCACCTCCGTGCGAGTTTCGGTGGCTATCAGTCGTCGTTCGATGCGACGGCACGTTCGGGCCCGTCACTCATGCGTCACAACGCTCACACGCCCACGCTGGTGCTCTTCGGCTCGAGTGATCATGTGATCTATCCGGACTTCGACCGGATGGCGGCTGCAACATTCGACCGTCACGTCGGTCCGTTCCTCCTGCGCGACTGCGGCCACTTCGTGCCGTGGGAGGCACCGCATGCCTTCGTGTCGGGAACCGCAGCGTTCTGCGCCGATCTGTTGACCCGGCGCAGCGGCTGAGTCAACTCCAGTCGCGGTCACCCACCGCGGCGCGCCGGGCGAGGTTGGTGCGCCGGGCCGAGCGGAACACCACGCCGAACACCACGATGAGTCCGATGATGAGCAGGCCCCACACCGTGTACTGCAGTGCTCCGCCGCGGTCGCCTGCCTGCTGCGGCGCCACGCCACAGTTCGGCTTCACGATGGCCGGACTCGCGCAGTCCAGGTTGCCCGCGCTCGCCGCAATCGTGTCCAGCATCACCGAGGTCGGGGTGTCGCCAGCCCCGCCCGATTCGCTTTGAGCATGGGCCGGATGTGCGGACCACAGACAGCCGAGAGCGATAAGGAGAACCACGAGGCGACGCACGGCTCCATCGTGTCACGAAGGGGTCCGGATGGTGAAGCGGCCGGTAGGGTCGCAGCGTGACCGTCCAGTCAGAGATCACCGCCTTCGACACCGTTCTGGTCGTGGACTTCGGGGCGCAATACGCCCAACTCATCGCCCGTCGGGTGCGTGAGGCCCAGGTGTATTCCGAGATCGTTCCGTTCAGCATGTCGGCCGCCGAGATTCGGGCCCGCAATCCGAAGGGCATCATCTTTTCGGGCGGCCCCAAGAGCGTGCACGTGGACGGTGCGCCCACCATCGATCCCGCGGTGTACGACCTCGGCATTCCCATCCTGGGCATCTGCTACGGCGTACAGCTCATTGCTCAGCAGCTCGGTGGTGAGGTGGCGAGAACCGGTCGCGGCGAGTACGGCGGCACCGACCTCACGGCGTCGGGACAGCCGAGCACGCTCGGCGTGGGCTCCCAGCGCGTGTGGATGAGCCACTTCGACTCGATCGTGCGTGCACCCGGTGGATTCCGTGTGACCGCGAGCACCCCCGAGGCCGCCTGTGCGGTGATCGAGAACGACGACCGGCGTATCTATGGCGTGCAGTACCACCCCGAGGTGGTCCACACCCCCGAGGGTCAAGGCCTCCTGCAGCGTTTCCTCCACGAGGTCTGCCGCTGCACCCCGTCGTGGACCATGTCGTCCATCATCGACACCGAGATCGCCAAGGTTCGTCGACAGGTCGGCAGCGAACGCGCCATCTGCGGTCTTTCCGGCGGCGTCGACTCGTCGGTTGCGGCAGCGTTGGTGCATCGCGCCATCGGCCATCAACTCACCTGCGTGTACGTCGATACCGGACTCATGCGCAAGGGTGAGTCTGAGCAGGTGGTGGAAACCTTCAAGCGCAACATGGGGATCGAACTGATCCATGTGGATGCCGGCGACCGTTTCTTTGCCGCATTGCAGGGGATCACCGAGCCCGAGGCGAAGCGCAAGGCCATCGGCGAACTGTTCATCCGGATCTTCGAGGACTACACCGGCGGTGTATCCGATGCGAAGTTTCTCGTGCAGGGAACGCTGTATCCCGACATCATCGAGAGCGGCGGAACGCACGGCACAGCAGCGGTCATCAAGAGCCATCACAATGTGGGTGGGCTGCCCGACGACATGACGCTCGAGCTCGTCGAACCACTCCGCGATCTGTTCAAGGACGAGGTTCGCAAGGTTGGACACGAACTCGGACTGCCCGACGAGATCGTGTGGCGCCAGCCGTTCCCGGGTCCCGGTCTCGGTGTTCGCATCATCGGCGAGGTCACGCGCGACAAGGTGGCGATCCTGCAGGAGGCCGACGCGGTGGTGCGCGATGAGATCGCCAAGGCGGGTCTCGAACGTGAGATCTGGCAGGCGTTCGCCGTGCTGCCGGACATCCGGTCGGTGGGCGTGATGGGCGATGAGCGCACCTACGCCCACCCCATCATCATCCGTGCGGTCACGAGCGACGATGCCATGACGGCCGACTGGGCCCGCCTTCCATACGAACTGCTCGACCGCATGTCGAATCGTCTCGTGAACGAAGTGCGCGGGGTCAACCGCGTGGCCTACGACATCACCTCGAAGCCGCCCGGCACCATCGAATGGGAGTAGCCGGCTTGGCTGCAACCTTGCGGTGTGCCCAGCGCGGTCGGCTTGCGGTACAGTCGGCACGACTGGTTCGTGTTGCATCCGTGGCTGCTCTGGCGCTGACGCTTGTTGTGCTTGCAGGATGTCGAAAGCCCGGACTGTCGAGGGACGAGGTGCGCAATCGTTGGGTGGACACCTATGTGAGCGAACTCGGACTCAGCGAGTCCGAGGCGGGGTGCATCGTGGATCGTTGGTTCGCCGAACTGAGCGATGACGAACTGAAGCCACTCACCACAGGCGACGAGTTGAACGACGAGCAACTGCAGCGCTTTGGCGAACTCGCGGTTGCGTGTGGTGTGGGTCCCGATGCTCCGGGCGAGGCGTCCTCGACCTGATCGAGCGGGCCGGCGATCAGTGCGCGGCGGGAGCCGAGCCGTCGGCCTTCTTCTTCGGCGGCGGAACACCGACTGACGGCGCCTTGTCGGCCCACTCGGGCCAACGGCGCCGGCTCACTATGGACAGGGTGCGGAGCAGCTTCATCG
>JAFMJD010000060.1 GCA_017853685.1 Actinomycetota bacterium | reverse complement strand
CGAACTCGTCTGAGTTCGACATCGGCACGAACTCGTCTGAGTTCGACCAGTTTCCCGCAGTACTGACGCTGGGTGTGTTCCCTCAGGAGGGACGCACCCAGTGCCCGTTTTCGTCGAAGATCAAGTCCACGAGTTCGCCGGGGCGCACCTCGGCGTCGACGCCGAGTGCAACGCTCACCTTCTGGTAGTTCCACTTCATCACGTCGACGGTGATCTCGACGATCTGGTCGTCGGTGAAGTGCGTGCGCAGCTCTGCACGGAGTGCCGCATCGATCTGGCCCGGTTGGGTCATCAGTGCATCGGCGAGTCGCAGAGCAGCCTTGTGGTGTGCAGCGAGATCGCTGGTTTCGTAGTGCTGCACCTTGGCAGCCATGTTCTCATCGAGTCCCATCTGCTTGGCGACCGCCAGGCGAACAGACTTTCAAGTGCCGCAATCGTGGTAATTGGCGCACCGCAACCGCACGAGTTCGGTGGTGACGGGATCGACCGTGGACAGACACACCACTGCGGCCTGCCACGCACCGAGCGCAGCATTGAGGGGTCGCGGAGCACTCACGCCACTCGGGATCCGACGGACGCGTTCGGTCATGATGCGTTCTCCTTGCCGAAGAGTTGTTGCCATGCGAGACGGAGGCGCTGACGCTGCTCGATGACGAGCAGTGCAGCCGCAAAGGTTGCGAGCCCATCGGGGCCGAGTACCTCGGAGACTGCGGAGGCATCGTCGTCGCTCAGCGATGCGACATCGATCACCCACTGCTCCACGAATGCGAGACAGGCACGCTCACGCGGGCCGTAGAGCGGCGAGGTGGGCCACGAGGGCAGTGCCGCAACCATGGCTTCGTCGAGGCCGGCGTCGACTGCTGCAGGAGTGCGTTCGGCCAGTTCGGCCTCGCAGCCGAGCAACATCGCCACGCGCAGGCGCACGAGTTCGAGCAGTATCGGATCGAGCGCTTGCCAGGTCTGGCGGTGGGCTTCGGCGAGATGCTCGGCCACGCTCGGCTGCCGGGCGAGTACCCGGTCGATCACCGTGCTGGTGTTGGCGGTTGCCCATGCAACATCGGTACCGATTGCGTCGTCGAGCCCCACGGCCCGGATCGTACCGTGGTGGCGTCACCTCGGCTGCGGGCAGAATGTTGGGGATGGACACCCCGATGCGACGCGCCCGGCTCGTTGTGGCCTACGACGGCGGCGCGTTCCACGGGTTCGCCAAGAACCGGGATGTGGTGACCGTTGCCGGCACGCTCGAGGATGCCTTGAGCCTCGTGAGTCGAGTCCCGGTGGAGATCGTGGGGGCCGGTCGCACCGATGCCGGGGTGCACGCCTGGGGGCAGGTGGTGAGTGCCGATCTCCCCGCAGCTACTGACATGGGTTCGCTTGCTCGTCGACTCAACAAACTGTGCGGCCCGGCCATCGCCGTGCGCTCGGCGGATTGGGCGGCGCACGACACCTTTCACGCACGCTTCGATGCGCTGTGGCGGCACTATCGCTACACGATCCTGAACACCGAGGCCCCGAACCCGTTCCTCGCCCGCACGACATGGCACGTGCAACAGCCACTCGACCTGCATCTCATGCAGTTGGCGTCGGACGCCTTCATCGGTGAGCACGACTTCACGTCTTTCTGTCGTAGGCCGAAGGTGGATCACCCCGACCGCTCGGCCGATCCCGCCAGCGACGGGTCGGAAGCGTGCGACGAGCACCGGCCGTCGATGGTGCGCCGGGTGCTGCTGGCCGACTGGAGCCAGTTGGACGGCGGCCTGGTCCGCCTCGACATCCGAGCCACCGCGTTCTGTCATCAGATGGTTCGTTCGATCACCGGAACCATGGTGGACGTCGGACTCGGGCGCCGCCGGGCGGGCGAGATGATGGGCATCCTGCGGGCCAAGGACCGCAATCAGGCGGGACAGGTAGCGCCGCCGGAGGGCCTGTGCCTGTGGGAAGTGGCCTACCCCGATTCCTAAGGGTTCGGAGGGCCGTGAGGGCACTGAGGGCCGCGAGGGCACTGGGCGACGGTGCCGCCCGGTCCGGTCATGACCCGTTCGGGATTGCCGGTTCGGGATTGCCGGTCTGGGATTGTCGTTGCCCTCTCGGCACCCGTATCCTTTCCGAGTTATCCCTCGGGGCCCACTGCTCCGTGCCGGGATGTCGACCTACTTCGAGGAACTCCGGAACGTCTCATGCGTACGTACTCACCCAAGGCAAGCGAGATCACCCACGATTGGCATGTGATCGACGCAGAGGGCATGGTCCTCGGCCGTCTGTGCACCGAGGCAGCACGTCTGCTGCGCGGCAAGCACAAGCCCATCTTCGCCCCGCACATCGACACCGGCGATCACGTGATCATCGTGAACGCCGACAAGATCGTGCTCACCTCGGGCAAGGGTGATTCACGCATGGTGTACACCTACTCGGGGTACCCCGGCGGCCTGAAGACCGAGAGCTACAACAACCTGCTCTCGCGCAAGCCCGACGACGCAATCCGCCGCTCCGTGCGCGGGATGCTGCCCAAGGGCCCGCTCGGCCGTCAGATGATCAAGAAGTTGAAGGTCTACACCGGCCCGGCGCACCCGCACAGCGCGCAGATGCCCAAGCCCTACGAAATCGCACACGCCAAGTCCCGGTGAACGAGGAGACTGTCATGACCAAGCCGCTCAGCCAGACCACCGGACGTCGCAAGGAAGCCGTAGCCCGCGTTCGCCTCCGTCCCGGTACCGGGGCGATCACCGTGAACCGCAAGGCGATCGAGGCCTACTTCACCACCGCCACCTCGCGCATGGTGGTCACCGAACCGCTGCGTCTCACCAACACCGACGAGGTGTACGACGTGGATGTCACCGTCGATGGTGGCGGCATCACGGGCCAGGCCGGCGCTGTGCGTCTGGGTATCGCCCGTGCGTTGGTGGAACTCGATCCCGAGATGCGCCCGCCGCTCAAGAAGGCCGGTCTGCTCACGCGCGATGCTCGCGCCAAGGAGAGCAAGAAGTACGGCCTCAAGAAGGCCCGCAAGGCCCCGCAGTACACGAAGCGCTGACACGCATGGGGGCCGGCAACCCGCCCCGCTTCGGTACCGACGGTGTGCGCGGCGCTGCGTATACCGAACTCACCACGGACTTCGTCACGTTGCTCGGCCGCGCCGTTGCGCGTGTGTTGCGTCCGCCCACGGTGTATGTCGGACAGGACACGCGTGCCTCTTCGCCGGACTTTGCTGCTGCAGTGTGC
The DNA here is from genome assembly GCA_017853685.1 of Actinomycetota bacterium. Lineage (GTDB taxonomy): Bacteria > Actinomycetota > Acidimicrobiia > Acidimicrobiales > Ilumatobacteraceae > WLJO01. The sequence goes on along the minus strand of JAFMJD010000060.1, from coordinate 12,558 downwards.
CGTGGCCTCGCCGAGGAGGGTGTGACTGTTCGCTCGGTGGGCATCGTTCCCACGCCCGCACTCGCATGGCTGGCGGCGGCCGATGGCGTGGGTGCGGTGATGATCACCGCTTCACACAATCCCTACGGTGACAACGGGGTCAAGGTGTTTGCTGTCGGCGGCACCAAATTGACCGACGCAGTCGAGGCGGGCATCGAAGGTGAACTCGGTCTGCTCATCGCTGCGCGCGATGGGCATGCATCCGGAACGGAACCGTTGTCGCAGTCGAGCTATCGGGGTTCGGTGGCCGAAGCGCCGCACGAGATCGATCGGTACGTCACACATCTGGTGGATTCCTTCGGTGCGGGTTCGCTCGACGGTGTGCACGTCGTGGTGGACTGTGCGAACGGCGCGATGAGCGATGTAGCTCCGCTGGTGCTCGGCCGACTCGGTGCTCGCCTCACCGTTCTTGCCTCCTCACCGGATGGCACGAACATCAACGACCGCTGCGGAGCAACGCATCCCGAGGTGATGCTCGACACCGTGCGTTCGGTGGGTGCACATGCGGGCCTCGCGTTCGACGGCGACGGCGACCGAGTGATTGCTGCGGCACCGAACACCGGTCTCATCGACGGCGATCATCTGCTGGCGGTGATGGCACCGATGCTGCGCGAGTCCGGTTCGTTGCGCGGCGATGCCGTGGTGGTGACCGTGATGAGCAACCTGGGTTTTCGTCGGGCGATGAGTGCCCAGGGAATCCGTGTGGTGGAGACTCCTGTCGGCGATCGGTACGTGCTCGAGGCCATCGAGCGCGAAGGTCTCGTGCTCGGTGGCGAGCAGAGTGGCCACATCATCGTGCGGGATCGATCCACCACCGGCGATGGACTCCTGGCAGGTGTGCTGCTGCTGGAGCGCGCACAGGCCACCGGACGCACGCTCGACGATGTCGCCAGCGGCGCGATGACGACCTATCCGCAGGTGCTGGTGAATGTGCGCACGGCGCGGCGTGACCCGCGGGTGGCCGAACTCGTTGCCGATGAGATCACTGCGGTGGAACGAGAACTCGCGGGAGCCGGTCGGGTGCTGGTGCGCCCCAGCGGCACCGAACCCGTGGTGCGGGTGATGGTGGAAGCCATCGACCCGGCAATGGCTCAGCAGTGCGCCGACCGACTCGCGGCGGTCATCGCCGACCGGTTGGCCTAGGCGCGGATCGGTAGCCTCTCGGACATGTGCGGGATCGTGGCGCTGCTCAGCCGTTCCCCGCAACGGCCCGTACCGGAGGGTGCGTGGCTGCTGCAGCGGCTCGATGATGCGCTCGGTGCTGTCAGGGGCACCCCGGACGCTGCCTCGTTGGATCGTCTGGCGGGCGATGTCGCCGAGGTGGACGCGGCACTCCATGGTCTGCCCGGGGTCCGTGCACTCGTGGGGCGTGCCGATCTCGTGGCGCGAATCACGGCGCGTCTGGATGGGTTCGATGCGGTGGTGGCGGCTGCCGAGGCCTCGCTGGAATCGGCCACCGTCGCCGAGATGACCGCCCCCGAATTCGTCGAGGCCATGAGCGCGTCGATCATCCGGGTGAAGGACGCGCTGTGGTCAGTGCGCAACGACCGACTCCGTACCGCCCGAGCGGTGGAAGCCCTTGCGGGTCGGGATGCAGGTGAAGCCGCACTGCACGGGTACCTGCTGGTGCAGCAGGCACTCTCGATCCTCGACCGCCTCGAGGTGCGTGGGCGTGACTCTGCGGGCCTGCACATCTTCGTGTGGGGCCACGATCTCGACCCGGGCGATCAGGCGGTTGCGTCGTTGCTCGCACAGCGCACGCGTGACCCGCTGTTCGCATCGGGGTCCGTACGCGTGGCGAACGGGACACTGAGCCTCGTCTACAAAGCGGCCGCCGAGATCGGTGAACTGGGCGACAACACGCGAACGATCCGGTCTGCCATCGACGCCGATGACCTGTTGCGCGTTGCGCTGCGCTCACCCACGGCGCGTGTGGCGGTGTTGGGCCACACACGTTGGGCAAGTGTCGGGATCATCTCCGAGCCCAACGCGCATCCGCTGAACCAGGAGGAGGATTCCTCGGATCGGCAGGGCCCGTACGTCGTTGCTGCCCTCAACGGCGATGTGGACAACCACGTCGATCTCGTGGCCCAGCACGGACTCCGCATCGCTGGCCCCATCACCACTGATGCCAAGGTGATTCCCGCCCTCGTGTCCCGCCAGAGCGAGGTGGCCGGCGATCTCGTCGAGGGCTTCCGCCGTTCCGTTGCGGGCTTCGAGGGCAGTGTGGCGATTGCTGCCGCCAGCGCCGAGCAGCCCGATCAAGTGATGTTGGCGCTGCGGGGGAGTGGTCAGGGTCTGTACGTGGGCTTGGCCGACGATCTGTTCGTGGTGGCGAGCGAACCGTACGGTGTGGTGGAGGAGACCGCCCGGTACCTGCGTCTCGACGGTGAACAGCCGGCACATGCAGGTGACAGCGCAAGCCGTGGACAGATCGTGGTGCTCGACGGAACGCGCGCCGGTGAGTTGGCCGGGATCCGCCGTCTGGCATACGACGGCACCGAACTGACGGTGACCGCCGACGACCTCGTGTCCGCACAGGTCACCACACGTGACATCGATCGGGGCGATGCCCCGCATTTCCTGCTCAAAGAGATCAGCGAGGCGCCGCAGAGTTTCCGAAAGACACTGCGCGGCAAGATCGTCGAGCACGACGGACTGTTGCGCGCATCGGTCGGCGCACGGGCCCTGCCCGAGCATGTGGTGACCGCAGTGAGGTCCGGGCAGATACACGCAGTGCGCGTGATCGGGCAGGGAACTGCTGCGGTGGCGGGCCAGAGCGCAGCGAGGCTGCTGGACGAACTTGCCGGCGGCGCGCTCGATGTTCGCGCCATCACGGCCACGGAACTCTCGGGCTTCCACCTCCGTGCAGACATGAGCGACACGCTCGTGATCGCCGTGAGCCAGAGCGGTACCACCACCGACACGAATCGCACGGTTGACCTCGCGCGATCCCGCGGTGCGCTGGTGGTCGGCATCGTGAACCGCCGCAACAGCGACCTCACCGACAAGTCCGATGGTGTGCTGTACACATCGGACGGCCGTGATGTGGAGATGAGTGTTGCGTCTACCAAGGCGTTCTACGCGCAGGTTGCCGCCGGGGCGTTGCTGGCATGCGCACTGTCGGAAATCGCCGGCCTCGGCACGGATCGGCGGCGCCACGAGATCCTCGAGCAGCTGCGGCGGCTTCCGTCTGCCATGGAACAGGTGCTCGCGCGTCGCGGCGACATTGCTGCTGCGGCTCAGCAGTTTGCTCCGCAGCGTCGCTACTGGGCGGTGGTGGGCAACGGCCCCAATACGGTTGCGGCCGAAGAAGTACGGGTGAAGCTCAGCGAGCTCTGCTACAAGTCCATCGCCTGCGATGTGACCGAGGACAAGAAGCACATCGACCTGTCGTCCGAGCCGCTCATCTTCGTGTGCGCAGCCGGTCTGGTGGGATCGACGGCTGACGATGTGGCAAAAGAGGTCGCTATCTATCGCGCTCACAAGGCCGCACCGATCGTGGTGGCGAGCGATGGCGAGACCCGTTTCAACGGAGCCCTGCACCTCATTGCCGTGCCCGAGGTGGACTCGGCGCTCGCGTTCGTGCTGTCGGCCATGGCGGGTCATCTGTTCGGGTACGAAGCCGCGCTGGCCATCGACGCGCTCGCCCGGCCGCTGCGCGAAGCGCGTGAGGTGATCGAGGACGTGGTCTCCACCGGCGCCACCGGTGATGCCATGCTGCGTCGGCTCAGCCGGGGTATCGCTCAGCCCACGCAGCGGTTCTTCGACCTGCTGCGCACCGGCACCTACGACGGCAACCTCGAGGCGTCCACTGCAGTGCGACTCGCCGGTCTGTTGCGCGATGTGATGTCGTCGCAGCCGCTCGAGGCCTATCAGGAGGACTCCGGGAAGGTGGGACTTCCTTCCGGTCTGGTGGACGACCTCACTGCGGCGCTCACCCGGGCTATCGAGGAACTCACTCGGCCGGTCGACGCCATCAAGCATCAGGCAAAGACCGTCACGGTGGGAATCTCCCGCAGCGACGAGGGTGTGCTCGACCGTGCGTTGGTGCGCGAAGTGCTTGCGGCCGGTGCCGGTCGTGATCGTCTGTCGTACCGCACCCTGAAGGTGCTCGGTGATCTCGATGCGGCGGTGGAGAGTGTTACCGGCTTCACGCGCTACCAGATCGACGGCGACCCGGCCCTCGACGCAACGATCTCGGTGGTGGATCGTGGTGGTGTGAGCCTGTCGATGCAGTCACGGGTGGAGCGCAACAACCAACTGCGTGGTACCAAGCGCCGTGTTGCCGCCGAACGCGAGGTGCTGGTGGCCCGCGGACGCTCCGACGGACGCACGGTGATCTTCGTGCCCGAGGTCAAGGGAACCCAGACCACCGGAATCACGCTGTTGCACGTGCGTTTCCACGAGCACCTGGCGGTTCCGGTGCTGCGAACCGTGCTGCAGGGGTACGACCGCCGGTACGACCGACTCGTGGACTGGGTGTCGGAGACCGAGGGGTCGTTCCGCGACGACCTGCTCGCCGATGTACCGGTGGTGGATCTCTTGGTGAGCCCGATCTCCGAGATCGCCGACCGGTGGCGTGCGTGATGACCCAGCACGGTGGTGCCCGATGATCGGCATCGGGATCGATGCGGTGGACGTGGACCGATTCCGGGCCTCACTCGAACGCACCCCGTCGCTTCGCACCCGACTCTTCACGCCAGCCGAACTCGAGTATCTCGCCACGCGCGCCGATCCGGTGCCCGGTCTTGCTGCGCGCTTCGCCGCGCGTGAGGCGGCCATGAAGGCACTCGATCAGGGTCTGGGCGCGTGGGGGTTCCACGATGTCTCGGTGGTACGAGACGGACTGGGTCCGCCGCGACTGCTGGTGGTGGGCCGTGCCGCGGCACTGGCGGTCGAATTCGGTGTGACGGCGTGGTCGGTGTCGCTCACGCACACCGATTCGGTGGCCATGGCAGTAGTGGCGGCGCAGTAAGCGCCCCGTCAGAACCACGCCGACGGGGCGCCTGCCCCGGTTGCGCGGCGGGCGTCGCCTACCGTGGTGAGGTGCTCGATGTGGTGACCCCCGACGAGATGCGGCGTATCGACGCCGCTGCACCCGAGCCCGTGGAGGTCCTCATCGAGCGCGCCGGTGCGGCGGTGGCCCTGGCCGCGGTGCGCATGGTGGGCGGGGCGTACGCAAAGCGCATCACCGTCATCGTCGGCCCGGGGAACAATGGCGCCGACGGCCGCTCCGCCGGTCGTCGACTCGCCGAACGGGGAGCACAGGTTCGCTACATCGATGCTGCTGCTCCGCCTTCGCAGATCGCACCGTGCGACCTCGTGATCGACGCGGCATACGGAACGGGCTTCCGGGGAGTGTGGACCCCGCCGGACGTACAGGGTTCGCCGGTGCTCGCCGTGGACATCCCGAGTGGCGTCGACGGTCTGACGGGTCAGTGCGGCTCGGGTGTACTCGTTGCCGATCGCACCGTGACGTTCGCTGCGCTGAAGCCGGGCCTGTTGATGGCACCCGGCAGTGCGTACGTCGGTGCGCTCGAGATTGCCGATATCGGACTGAATACATCGGGCACGTCCACACATCTCGTGCAGCACGACGATGTTTCCCGCTGGGTGGTGCCGCGCGCTGCTGATGCGCACAAATGGCGGGCGGCCCTGTGGGTGATCGCAGGTTCCACCGCCATGCCGGGCGCAGCGCGATTGGCGGCGGCCGCAGCACAACGCGCAGGTGCAGGCATGGTGTACCTGTCCACCCCGGGCGCAGGTGTGGATCCGCAGGCGCCCACCGAGGTGGTGAACCGGCCACTGGCCACACACGGATGGGCCGATGACGTGTTGGGCAACTCGGAACGTTTTCACGCGTTCGTGCTCGGTCCGGGCATGGGTCGAGCCGATGCAACGGCTCGCGAGATCCGCTCGTTCGTGGCGAATTCTGCGCGTCCGTTGGTGGTCGACGGTGACGGACTGTTTGCGCTCGCTTGGAGCGATGATGGGGCAGTTCCGCTCTTGCGGTCGCGTCCGGGCCCGACGGTGCTCACTCCGCACGACGGCGAGTACGCCTTGTTGGCTAGTCGACGCCCCGGCGTCGACCGGATCGAGGCGGCCCGCGACTTGGCGCAGCGGTGTGGTGCGGTGGTGCTGCTGAAGGGCCCCGCAACGGCGGTGGCAGATCCATCGGGTCGGGTCGCCGTGGTGACTGCCGGCGATGAACGACTCGCCACGGCCGGCACGGGCGACGTGCTCGCAGGAGTCATCGGTGCGCTGCTCGCCACCGGGGTGCCGGCGTTCGAGGCTGCTGCTGCGGGTGCATGGCTGCACGGTCAGGCTGCCCGGCGCGGACCCGACCGCGGCTTGGTTGCGAGCGACTTGGTGTCACTGCTCCCGACGGTGCTGGGTTCGCTGTGAGAGGCCGGCCATGAGGGAGGGGTTGTAAGTGTTCGCCGAGTCCCCGCAAGACAGCCGGTGGGTAGAGGCACGCGTTGACCTCGACGCAGTGCGCCACAACGTGGGTGTGATGCGTCGCATCGCCGCGCCCGCTGCCGTGTGGGCTGTGGTGAAGGCCGATGGCTACGGCCACGGAGCGGTGCCCATTGCGCGTGCTGTCGTTGCCGGCGGCAGTGAAGGTCTGTGTGTCGCTCTCGCGCAAGAGGGTGTGGAGTTGCGCGATGCGGGCATCGACGCGCCGATCCTGCTGCTGTCCGAGCAGCCCGTGAGTCAGTTGGATGCGGTGGTGGCGAATCGGTTGATTCCCACGCTGTACTCCATCGGTGCCGTGCGCGCGATGACCGAGGCGGCACGTCGGGCCGGACGCTCCGGATACCCGGTGCAGGTGAAGGTGGACACCGGCATGAACCGGGTGGGCGTCGCACCCGGTGGCGCGCTGGATCTGATCCGTGCGGTCGAGGCCGCATCCCCCACGCTGCGACTTGCCGGAGTGTTCACGCATCTCGCCGTCACCGACGAAGTCGACAATCCCTTCACGGCACAGCAGATCGAGCGGTTCGAACAGGTGCTGCAGAGCCTCCCCACGAGGCCACCGGTGGTGCATGCAGCGAACTCGGGTGGAGCGCTCGCGCATGCTGCAACCCGCTACGACCTCGTGCGTCCGGGCATCACGCTGTACGGCATCGAGCCCGGTGAAACACTGCGTGGGCACTGCACCGATCTGGTTCCCGCCATGTCACTCGTCTCACGCGTGTCGTACGTGAAGCGAGTTCGTGCCGGTGAGCGCATCTCCTACGGACTGCGGCACACCTTCGACCGGGACACGACGGTGGCCACGGTGCCCATCGGTTACGCCGACGGCGTGCCGCGGCGACTCGGTAATGCAAAGGGTCTCGTGTTGCTGGGCGGAAAGCGGCGGGACATCGCTGGCATGGTGACGATGGACCAGTTGATGCTCGACTGCGGCGACGACGCCGTGCAGGTGGGTGACGAGGTGGTGCTCTTCGGTGAGCAGGGACGCGAACGTGTGCGGGCCGAGGAATGGGCCGAGGCACTCGGCACCATCGGCTACGAGATCGTGTGCGGAATCTCCAAGCGCGTGCGTCGGGTGTATCTCGGAGCGCCCTGAGTTCTCGGACCGGTCGGGGCCGGTCGGTAGCATCGGAGGGTCATGATCGAACTCCGCTCGCCGTCGCCGGATGCGACGCATGCCATTGCGGCCGCCGTGGCGCGGCTCGCACGCGCCGGCGATCTGGTGGTACTCGCAGGCGAGATGGGATCGGGGAAGACTTGGTTCACCAAGGGTTTCGCGGCCGCTCTGGGTGTGACGGATCGAGTGACGAGTCCGACGTTCACCCTCGTGCACAGTTACCAGGGCGGACGACTGCCCGTTCACCATGTCGATGTGTATCGACTCGACCGCATGTCCGAGGTTGCCGACCTCGCGCTCGCCGAGTTGCTCGAGGAATCGGGCACGGGCAAGGGCGGCGTGGTGCTGGTCGAGTGGGGCGACGCCGTGGCGGCGGTGCTCGGCAATGACTATCTCGAGGTGCAACTGCATGTCGACGATGCCGATCCCGAACTGCAGCGACGTCTGGTGATCCGCGCCGTGGGCCCCGGGTGGGCACGGCGTTGGGACACCCTGGTTCGCTCGGTGAGCGAGTGGTCATGCTGATCCTCGGCATCGAGACCGCAACCGAGCAGGTGAGTGTGGCCATCGGTGGCCACGAGGGAGTGCTCGGGGTCTTCGAGGTGACACGCGGACGCCGTCACGCCGAGACACTCGTGCCGGCGATCGAGTTCCTGTGTCGGCAGGCCGATATCGAGGTGCAGGAGTTCGGGGCCATTGCCGTGGACATCGGGCCCGGACTCTTCACCGGCATGCGTGTCGGGATCGCTGCGGCACGGGCCATGGCGCAAGCCCTGCGCATACCGATGATCGGCATCAGCAGCCTCGACCTCCTTGCGTTCCCGCTCCGCCTGTCGGATCGCGTGATTGCGTCGGTGATCGATGCGCGTCGCGGCGAGATCTTCTACGCCTTCTACCGACAGGTGCCTGCGGGCGTGCAGCGGGTGAGCGAACCCCGTGTGGGCCGAGTGGATGATCTGGTGGCCGACCTGCTCGGCCGCGGTCAGGACACGGTGTGTGTGGGCGACGGTGCACTCCGCTACCGCAGCGAGATCACCGATGCGGTCCGGGTGGAATTCGCCGAGCAGTACCTCGGACACCCGTCGGCCGCACCGTTGGTGCAACTGGCGCACGCCAAGGCGATGCGGGAGGACTGGGTGCATCACGCAAACATCTCGCCGATGTACCTGCGCCGGCCCGACGCCCAGATCAACTGGGAAACACGCAGCGGGCGCGTGTCATGAGCATCGTCCACCGACTGCGCGAACCCCGCGCCGGCCTGCGCGGTTCACCGCAGTACGACGCTGGCGGTGGTGTGCTGATCGAACGCATGCGCCGACGGCACCTCAAGTCGGTGCTCGCCATCGAGAATCAGGTCTACCCCAAGCCGTGGACACCGGGCACCTTCCAGAGCGAGTTGGAGCAGATGCGCGATGGATACCGGCACTACGTAGTAGCCACGGTGGATTCCAGAGTGGTGGGTTATGCCGGCCTGCTCTACTCGGGTGATGACGCTCATGTCACCAACATCGCCGTGGACCCGGCGCGTCAGGGGCATCACTTGGGCACCCGGTTGCTCCTGCATCAGGTTCGCTATGCGGCCGACCAGGGCTTCACGAACCTCACGCTCGAGGTCCGTGTGTCCAACCGCGCAGCACAGGAGCTCTACCGGCGCTTCGGGCTCGCCCCGGCCGGAATCCGCAAGAACTATTACGAGGGAGTCGAGGATGCCATCGTGATGTGGTGCCACGACATCCATACACCCGAGTACGCCGAGCGGCTGCGCCTGCTGGAGGAACGCCTTGAGCGCTGAGCCGATGCATCCCACCCTGCCGCAGGTGGACAAGTCCACCGTGGTCCTCGCCATCGAGACCAGTTGCGACGAAACAGCCGCTGCGCTGGTGATGGGTGGCCACGATGTGCTCTCGTCGGTGGTTTCCACACAGATCGACTTGCACGCGCAGTACGGCGGCGTGGTTCCCGAGATCGCATCGCGTGCTCACCTCGAACACATCAACCCGGTGATCGCTCGCGCCATCGTGGAGGCGGGCATCGACGAGTCACGTATCGACGTGGTTGCAGCAACGGTCGGACCCGGGCTGATCGGCGCGCTGCTGGTGGGGGTATCGGCCGCGAAGTCGCTCGCTCTCACCTGGAAGCGTCCGTTCGTCGGCGTGAACCACATGGAGGCCCACCTCTACGCAGCCTTCCTCGAGGACCCGACCCTGGAGTTCCCGCTCGTGGTGCTGCTCGTGTCGGGCGGTCACACGATGCTGGTGGAGATGCAGGATCACGGCAGGTACCGACTGCTGGGTCAGACCATCGACGATGCTGCAGGCGAGGCATTCGACAAGGTCGCCCGGTTTCTCGGACTCGGTTATCCGGGTGGTCCGGCGATCGACTCGCTTGCAGTGCACGGCAACCCTGAGGCCATTGCGTTCCCGCGTGCGATGCTGCACGAGGGCTTCGAGTTCTCGTTCAGCGGACTGAAGACCTCGGTGATGAATCATGTACGCAAACACCCCGAGGCCGAGACCGTCGATGTGGCCGCTTCGTTCCAGGCAGCGGTGGTGGATGTACTGGTGACCAAGGCGCGTCGTGCTGCACGGGCGGTGGGTGCCCGATCACTTGCACTGGGGGGCGGCGTGGCCGCAAACACACTGTTGCGCACCGAGTTCATGGCCGCCTGCGCTGCAGACGGAGTGCGCGGCTTCCTGCCCAGTCGGGCGATGTGTACCGACAACGCAGCGATGATCGCATCGGTCGCCTGGCACCGACTGCGATCCGATGGGCCGACGAGTCTCGAGATCGGCGCCGATCCCGGCCTGCGACTGTCGTTCGTCCAGTGAGTGCCCGCATCGACACCTTCACGGTGTGCCAACCCGGCATCGAGGAGATCACTCTGGCCGAGGTGACGCGACTCGGGGCAAAAGGCCGGGTCACCCATGGCGGTGTTATTGCGTCGATGACCTGGCCACAACTTGCGCTTGCACATCTGCAGTTGCGCACCGCTACCCGTGTGCTCGTGCGCGTGGCGCGCTTCGACGCGCGCACATTTCCCGAGTTGGTTACCGGTCTGCAGCGAATCGACTGGGCGAACTGGCTTCCTGTCGATGCCGATGTGGACATCAGGGTGAGTTCGGTGGCCTCGAAGCTGTACCACACCGCAGCGGTGGAGGAACGAGCGCGAGAAGTGATCGGACAGGGCGACGGCGGCTCGCAGCGGTTGTCGATCCGGATCGACCACGATCTGGTGACCGTGTCGCTCGATGCGAGCGGTGAGCCGCTCTACATGCGCGGCTGGCGGACCGAGGCAGTGGACGCGCCGATTCGCGAGACGCTCGCCGCCGCACTGGTGATGTGGAGTGGATGGGACGCACGAACACCGCTCATCGATCCGTGCTGTGGTTCGGGCACCGTGGCCATCGAGGCGGCGATGTGGGCAAAGCGCATGCCGCCGGGACGTCACCGTTCTTTCGCCTTCCAGGAGTGGGCGGGAGCAGAGTCGGTCGATTGGAACACGCTGTGGTCGGCGGTGGACGCCGATGTGCGACCGCGCGGTCCGCGGGTGCGGGCGCTCGACATCGATGCCGATGCTGTTGCCATCACCGAACGCAACGCAGCGCGGGCGGGCGTGGACGTCGAGACCGCCGTGATGGACGTTGCGCGCCTGTCGAACGAACCACGTGGCGATCGCCCGGGCTGGGTCATCACGAACCCGCCGTACGGCACACGACTCGGTGGTGATCTGCGCACGATCTACGGAGCCATCGGCCGGCTCGCATCACCGCCGTGGGAACTGGCGGTCGTCGGAGCCCAAGGAACACCCACCAACGCGTTTGGTCGCACGTGGGCGCACTCACTCACCACGAGAAACGGTGGTGTGCCGGTGAGATTCCTGAGGTCGGTGGGGGCTCCGCCTACGGACGGGCAATGAGCACGGAGCACTTCGCATGGTGGGCGCAGCGACTGGGCACGCTGCCCAGGAGGAAGCGTGCGGCACCCGACATGCCGTGTGCGCCGAGCACCAAGAGATCGGCGTCGATCGAGTCGCAGTAGCGCATCAACTCGGTCGAAGCGTCGCCGTCGACGAGATGTGTGGTGGCCTTGGCGCCGGCTTCCTTGGCCACCTCGAGCGCCTGATCGAGCGTTTTGCGCCCGTATCGCTTGGCCTCATCGTTGTAGTCGGGTGGGATGGCGAGCGGCGCTACCCCCCGCAGGGCGAGATCGGCTGCAAGGCTCGCCACGTTGACGATGTGCAGGTCAGCCTTGCTCGATGCTGCGAGGCTGCTGGCGAGGCGGACGGCATCGAGTGAACTTGCCGAGCCATCGGTACCCACGACGATCCGCTTCACGTTGACCCCTCTCACCGGTCCGCCCGGGATGAGCCCGGTGCTGACTCGCATCATGGCCCACTTCGGGCGACTCGTCCCAAGCCGATCGACCCGCACGCCGGGACCATCGGGCCCTATTGTCGGTGCAGACACGCCAAGGGGGAGCATGCCATGTCCGATTCGATTGCCGACCGCCTCGCCATCGCCGATGTGATCATCCGATACGCAACATCGGTGGATCAGCGGGACCTGCAGCGGTACGCAACGTGTTTCACCGAGGACATCGTGGTCACCGGCTTCAGCGGTGGCGAGATGCGCGGGCTCGGGCCGTACGTCGAGTGGGTGGGCGAGGCGCTCTCGCGCTTTTCGCACACACATCACCAGGTGGGCAACCACGAGATCACCGTGAACGGTGATCGTGCGCACATGCGTACGTACATCACCGCAACCCACGTGCTCGAGAGCGATCCCAGCGTGCTGGTGATCCTCTGGGGGATCTACGACGACCAACTCGTGCGCACACCCGACGGCTGGAAGATCACCAAGCACCACCTCGAGCGGCTCATCGAGCCACGGCAGATCAAGACGATCTGACTCCCGCCAGTCGGG
>JAFMJD010000197.1 GCA_017853685.1 Actinomycetota bacterium | reverse complement strand
TCGACATCGGTGGCGGAACCGTCGAGACAGCGGTCATCAGCCTCGGCGGCGTAGTCGCCCTCGAGGCCGTCCGTGTCGGGAGCTTCGACATCGACGCAGCCATCCAGGGCTTTGCACGCCGTGAGCACGGCGTGGCCATCGGCGAGCGCACGGCCGAGGAGATCAAGATGGCGATCGGCTCGGCCGACCCCACGCCAGACGAGGTGCAGGCAGAGGTACGCGGTCGAGACCTCATGACCGGCCTGCCGAAGACCGTGCTCATGACTCCCGAAGAGGTCCGGCTCGCCATCGACGACGTGGTGACCACCATGGTGCAGTCGGTGCAGCGCTGTCTCGCCAAGTCGCCGCCGGAGCTTGCGCAGGACTTCATTGCCCGCGGCGTCCACCTGGTTGGCGGTGGCGCGATGCTGCGCGGGTTGAAGGAACGCATCGAGCGTGAGTGCGGCGTACCGGTCATCATGTCGCCCATGCCGCTCGAGGCGGTCGTCCTCGGGGCGGGCCACTGCATCGAGCATTACGATGCGCTGAAGAACATGTTCATGGGGGCGAGACGATGACATTCACCGATGTGACCTGGGAACGGCGTGGCGACGTAGGGATCATCACGCTCAACAAGCCCGAGACGCGCAATGCCCTCACCTGGGAGATGTATGCCGAGCTCGAGCGCCTCGTGCGTGCAGCCGAGCCCGATGGCGTCCGGTGCCTCATCGTTACGGCAGCGGACCCCACGTTCTGCTCCGGTGACGACGTCAAGCAGGTAATGGGTGGCGGTGCCGAGGGCGCAGCCCCGTTGGCTGGTTCACGCGTGCCCCGCCTCACTCCCGCTGCAGACGCACTGCTGCACACCAATGTGCCGGTCATTGCCGCCGTCAACGGGGCAGCGGTCGGCTGGGGCATGGAGCTGTCGATGATGGCCGACATCCGTGTGGCGAGCGAGAAGGCGAAGTTCGGTGAGCTGTTCGTGCTGCGCGGCCTCGTCACCGACGTCTGCGGACTCGGGCGGCTGACACAGCTGGTCGGCCGCGAGAAGGCCGCCGAGCTCGTGTTCACCGGCGACATCATCCCGGCGGCCGAGGCTCTCCGCATCGGTCTCGTCTCGCGCGTCGTGCCCCACGACGAGCTCATGGACACTGCGATGGGGATCGCCACGAAGATTGCTGCGAACCCGCCGCTCGCGGTTCGTGCGCTGAAGGCCGGCCTGCGCCGTGCACAGGACCCGGACTGGACGGAGCTCGGTGAATGGGTGTCGTCGACGCTCGGACGGCTCTTCCAGACCGAGGATCACCGTGAAGGCGTCCGCTCGTTCCTGGAGAAGCGCCCGGCGAACTACGTCGGTCGCTGATTCGTAGCCGCTAGTCGGCCCGAACGATGCGGTACACCGTGCCGCGGCCGAAGGAGAGCGCGTAGAGCTCGCCGTCGTTGTCCTCACCGAAGGACGACACCGACTCGACACGGCCCACTTCGGCGACCACTGGTTTGTTGGACCCGTTGGTTCGTAGCGCCCAGAGGGTGCCGCGCACTGCGTCGCCGAACACGTAGGCGCCATACATCTCGGGGATACTGCTGCCTCGATACACGAAGCCGCCGGTAACGGACGCTGATTCGCTGTTGTGCGAGTACGTGAACAACGGGTCCACCCGGTTCGGGGCGTCCTGGTCGCTGTGGAACCGGTCGTTGCCCTCGTACGCGCTCCAGCCGAAATTCGCACCACGTCCGGCACCGTCGGCTGCGCGTACGAGATCGACTTCCTCGGTGGTGTTCTGGCCGACGTCGCCGATCCACAGGTCACCGGTGAGCCGATCGAAGGAGAATCGCCAGGGATTACGCAACCCGTAGGCCCAGATCTCGTTGCGCTTGCTGTCCATCCCATAGAACGGGTTGTCGGCAGGAATGACGTACCCGTCGCCGGTCTGTCCCGACGGGTCGATCCGCAGGATCTTGCCGAGCAGGCTGGTGAGGTTCTGTGCATTCCGCAACGGGTCGCCGGAACCACCACCGTCGCCCGTACTGATGTAGAGCATGCCGTCCGGGCCGAGTACGAGGTTTCCGCCGTTGTGGTTCGCCTCGCCGGGGTGCGGAATGGTGATGACGACGCGGCGTGTGGAGGGGTCGAACACTCCATCGTCGCCAACAGCGAACGACAGCACCTCGATGCTTCCGTCATCGATCGTGTGGTTGACGTACGCAATGCTCCCGTCACGGCTGAAGGCGAGTCCGAGGAGACCCTGCTCGCCGCCCGAACGCGTCTCGGCGGTGAGATCGAGCATGGTGGTTGGCACGGCGCCCTCCCGGAGGGCGTGAACAATTCCTGCCTGTGAGGTGACGAACAACGTGGGATCGCCGGGCCGGACTGCGAAGGCGGTCGGCGAGTCGACCGCCGCGATCTCGACGAGGGCAAGGCGCAGATCCTTCGGAGCAACCGTGACCGATGGGTCAACGGTGGTCGGCGTGACCGGATCGGTCGCGGCGGGTACACCAGTTGTGCTCGGCGTCGCCCCGGTTACTCCAGTTGATGGTGCAGCGTTTGTCGACGTGGTGCGCGCCGCGGTCGGTTGGACGACTTGGTCGTTGCGTGACGGCCCGCACGAACCGAGCAGCGGCAGCGCTGCAATCGCAGTTACCGCGAGAGCGGCGCGACGACACCTCACTGGTGAACCCGCAAGAGGCCTTCCTGGACAACAGTGACAGCGAGCTGACCGTCGGCCGTGAAGATCGAGCCGGTGGCGAGCCCACGAGCATTCGATGTCGACGGCGTGTGCTGGTCGTAGAGGAGCCAGCTGTCCGCCTTGAACGGTCGGTGGAACCACATCGCATGGTCGAGGCTTGCCATCTGCACACCCTTGTCGTCCCACGAGATGCCGTGGGGCAGCGCAACGGTGTCCAGCAGGGTCATGTCCGAGGCGTAGGTGACGATGCACTGGTGCAACACGTAGTTGTCTGGGAGTGTCCCGTCCGCCCGCAGCCAGACACGCTGGAACGACGACGGGTTCGACTTGCGTTCCATCGGACCGCCATCGACGTGCCGGACATCGATGGGCCGCGGCCGCTCGTACCAGTCGCCCATCATCTCCTTGAACGGTGCCATGCGGGTCTTGAAGTCGGGCAGCGTCTCGGGCGCGGGCACGTCGGGCATCGCGTCGTGGTGCGCAAGGCCGTCCTCCATTACCTGGAAGCTCGCCTGCAGGTTGAAGATTGCCTGCCCGTGCTGAATAGCAACGACGCGGCGCGTGCTGAAGCTGCGGCCGTCGCGAATGCGGTCCACGAGGTACAGGATCGGAACGGCAGGGTCACCGGGGCGCAGGAAGTAGGCGTGCAGCGAGTGCACGTGACGTCCCGGATCGTCGACGGTGCGGGTTGCCGCAACCAGGGCCTGGCCGGCCACCTGTCCGCCGAACACACGCTGGCGGTTCTCCTGCGGCGACACGCCACGGAACACGTTGACCTCGATGGCCTCGAGGTCCAGCAGGCGGATCAGGTCGTCCAGCGCTGTTTGCATGCACTCATTGTGGTGCATCGGGCAGCCGAACGCGGTGCCACCGGGTTGGGTTGTGCAATCACTGCACCCGACCCCGTGCTCCGGGGGTGTTGATCAGCCGCGGTGGGTGATGTGGAGGTCGGGCCTCGCCGGTACCTCGACGTCGTCGCTCGGCCAGCCGAGATAGATCACG
>JAFMJD010000196.1 GCA_017853685.1 Actinomycetota bacterium | reverse complement strand
GGGGTCGACCGAATCGCTGAGGCCGTAGCTGTTCGGCTCGGCCTCGTTGGCCACGAGGAGGTGATGTCCGTTCGGGGTGAAGGTCACCATGTCGGGCAGCGCACCCACTTGCACCGTTCCGAGCAACTCGTTCTTCGAGAAGAAGTACACCGAACCGGGATCGGTCTTGGTGGCTGCGGGCACTGCGACTGCAACGAGCCCCTTGTAGGCGGCCACGCTCGTGGGATCCTGCGGGAGGGGGAGCGAGGTGACCTTGGTGGGGTTGGCGGGGTCACGCATGTCGACGACGTCGACCGCTTGGTAGTTCAGCACGTACAGCGTCTTGCGGCTGTAGGCCACGATCTCGGCTGCTGTTGCCCCGCCCGGAGCTCCGGTGGCGGTGTAGCGACCGAGGAAGGTGGCGGCCAGCGGATCACTGTCGCTGTCGACCTGGCATGTGTAGCCGTCCTGCGGTTGCGGCTGCGACGCCGTGGGCTGCGACGCTCCGCCCACTGCGACGTTCGCTCCGCCCACCGCTGCTGCGGTGCCCACGAGCGCAGTCGCAACTACTTGGGCAATCAAACGGGATCTCATCAGGTCATGGCTCCTTCGGTCAGTCCGATGCGGGCACAAAGCGCCCATGTCTGACTAACCGCAACAGGTGACCTCCGGTTGATCGGCAGGTGAACCCCGCGTATCCGTGGGGTGATTTCTCCGCCGGTTGATGCGCGGTGGCGGTGGCTCAGTGCGAGAAGTGAATGGTGGGCAGCACCTTGTTCAGCCAGCGCGGGATCCACCAGTTGCGGTCGCCCAGCAGTTTCATGAGCGAGGGCACCAGCATCATGCGCACGATGGTGGCGTCCAGCAGCACGGCGAGTGCGAGGGTGACACCGAGTTCGGTGGGCGGGATGGGTCCGGTCACACCGAAGGCCACGAACACCACGATCATGATGAGCGCTGCGTTGGTGATGGGTCGGCCGGTGCGCGCAATGCCATCACGAATGGCCACTTGGGTGTCGCCGGTCTTTTCGAAACGCTCACGGATGGCTGCGAGCAGGAACAACTGATAGTCCATCGAGAGGCCGAACAACAGGGCGAAGAAGAACAGCGGTGCCCACGCATCCACGAAGCCTTGTTCCTCGATGCCGATGAGGTTGGCGCCGAAGCCGTGCTGGAACACCAGGGTGGCGAAGCCGAACGCAGCCGCAACGCTGATGAAGTTGAGGATGATCGACGAGACGGCGATGGTGAGGCTGCGGAACACTGCGAGCAGCAGCAGGAACGCCACCACGGCGATCACCGCGATGGCCAACGGGGCCTTGCCGGTGAGGGCACTCGTGAGGTCGTGGTTCTGTGCGGCGGGTCCACCCACGAATGCCGATGGTGCTGCGGTGTCCATGGTGTTGCGCAGCCGTGCAACGAGATTCGAGGTCTTCTTGTCGTCCACTGCGGTGGTGGGGATGATGCGCACCACGGTGCGCCCGGTGGTTGCGGGTTCGGCCACGATGCGAGCATCGGCCACGCCGGTGTCGGCCTGGGCGGCACCCACCACGGCTTCGGCTTCGCCGGCGTCCACGGTGACGAACAGCGGTGCGGCTGCACCGGGACCGAATGCCGACACCACGAGCTCGTAGCCGTCACGGCTCGAGCGTCCTTCATCCACCACACGCGCACCCGGCATGCCGAGCTTCATGCCCAGCGCGGGGCTGGCGAGTGCGAGCAGCAGCACGAGGCCCACGGTGAGCGTGATGCCGGGTCGCTTCATGGCGCCGGCGGTCCAGCGCGCCCAACGGCCCTCGGCGGCGCGGTCTGCGTCTTTGTGGCCACGCTTCACGAGCACCTTGTCGCCCAGTGCCACCAACACTGCGGGCAGCAGTGTGATGGAGGCGATGGCAACGGCCACTACCGAGAAGATCATGCCGAGGGCCATGGCGCGGAACACCATCACCGGCACGAGGAACACCGCGGCAAGCGAGAGCACCACGGTGAGGCCCGAGAGGAACACGGCCTTGCCTGCAGAGTCGAGTGTGGAGGCGATCGCGTCCTCGGCGTTCTTGCCGTCTTCTCGTTCCTCTCGATAGCGCGAGACGATGAAGAGGCAGTAGTCGATGCCCACGGCGAGGCCGATCATCATCGAGAAGTTCATCGACCAGACCGACAGCGGTGTGATCGAGGTGGCCAGGTGCAGTCCGGCGAAACCCACGGCGATCCCGGCGATGGCGAGGATGAGCGGCAGACCCGCAGCGATGGCCGAGCCGAATGCGATGAACAGCAGGATGAGTGTGGGCAGACCCGAGAAGAGTTCTGCTTTGTGCAGGGCTTGTTCGTTCGAGTGGTTGAAGTCGCTCCACACGGGCCACTCGCCGGTGACCTCGGCGATGGCGCCGTTGCTCAGTTCGATGTCACCCACGGTGTGGATCACGGCGCCGGCGGACTCGGGAAGATCGGCGTCGTCGTTGGCGCGCAGCAGTACGGGGATGAGTGCGGTGAGACCGTCACGGCTGATGAGGCCGGACTCGGCCGGCATCGCGGTGGGGTCGGCCACACCGGCCACGCCTTCGGTGCCGTCGAGTTGGGTGACGATGGTCTGCACCGCGGTGGGGTCATCGGCGATGGGGGTCGCTTGGCGCACCACCACGATGGCGGCCTCGGCGCCGAGTTGGGGGAAGTCGGTGCGCAGTTCGTCTCGCACCCGCTGGGCGATGGAGCCCTGGGCCTCCCACCCGGCGCCCGAGAGCGAACTGTTCACCGTGATGGCGAGGGGTGCGGCGCCGACGGCCACCAGCAACCACAGGATCATGAGCGGTCGACGCCGGCGGGCCGAGAAGCGCCCGATGCGGGCAAAGAGGTGCTCCTTGCCGCCCGAATGGCCGGAACCCCCGGTGGCGGTGGCGGTGGCAGTTGCCGGGGTGCTGGTGGCGGCGTCGGTGGAGGACATGCCGGCACTGTAGCGATACCCCTAGGGGTATGCAAGTGTTGATCGTGGGTAGTCTCCCGGGATGCTCCGGAACCGGCAACTGGTCACCCTGCTCTGTTCGGCACTCGTGCTCGTGTCCTGTGGCGGGGGATCGTCATCGTCCGAGGCCCTCGAGACCGCCGTGACATTCCGTGATCCGCAGGGCTTCTACGTGATCGACATCGACCCGTCGTGGGAGCGACGCACCGACGTGCCCTCGCCGTCGGTGGAGGTGTGGTCCATGGGCGAGGCGGTGGACGAGTTCCAGCCGAACGTGAACATCCTGCGTGACGCGCCGGGCGGACGTGACCTCGTGCAGTACATGGAGTTCAGCGCCGACAACCTCGGATCGCTGTCGCTGGTGGGCAAGGCGGTGGTGAAGGGCGAGTTCGGCAACGAGTTGGGTGTGTTCGAGTACACCGGGCGGGTGCCGCAAGCCGATCGTTCGCTGCACTTCCTCGCCATCGTGATGGTGACACCCGAGCACGCCATCGTGGCCACCTTGAGTGTTGTGGAGTCGGCGTTCGAGGACATCCGCAAACAGGTGGAGCCGTTCATGCGCACGCTTCGCCCGCCGCAGGTGAGCTGAGCGCCTACTATCGGACTACTTCGACGATGGGGGTGGTTCGTATGGCACGCAAGTCGGTCCGTTCGATGGCGGTGACGGTGATTGCCGGTGTGGCACTGGTGGCCTCGGCATGCGGTGGTGGCAGCAGCGGCGGGTCGGCCAGCGTGAGCGCCAAGGAGCGTCCGTACGTGGATGCCATTGCACAGGCCATCAGCGAGGACGACACGTTCCCGGGCGGTTCTGCCAACGCCGACTGTCTCGCTGCGG
>JAFMJD010000059.1 GCA_017853685.1 Actinomycetota bacterium | reverse complement strand
TCGACGAAGGGTTCGACGGTGAACTCCAGTCGTACTCGGGCCATGGTGTGGGTCTCCGTGTTCGATCTCGTGCTCGATGGACTCCGGTTCCCGAAGCAGGTACCGGACTTCCGAACATAAGCACTAGAGCAGCGGCAGCGCCAACGCGACCGAATCGGGCACGAAAACTCGGCTGCCGGACCCGTGGGCCGTGTCCCGCTGCAGTTCCTCCAGCGTCAGCCAACAGACCTCGGTGACCTCGCCGTCGGCGAAGCGAACCGGGCCATCCCAACGCACCCGATACACCACGGTCACCTCCGACACATCGGCATCGTCGTAGGTGCCCCGACCGAGACGTTCGAGAGCGACGCCCTCGATACCCAACTCCTCGGCGAGCTCGCGCACGGCTGCGGCGTCATACGTCTCCCCGCTTGTCACCACACCGCCAGCCGCAAGATCCCAGCGGCCGGGCCACACATCTTTGTGATCGGCTCGCCGGTGCACGAGCACGTCGCCGCTGGTGGACTGCACCACGATGAACACGCTGCGGTGACGCAGACGCTGTGCGCGCATCTCCTGTCGGGACACGGTGCGCACAACCCGATCGTGGACATCCACCTCGTCCACGAGTTCGTCGTTGCTCCGGGCCACGCTCCCCACGGCACAGTCCTAGCACCGTCGCCTACCATTCACCCATGTCCGATCACGCGCTCGACTCGCTCGTTGCAGAGTCCCAAGATCTTCTCGGCGACATCACGGCGCTACGACACGATCTCCACCGCTGGCCCGAGATCGGCATCGACAACCCGAACACACGCGATCGCATACTCGCCGAGATCGAACCACTTGGTCTCGACATCACTCAGCACCACACGTCGTCCGGGGTCGGAGCACTGCTCACCGGTGCGTTACCAGGACCCACGGTGCTGCTGCGCGCCGATACCGACGCGCTCCCCATGCCCGAAGACACCGGGTTGGACTACGCGTCGCGCGTGGACGGTGCGATGCACGCCTGCGGACACGACACCCATGTGGCCATGCTGGTGGGCGCAGCGAGGTTGCTCGCAGCACGACGCGGCACTCTGCGCGGCCGTGTGCTGTTCATGTTCCAGCCGGGCGAGGAGGGCCAAGGCGGCGCGAAGTACATGCTGGACGAAGGTCTGCTCGACGTACCGAATCTCGCCGACGGCACACCATCACCCGTTGCCGCCGCATTCGCTCTCCACACCACAGCGGTGGCCCCTGTGGGACTCGTTGCGTCACGGCGTGGCGCGCTGATGGCCTCATCGGACCGACTCGTCATCACCATCACGGGGCGCGGTGGTCATGCATCAGAACCATTCCGCGCACTGGACCCCGTTCCGATCGCCTGCGAGATCGTGCAAGCCCTCCAGACGATGGTGACGAGGCGAATCGATGTGTTCGATCCATCGGTGATCACCGTGGCACGGATCTCCGCAGGCACCGCGCACAACGTCATCCCGGAGACCGCCGAGATCGAGGGCACCATACGAGCGGTCAGTGAACGGACGCGCCTGAAGGTGGTCGACGGCATCCGTCGGGTTGCCGAGGGGATCGCCGCTGCACACGAGGCCACCGCCGAGGTGGTGATCGACTGGGGCTACCCCGTCACGAAGAACTCGGACCACATGGCCGATTTCGCCATGGATGTGGCCCGGACCGTGCTCGGGGCCGATCGAGTGCGTCAATTGCCGAACCCGGTCATGGGCGCCGAGGACTTCAGTTACGTCCTGGAACGACTACCCGGAGCGATGATGTTCCTCGGCGGAACCCCACCGGATCGCAATCCGGCAACTGCACCACCGAACCATTCGAACCGCGTGCACTTCGACGACTCGTGCATGCTGAGCGGAATGGCGCTGCACGCCGCCACGGCTCTGCAGTTCCTCGACACCCGACCACTCGAGGCCTGAGCGCCCGGGTCAGTCGTCGAGATCGGCGACGACCTGTTCGATCTGCACACGCGCATCGCCGATCCGCTCACGACACCGGGTGATGAGCGCCCGCGCCCGCGTCACGCGCTCGGTCAGGCGATCGACGTCCACCGACCCGCCCTCGAGTCCCTGCAGGATCTCCTCGAGCTCGGCGAGTGCCTCGGCATAGCCGAGTTGCTCCACCGGAGTCTCTGCTGACTTCTTTGCCCCGCTCGATGCAGCCATCTGCTATCCCTCTCGTGTAACCGTGCTGGTGATGGTGCCATCGGCAACCATCGTGATGATCTCGGTGCCCACTGGCGCATCCGCCACGGAACGCACGACCGCCCCGGTGGCGGTACGGGTGATGCTCCACCCACGGGCGAGCACGAGCGCTGGGTCGAGCAACCGAATGTGCTGTTCCATCGCGTCGATGCGCGAGGCCGCCATGTCCACCAGGGTCCGCGCCCGTGTGACCACTTGATGATCCCGTTGACGCAGGCGCTCGTCGAGTCGTTCCACCAACGCCCGGGTGGAACCGGCGATCCGATGAGCAAGGCCGTCCACTCTCGCACCGGCAGCATCGAGCATCCCGGTTGCGGCCGACACGATCTCATCCCATGTCGACTCAGCGTCCTCGCTGAATGACAGCACGAGATCGATGAGCCCGCGCGCAACGGCCGTGGGTGTCTTGAAGAACGTGTGTGCCACATCGTCGGCGATGCTGTGGTCGATCTCATGGCCGATGCCGGTGAACACCGGGATCTCGCAATCGAGGATGGCGAGTGCAATGAGTTCACTGTCGAACGCAGCGAGATCATTCTTCGAACCACCACCTCGGATCACCACCACCACGTCGATGTCGTCTCGACCACCGAAGTGTCGGATCGCGGCAGCCACCATCCGCGGTGCATCGTCACCCTGCACACGCACATCGAGTGCCAACACCTCGAACCCAACACCGCCCGCGCCGAGTTCCTTGGTGAAGTCCTGATATGCCGCAGTGGTCACACTGGTGACCAGTCCGATCCGCAGTGGAACGACGGGCACGTCGAGGGAGCGGTTGTCATCGAAGCGACCCGACTCACGCAGACGCCGCAACACCTCTTCGCGCTGCATCGCCAGTTCACCGAGGGTGAACCGCGGATCGATGTCGGACATCTTGAGGCTCAGGCGACCCGACGGCGCATACATGTCGAGCGTGCCGAAGATCCGCACCTTGATGCCGGTGGCCAATTCGATGCCCGAGCGTTGCATCTTGCGCTCGAGCCGATCCTGCTGGAACGTGAAGAAGGCAACCGACACCGCTGACCGCTTGCCGTTCTTTTCCTCCACCAGGTCGAAATAGAGGTGCCCGCCGGGCCCCTCGTTGAGCCCCTTGATCTCGCCGGTCACCCAGATGCCCCGACCGAAGCGATCCTTGAGCGCCCGGTTCACCTCGTTGACGAGTTGCGACACCGTGAGGGTGCGCACACCGTCGATCGAGTCGCCGTCGGGCTCACCGTCGTCGCCGAACTCGCTGTCATCGAGGCCGAGCGACGCTTGGGACATGGCCGACATCATGCCTGATTCCCGTATGGGCACGCACCCGGTACCGTTGCGATGTGCCCCGGGTCCGCAGTTCCGTTGTGATGCTCATCACGCTTGCGACACTTCTGTGCAGCGCGGCGGGTGCAGGCGGCGCTCATGCCGCGAGCCGACCGGTCAATCCGAACACCATCAGAACCGAACTCGTCGGCGACGCCGAGCAGATCGTGCTGGTCACCTCGCCGTGGTGGCGGGCCTCCACTGCGATCGTCACGATGTACCAGCGGATCGACGGCCGGTGGAGGCGAGTGGCAGGTCCGTACTACGGCCGCATTGGACGAAACGGCGCGCGTGTCCATCGCTCCGAGGGCGACGGCACCACGCCGGCCGGATCGTTCCCCATCGTCTCCGCCCTCGGATACTCGGCTACGGCAGGAACGCGCCTCGCCTACACACGACTCGTGCGCGGATCCTGCTGGATCTCTGACGTGAGCCGCGCCGACTACAACACGATGGTGGACGAGCCGGGATGTAGTGCGCCCAACGAGGATCTCTACCGCATTGCCCGCGGCGGCCCGTATCGGCGCGTGCTCGTCACCGGGTACAACATGGATCCCGTCACCCCCGGCCTCGGCAGCGCGATCTTCATCCATTCCCACTCATACACACCGCTGGGTGTTGCGAAGGCGACACGGGGTTGCATCACGCTGACCGCTGCATCGCTCGCCTCGCTGTGGCGACGACTCGACCCCGAACTACGACCCCGGGTGGTAATCGGGCCCCGCAACTGGCTGCTGGCCTGAACCCAACAGTTCCTGGCGCGCGTACAGCCCGTCGAGTGCAACCAATTCGTCGTGGGTGCCCTGTTCGACGATGCGACCCTCGTGGAGCACCACGATGAGGTCGGCGTGGCGGATGGTGGACAGACGGTGTGCGATCACGATGGCCGTGCGGGACACCAGTGCATCCTCGAGGGCTGCCTGCACCAGCATCTCGTTCTCGTTGTCCAGATGGCTCGTTGCCTCGTCGAGGATCATGATGGCGGGGTTCTTGAGCAGGAGCCTCGCAATGGCAAGTCGCTGCTTCTCACCGCCCGAGAGCCGGTACCCGCGCTCGCCCACCACTGTGGAGTAACCATCGGGGAGCGCCGCAATGGTGTCGTGAATCCGTGCCTGGCGACAGGCCTGCTCGATCTGGGCCGCAGTGGCATCCGGACGGGCGTACCGGAGATTCGACTCGATCGATTCGTGGAACAGATGTGGATCCTGCGACACCACGCCGATGGCTGCCCGCAAGGAGTCCTGCGTGAGATCGCGCACATCGACACCGTCGACGTACACACCACCGCGTGTCACGTCGTAGAGACGCGGAACCAACGACGCCAACGTGGTCTTGCCCGATCCCGAGGATCCCACCAGCGCAACGGTCTGGCCGGGTTCGATCATGAGCGTGACGTCGCTGAGCACATCCCGATCCGGATCAGCATTCCCCTCGCTGCCCGGTGCGAGCAGTGTGGGAATCGACATCGCGGCGGCGGGCGGGTACCGGAACGCAACATGGCGGAACTCCACACGGCCCGAGGGGTTCACCAACTCCACTGCGCCCGCACGGTCCTGAATCGCCTCGGGCGCGTCGAGTACCTCGAAGACCCGCTCGAAACTGACGAACGACGTCATCAGGTCTACTCGCGCGTTCGTGAGTCCGGTGAGGGGCTGATAGATACGCGCCACCAGCGCCGCAAGCGCAACCAGCGTTCCCGAGGTGATGCTGCCGTCCACCACGAGGTGTGCACCCACGCCATAGATCGCGGCGGCGCCGAGTGCGCCGACGAGTCCGAGCGCCACGAAGAACACCCGGCCGTACATCGCCGAGCGCACACCGATGTCTCGCACCTCGCCGGCCCGGCCCGAGAATGCATCCACCTCGGACTGGCGTCGGCCGAAGAGTTTGACCAGCATCGCTCCCGCCACGTTGAACCGCTCCACCATCTGGGTGTTGAGTTCGGCGTTGAGGTTCATCTGCTTGCGGGAGATGATCTGCAGCTTTTTGCCAACACGGCGGGCCGGCACGATGAAAAGTGGGAGCACCACGAGCGAGAGCAGTGTCAGCCGCCACTCGAGCGCCATCATCGCCGCCAGCGATGTGACGAGCACCACCACGTTGGACACCACACTGCCCAGGGTGGAGGTGACCGCAGTCTGAGCGCCCACCACATCGTTGTTCAGTCGACTCACGAGCGACCCGGTCTGGGTCCGTGTGAAGAATCCGACCGGCATGCGCTGCACCTTCTCGAACAGCGCAACGCGCAGGTCGTAGATCAACCCCTCGCCGATACGCGCCGACCACCAACGCTGCACCACCGCCAGCACCGCATCGAGCAATGCGGCACCCACCACGAGACCCGCAAGCAGATTGATCTGTCGATGACTGCCGCTCGGAATCGCAACATCGAGCATCCGCCGAAAGGCAAACGGAGGCACGAGTGCCACCACTGCGGTCACGAGGATGGCCACGAGGAACCCGGCGATGGCGCGCCGGTACGGTCGGGCGAACTGCCAGGCACGTCGCAGGTCACTGCGCCGCACCCGCGCGCCCTTCACCACATCGGTGTCTCGCGGCATCATCATGTGCGGTCCCATTCGCATTGCTTCCGAGGCTACGAGCGCCGACCTCTCCTCGGTGCGTGTGCGCCGTAGGATTCGACGTCGTGCAGCGACGATGGGCAATGGCCTCACTGGTGCTCGCCCTCGTCATTCCTGCCTGCTCATCGGGCGGCGACGACGGGTCTGCTCCGGCAACCGAGTCGGGAGCGTCGTCCACCACGCGGCCGGGTAGCGGTTCCACCAGCAGCAGCACCTCGTTGCCTCCTGTGCCTACTCCCACACTCGCCTGGGAGAACTGCGGCGAGAACCTCGACTGCGCCACACTCATTGCTCCACTCGACTACCGGAGGCCCACCGAGACCGCAGGTCAGGTGAAGCTTCCTGTGGTTCGCCATCGCGCACTGTCGTCGAAGAAGCGCATCGGATCGCTCATCGTCAATCCCGGTGGACCGGGCTTCGGCGGTACCTATCTCGCGCGCGGGGCGCGCTCGCTCTACGGCGCTGACATTCTCCAAGCCTTCGACATCATTGGTTTCGATCCCCGAGGCACGGGCGGTGCAACGCCGGCGGTGGACTGCATCAGCGAGTACGACCCCTATTTCGGTACCGACACCGGCGACTCATCGCCCGCCGGGGTCGCAGAGTCCATTGCGCTCGCCGATGAATTTGCCCAGGCCTGCTCGACCCGCACCGGGGAATCACTCGGATTCGTGGCCACCGAGGACACCGCTCGTGACATGGATCTGTTGCGACGAGCGCTCGGAGAGGAGACCATCTCCTACTTCGGTTTCTCCTACGGCTCCGAACTCGGGGCTGTGTGGGTCACCTTGTTCCCCGACACCGTGCGCGCTGCAGTGTTCGACGGAGCAGGAGACCCGGACGCCGACATGGTGCAGGCTTCGCTCGATCAGGCGAAGGGTTTCGAGATCGCTCTCAACTCGTTCCTCGATCACTGCCGGACGAAGTGCGGGTTCTCCGCCAACACCGACCCTGGCGCGAAGTTCGACGACATCATGCGCGAGATCGCCGAGAACACCTACCCCACCGCCGATGGTCGACCCGTGCTCAATCGTTCGATCGCCTACACCGCAGTGCTCCACTCGCTGTACTCCACCCGGCTGTGGCCCAAGCTCGATTCGGCACTCAGTGCTGCGGATTCCGGCGATGGCAGACCGATGCTCGAGCTCTACGACGACTACTACCAACGTCAGCCCGACGGCACGTATGCGAACGACATTGAGGCGTTCATCGCCATCACCTGTCTGGACTCCGTCCGTCCGCAGAACGCCGAGGTGGTGACCGCGAGCGCGGATGAGATCCTTGCGGCTGCTCCACGCGTGGGATGGGCCTTCCTCGACAACTACACCTGCCTGCCGTGGCCGGTTCCCGCACGTGCGCCGATTCAGGTGGTGGGCACCGATCGGGTTGCTGTCATGGTGGTCGGTACCACCAACGATCCCGCTACCTCGCTGGAGAGCACCCGCAGGATGGCATCGGCACTCGCCCGTTCGGTGTTCGTCACCGTGGCGGGCGACGGGCACACCGGCTATCTGCAGAGCGAGTGCGCTCGGGAGATCGTGGGTGACTACCTCGTGGATCTCGAGATCCCCAAGCGAGACGTCACCTGCGAATGATCGCTCACCGGCCGGGGACGCGGCTCGTGAGCACGCCCTCACGCTCGAGCGCATCGAGTTCTTCCTCACTCAATCCCAGCAGATCGCTCAACACCGTTCGGTTGTCCTCACCGCGGTACTTCGCCACGCCGCGCACCCCTACCTCGGACTCCGAGAATCGCCACGGACTGTTGGGCACCGCAACGGCACCGTCACCGCGATCGCTGACACCCATCACGCTCGACCGTTCGACGGCCCACGGAGATGTGGCTACTTCACGCACCGAACGCAGCACTCCCATGGCGATGCCGTTCTGCTCGAACACTTTCTCGATCGATGCGCTGTTCGGATGCGTTGCAGCCCATGCCTGGATGTCGTCACACAGTTCGCCGAGATGCGCGAGGCGCGTGGGCGGGTCTGCGTAGCGATCATCTTCGTCTGCAAGGTTCGGTCGACCCATTGCTGCAGCGATGCGTTCGAACATCCCGGCCTCTGCGGGGTGGCCGCTGATGGTGACGCTCGTGCCGTCGGCGACGGTGAGGATCACGTAGTCGCCGGGCTGATAGCTGCGTACGAATCCGGCAGGTACCGGGTCGTCCCACAACTCGGACTGCACGTGCTCGTTCACGGCGAGCAGTGTGTCCAACATCGAGATGTCGATGTGCTGGCCACGACCGGTGACCGATCGACGGAACAACGCTGCGCAGATTGCCGTGGCAGCCTCGAGTGAGGTGTACACGTCGCCGTGGCTGTGCTCGTCGTTCACGTACGGCAGCATCACGTTGCGGCGACGGTGCGACTCGATCTGCGAACGAGTGAGCCCACTCTCGGCCTGGATGACCGCTGCATACGCTCGCCGGTTCCGCCACGGGCCGGTCTGGCCAAAGCCAGTGATGCTGGCGTACACGAGCCGCGGATTGCGACGCGAGAGTTCTGCGTACCCGAGCCCCGAACGCTCCATCACGCCGGGCCGGAAGTTCTCCAGCACCACATCGGCACGTTCGGCCAGTCGCTGCATGAGTGCCACCGCTGCTGGCTGTTTGAGGTCCACCGAGATCGCCCGCTTGCCCACGTTCTGCTGCACGAAATAGGTGGCGAGCGAATTCACACGCGGGTACGCATACCGAGTGATATCTCCCTCGGGTGGTTCGATCTTCACCACATCGGCACCGAGGTCGGTGAGCACGCGAGCGCAGTGCGGCCCCGACAGCACCCGAGAGAAGTCGAGCACCACGACACCATCGAGCGGTCCGGGACCGCGAGTAGATGGCGCAGCAGGCACGGGTGGGCGATTGGTCACCGGCACATCTTCGTCGCTCGGGTGCATGTGTGCCCGGACGCGACGAGGGCCGGTGCCAACCCCCCGATGGCACCGGCCCTCATCGGCGCTGCCCTTTCGGGCGCGACGTCCGATCGAAACTCGATCGGTGGTCTCATGACCTGAGTGAAAATCTATGCCGCGTTTCGGAATATGAAAAGGGTCACAACTGTTTTTCTTCCCCGGATATTTCCAGACGGCGAAAAAGTTTCCCGTCGGTAACCCAGCAGGGTCGATCAGCGCTTCGGTGCGCCCAGTTCACGTGAGCGGGCCGTGGCCGCCTCGACGGCCGCAAGCACGGCGCCGCGCACCCCTCGCTGTTCGAGTTCCCGCAGGCCAGCGGCCGTGGTGCCGCCCGGTGAGGTGACGTTGCCACGCAGGGTCTCGGGCAAATCGCCCGTGGAACGCAGCAGTTCGGCCGACCCCACCAGCAACTGGGTCACGAGAGCCTGAACCGTGGCTCGGGGGAGGCCCACGAGCACCCCGGCATCGATGAGCGCCTCGGTGACGAGGTACACGTAGGCCGGACCCGACCCGATCAACCCGGTGAAGGCATCGAGTTGGGCTTCGGGGAGGCGTACCACCGTCCCGACGGCCGACAACACCGACTCGGCCCACACCACATCGGCCTCGGCGGCGTGCGAACCGGCCGACAGCGCGGCGGCCCCCGCCCGCACGAGCGCCGGGGTATTGGGCATGGAGCGCAGCACGGCCACGCCGGAACCGGCGGCGGCCTCGAGCGCAGCAACGGTGACCCCTGCGGCGATCGACAGGATTCGACGCGCCCCGCCGGACACCGCGGCGGTGACTGCAGCCGGGGCATCGCCCGGCTTCACCGCAATGAGCGCAGCCTCGCAGGCCGGCACCTGATCGGTGACCCGTATGCCGGGATACCGATCGCTGAGCACCGCACGGCGGGCAGCGGAGATCTCCACCACGGCGATGCGTTCTGCGGGCGCCCATCCACTGTCGATGAGTCCACCGAGCAGTGCCTCCCCCATGTTGCCGCCACCGATGATGGCCAGGGTGTAGGTCGCATTTGCATCGTGTGCCACGGGGTCACGGTAGCCCTGACCGGTGTCCGGCGGACGGGAATTCCGCTCACCGGACACCAGCCAGCAATGACCGCGCCGTCCCGACTTCCCGATCAAGGCGGACGGCCATCACCGTGACTGATGTGCACCGCGGTGCCCGCTGCGGAAACGAGTGCTGTCAGTCCCGAAACCGCGAGGCGAACCCGATGTACAACGCGGGTCGGAAGCACTGCTCGACGTATGCGTACATCGAGCCGAGGATCCGGTCGAGCTCTTGCTGGTTGAGCGCCGACACCGCGATCTCGCCGCGCAGGAACACTGCGTCCTCGATACCGATCGAGAAGTGGGCACCGACGAGGCGATCGTTGCGACGCAGCAAGTGCTCGTAGAACTCGGCAACGTTCTCCTCGGGTGCGGGCAGTACGTAGGTCTCGTATCGCAGGGTGCGCTGACCGAGCGTGAGCCACACGGTGGTGAACTCCTTCTCCACACCGCGCATTCGCACGAACCAACGCCGCTCGTCGCCCTCACCGCGCTGGATGTCGGCAACGACCTCGTTGTTCGTGTGGAACACCGCAAGCCATTCGTCGATACGACGCTCCAGCACGGCAAGTGCTGCGTCGTCGTGCAGATCACTCATGTTCAGCCACAGCTGACGAGGGAGTTCGCGCGCAGGTCTGCATACATGCGACGCAGCCGCGCAGCTGCCAAACCCCACGTGTACCGGCGTGCCCGCAGCGCTGCACGTTCACCCATGTGGCGCGCCTCATCGGGATGATCGAGCAACCAGCGCACATGGCTGGCAAACAGATCCGGTGCACGATCCGGCACGAGGAAACCGGTATCGGCGTGGTCGACGAGGGTCAACAGACCGCCGACGGCGTTCGCTACCACGGGAACGCCGCAGGCACCCGCTTCGAGTGCCACCAGACCGAAACTCTCCGAACGACTCGGCACCAGCACCACATCGGCGGCGCGGTAGTACGTGGACAAGATGTGATGCTGCTGCGGCGGCACGAAGATCACCTGTTCGGCAACACCGAGTTCGTCGATAAGTGCGGCAATGCGCTGCACCTCATCGTCACCGTCCTGACCGCTCGCGCCGCCCACTGCAACGAGCAACGCATCGGGGCGACGCAACTCGGCGAGGGCCTGCACCGCGATGTCGAGACCCTTGAGCGGCTGGATGCGACCGACGAAGAGCAGCACCGGACGATCATCGAGGCACAGCGCCTGACGGGCACCGCGTCGGTCGCCGGGCGTGAAGAACGCATGCTCCACACCGGGTGCCACGATCTCCACACGACCCTTGGGGTTGCCGTAGAGGTCACGGAACTGACGCTCCTCCTCGGTGCAACTCACACAGATCGCATCCGTGCAGCCGATGATCTCGGTCTCGGCCAGCTCTCGCCACAGCGGTTCGGGGTCGCCGCCCTGGGCCTTCACGCGGGCGAAGGTGTGGAACGTCATCACGAGGGGCCGGTTCAACTCGTGCTTCAGCAGGTGTCCCGCCTGTCCCGACAGCCAGTAGTTGCCGTGCAACACGTCGGGCACGCCGTTGGCGCGCATGTGGGCGAGCACTCCCTCGGCGAACTGGGGCACCACCGACGGCAGCGCTTCCTTGGGCAGATCGAATGCGCCGGCGTCGATGTGCACCACCTGATGACCGGGCTCCACCTGCACCACCTCGGGCAATCCGGGCCGGCTCGCCCGGGTGTAGGTGGTGCACTCGAGGCCCGCCTGCGCAAGCGCCGACACGAGTTCGCGCACGTACACATTCATGCCGCCGGCATCACCCTGGCCCGGAAGCGCGAGCGGCGACGTGTGCAACGAGAGCATCGCCACACGTTGGCGAGGGCTCGGCAGGGTCGTCCCCGTGTTCGGCAGGCCTGATTCGGGCACGTCGGACAGGCTACTGGTGTCAGCTGCCGCCCGAGACGGGCGGCAAGACCGCCACTTCATCGGCATCGGTCACCTGCTGATGGGGTTCGGCCTCATCGCCGTTCACCCAGATGCGGCAGGTCTCGAGCACCGCGGCGAAGTCGTGGCCGTAGCGCGCCGTGGCGGCTCGCAGCACATCGGCAACGGTGTCGCCGGGCACCTGATCACGGCCAGTGCCTGCAGCCTCGCGGGCCGACGCGAACAACCGAAGAATCGCCATCGGCTGCGACGATACCCTCACACTTCATGTCCCGAGTCCGCCCCACGCGCATCCTCGTGATCCGTCACGGACAGTCCACGTGGAACGCAGCGGGCAGGTGGCAGGGCCAAGCGGACCCGCCCCTCACCCCGGTGGGTGAACTGCAAGCACTCCAAGCGGCTGGCACGTTGAGTGCGTTCGATCATGTCGATCGCTGGGACGCCATCGTGTCGAGCGATCTGCAGCGAGCGGCGCAGACCGCCAGCATCATTGCCGACGAACTCGGACACGGGCGCGTAGACCTGGACCGCAACCTGCGCGAGCGCCACGCAGGTGAATGGCAAGGACTCACCCGGACAGAGGTGGAGCAGCAGTTCCCCGGGTACCTCGACACCGGTCGACGACCACCCGGATTCGAGAGCAGTGACGACGCTGCGGCGCGCGCACTCATCGCACTGCGCACCATCGCCATGCGCCATCCCGGCGGCTCTGCACTTGCAGTCAGCCACGGCGGAATCGTGCGTGCACTGCGCGTGATGCTGGGCATCGACGACGACCTCGCGTTCCCGAATCTCAGCGGACAGTGGTTCGAGATCGACAACAACGAGATCAGCAGCGGCGACCTGGTGATGCTGGTCGACCACGAGCGTCCGTCATCGTCTGCCCCGCTGTGAACCAAGAACCGCTTCCGCTCGATTTCGGTGCACCCCGTGCCGAGGTGCCCGCGCCTGCAGCACACGCCCGGCCGTACCCGTTCGAGATCCAGGTGGAGCGCAGCAAGCGGCGCAAGCGGACAGTCGGCGCACAGATGAAGGGCAATGTGCTGCACATCGTGGTGCCGTCATGGATGTCACGTGCCGAGGAGGTCGTGTGGCGCGAGAAGATGGCGGAGCGCTACCGACGTTCCATCGAGGCTGATCGCATCGACCTGCGCGAGCGCTCGTCGGCGCTCGCCCGTCGTTATGACCTGCCACGACCCACCGAGATCAAGTGGGCCGACTCCATGAAGTCGCAATGGGGATCGTGCACGCCGTCGAGCGGATCGATCCGGCTGTCATCGCGTCTCGCGATGTTCCCGAATTGGGTGATCGACTACGTGATCGTGCACGAACTCGCCCATCTCGTGGTGCTCGCCCACAACGAGGAGTTCTGGCAACTCGTCCACCGCTATCCCAAGGCAGAACGCGCCATCGGCTACCTCATCGCCAAGAGCAACGACGAAGAAGACGTCGACTGATGCTGCTCGGTCGTGTACTCGACGATTCCTACGACCCGGTGGTCCGGCGGAATCTCACGCTGGTCACCGTGGCGCGCCTCAGCACCAACAGCGCGTTCCGGTATGTGATCCCGTTCCTGTCGGTGCTCGCCCGCGGCCTCGACGTCAGCATCTCCCAGATCGGCGTGGTGCTCACCATCAGCACGCTTACCGGTCTGCTCGGGTCGCCGATCGGACGTGTGATCGACCGGGGTTCGCACCGCGTGCTCATGGTGTACTCGCTGGCAGGCATCGCCATCGGTGCAGCCATTGCGGCCTTCGCTCCCGGTGTCTGGCTGTTCGGCGTCGGTCTCGTGATCCTCGGCGTGTCCAAGTTGGTGTTCGACATGTCGCTCACCGGTTGGGTTGCCGAGTATGTGCCCCCGCAGGGACGGGGCAGGGTGTTCGGCCTCATCGAGATGTCGTGGGCGGCCGGTCTGTTCATCGGCGTGACATTGCTCGGACTCATCACTGCGCTGTGGTCGTGGCGTTGGGCGTACGCCACCGCCGCAGCAACGCTCTTCGCCGTTGCAGTGGTGACCTACGTGCGACTGCCACCCGACCGACGGCGGTTCTCGCGTACCGACGCCGACGCCATCTCGGTGCCCGTTCGGGCCCGACCCACCGCCCGCGGTTGGCAGTTCGTGATCGCCATGGGGTTCATGCTGCTGTCGATCCAGATGCTGATCGCAGTACTCGGGCCATGGCTCCAGGACGATCACGGCTTCACCTCTGCCGGACTCACCGTGGTCACCTTCGTGATGGGTGTGTTCGAACTCGGCTCATCGTTCGCAGCCGTACGACTCACCGACATCTGGGGCGGATGGAGAAGCGTGATGCGCGGCGGCTCGTTGCTCATCCCCGCCTCGGTGCTGTTCACCGTGTCGCACGACTCGCTGTGGCTCGGATTGTTGGCGTTCGCACTCATCACACTCGGGTTCGAGTACTGCATCATCAGTTCGTTCTCGGTGGCCACCACCCTCGTTGCGGGAGCACCCGCAGCCGGTCTGGGTCTGATGTTCACGTTCAACACCGCGGGCATGGCCGGCGGAACACTGCTGGGCACATGGCTGTACGACCATCACGGCGCCGGCGTTGCAGTGGCGCCGGTGATCGCGTCGTCGACGATCTCGGTGGTGCTCCTTGCGCTCGGGGTCAGCAGCCAGGATCACCCGGCAGCAGCGGACGCACCGCAAGCACGTACTTGACGCCCGCGTCCACGAACCGTGTGATCTGTGTTGCTTCGTTGAACAACGTGCCGATGTCGGCCGCGTCGACCACGGCACAGTCGTTTGCGGCAGCAAGACGAACACCGGCACCGGCCGGCCACGCAACCTCGTTCGGTTCGATGTCGTCGGGGGCCGGTACCTGATCGGCTGCGCTGGCGCGAATGGCGTAGCGCTGTGCAGCGAATGCAACCGAGTCGGGAACCCCCGCAGCGAGCGGTTCGAGGAGCTCGACGAACTTCTGGAATGCGATGCGATCAGGATCCGTTTCGGTGCCGCCAATGCCCAGCGCATACGCGTCATGGGTGTACGTGGCCCCGTTTGCATGGATCACGAGCAGCGTGTTGGGCGCATCGGCGATTCCGGAATCGGGCTGTGCGTACGTAATCGTTCGGAACATGTCGCCGTCACGTGCTGCGACGAGCAGGGTCTGCAGTGCTTCTTCGGTAATCCGACCCACCAGCACCGGCGGCAGCAACGGACCGGGGTAGATCGCGGGCTGCGCACCCTGGAAGTACACGGCGCCGTCGCCGGCCACCAGCACACGGGGAAGCCGCATGAAGAGGGTCTCGGGAGCAACGAAGCCCCCCTCCCAACTGAGTCGCAGCACCACTTCCTCGGGACCGATGGGATGCTCGATCCCGTCGACCGGGGGCAGCGTGGTGGGAGCAACCGTGCTGCTGGGTGTGGTGTCTGCCGGACCCTCGGCATTGCCACACGACACAGCGAGCAGTGCGGCGGGTACGACTCCGAGGGCGGCGAGGAATGAGCGGCGATTCATGCCCGGTGTGACGCTCACCCGACGCATCTGGTTCCCCGAATCCCGGAGGCTGTTCACAAAGCGTTCACAATCGGGAAAAGGGAGAGAAACGGGTGGCTGGCATCGTACGTGTGCCCCATCCGAGGACCCGAGAGGACACACCGTGCCTTACCAAGCCGAATACATCTGGTTGGACGGAACCCAGCCGACACCGTTGCTGCGCAACAAGACCAAGATCGTCGAAGACGACGTCACCACACCGCCCGTTTGGGGCTTCGACGGATCGTCGACCGAGCAGGCCACCGGCGAGTCGTCGGACTGCGTGCTCAAGCCCGTGTTCCACTGCCCGGACCCGATCCGTGGCGGTCGCAACATCCTCGTGCTCTGTGAGGTGTACCTCGCAGCCACGATGAAGCCGCACCCCACCAACACGCGCGATGCCTGCGCAAAGACCGAGAAGAAGTACGCCAAGAACGACATGTGGTTCGGCCTCGAGCAGGAATACACCATGATGCGTCTCGACGGCACGCCGTACGGCTTCCCGGCCGGCGGATTCCCCGGACCGCAGGGTCCGTACTACTGCGGCGTCGGCGCAGGTCGCGTCGTGGGTCGTCAGATCGTCGAAGAGCACACCGAGGCCTGCATGGCTGCCGGTCTGAAGATCTCCGGCACCAACGCCGAGGTCATGCCCGGCCAGTGGGAGTTCCAGATCGGACCGGCCACTGCACTCGAGGCTTCCGACCACCTGATCATGGCTCGCTGGTTGCTCCACCGCATCGCCGAGGATCACGACGTGGTGATCTCCTTCGCCGCCAAGCCCCAGAAGGGCGACTGGAACGGTGCGGGCTGCCACACGAACTTCTCCACGGTGGCCATGCGCAAGAGCTACTCCGCAGTCGAGAAGGCCTGCCAGGCCATCGGCAAGAAGCTCGAG
This sequence comes from Actinomycetota bacterium, assembly GCA_017853685.1. GTDB lineage: Bacteria > Actinomycetota > Acidimicrobiia > Acidimicrobiales > Ilumatobacteraceae > WLJO01. The sequence goes on along the minus strand of JAFMJD010000059.1, from coordinate 293 downwards.
CTCCACGTGAAGAACTACGGCCACGGCATCGAGGATCGCCTCACCGGCAAGCACGAGACCGCCCCGTGGAACAAGTTCTCCTATGGCGTGTCCAACCGCGGCGCTTCGATCCGTATCCCGTGGCAGGTCGCGAAGGACGGCAAGGGCTACGCCGAGGACCGTCGACCGAACGCCAACATGGATCCGTACGTGGTGACCCGCCTCATCAACGACACGGTTTGCTCGGCCGAGGGCTGACACCCGGCCCACGTTGTCGGGTGGACGAGACAACAGCACTGGGGGACCGGCCGGTC
>JAFMJD010000058.1 GCA_017853685.1 Actinomycetota bacterium | reverse complement strand
TGGCGCGCGGTCGGCACGGTGCTGTCGTGGTGGGGTGTTCGACACCTCGCCCGACCCGTGTACCGCTGGGTGGCGAACCATCGGGCGCAGATCAGTGCCCGCATGGGTTGGCAGGCGTGCCGGGTGCGACCGTGACCGTGGCCCTCTCTCCGACGTGCCCGCACCGCATCGAGCGACCGGTCATGCGACAGGAGTGGCGCGACCTGCTGTTCGTCCACGGCCGCATCGACGCCGACGTCCTCCGCAATCTGCTGCCTGCCGGCACCGAGGTCGATGAGTTCGACGGTTCGGGGTGGGTCAGTTACGTGCCGTTCGGCATGCACGACATCGCGTTCGGTCCGCTTCCGCCCGTTCCGTTCCTCGGCACGTTCCCCGAGGTGAACATCCGTACCTACGTGCGACACGAGGGCGTGCCGTACGTGTGGTTCTTCTCGCTCGACATCCCGCGCGTGCTGCCAGTGGCCGTGGCCCGCTCGGTGTTCGCCCTGCCCTACATGTACTCGGCGGTGCGACACGATCGAATCGGTTCGATCGTCACCAGCACGACGCGACGCCGTGGCAGTCGGGCGGCAGCGCAGTCCGTCGCACGCATCGGTGCGCAGACCGCTGGCGATGAGCTCGACGCGTTCCTCACTGCCCGATGGGGATTGCTCAGCGCAACACGACGTTCGATCGTGGAGGCGAAGATCCACCACGAGCCGTGGACCCTGCACGCAGCAGAACTGATCGAGTACGACGAGCGACTGAGCGCCGCAGCCGGCCTGCCCCCATGGACGCCGGAGCGCGTGACCTACGCGCCTGGCCTGCCCGTGACCGTGGGTGCGCCCCACCGCGTGCGAGGGATCAACCAGCCACGCTGACGCAGCAACGTCCGGGTCAGAGACCCGGGGCCCACACCATGCTCTCTGCCACCACGACGCCCGGTGGCAGACCGGGAATCTCGATCACCTCGGAGCCGTCGGTCGACACCATGTACAACGCGGTCCCCATGTCGTGCACGATCGTCATGGCGATCGCAGAACCATCGGGTGACCATACCGCGGCCATCGCGTACCAACCGGCGGGCATCTTCGAGTCGTCGACCAGGGGGCGAAGTCCTGAGCCGTCAGCGTTCACGAGCATGGGTACGGACAGGTCGAACGACAGGCCCTCGTCGATGAACAGCACCATCGACCCGTCGGGCGACCACTTGCCGCTGTCGGTGAGCGCACACACGCCCGACGACTCGTTCGGCGTGCCAGGTCCCACGATGGGTCGGGCCTTCGTGATGGCCACCTCGGTGCTCCACAGCTGGCCGCACACCCCGTCTCCGACGCCGACCGAATACAACAGGGACGCGGCATCCGAACTCCAGCGAGGGAGGTCGCAGCAGTCGTCGGCACCGAAGGTGACCTGCTGCCACTTCCGATCAGCCCGAGTGGTGCCGACAGGACTCAACCAGAACCCGACCTGACCCCGGCGCGGGAACACCGACCACTTGCCATCAGGCGACTGACTGGTCATCGGCGCCATCAGTGGATCGCGCTCGGCAACACCGGTTCCGTCGGGCGACACGGCGTACGACACCCCGGACGTCTCGAACAACAACAACGAACCATCCCATGTCCAGTTCAGGTACGAGAGGTAGTCGGCGTCGACCTTCACCTCCACCAGGTCGGTGCCATCGGGATCGAAGATGCACACGGCGGCACCACCCGAGCCGAATCCATCACCGCAACCGAACGAGTTCACGGCGATGCGACCGGGCAACTCGTCGAGTTGCAGTCCCTTCGGTGCCTCGGTGGTCGTGACCGCATCGGTGGCAGGAGGCGCTGTGGTCTCCTCCGCCGTGGTCTCCGGTGTTGTGTCGGCGGGCAGCGAGGCCACAGTGGTCGGGGCGGTCACACCTGACGACGAACTGCACGCGGCCAGCACGAGGGCCCCTGCCAGTGCTGCGATGCCCAACACCACCGAACCACTCCAACCCTGTCTACGCCTCACGCTGCGTCCTCCTGTTCGTTCAGACCGCTGGACCACTCGCCTCTTGCACCCTGGCCACACCTTCGGCCCGCAGTTCGCGCTTCAGCACCTTGCCGGTGGCCGTGCGGGCGAGCGGTTGCTCCGAGGTGAAGATGTAGCGCGGCACCTCGTGCCGAGCGAGGTGTTGGGCGAGGAACTCCCACAGTTCGTCGAGATCGAGCTCGGGTGTGCCGTGCACCGTGGCACCCACCTCTTCGCCGAGCCGGGCATCGGGCACGGAGTACACCGCTGCCTCGATGACGTGTGGGTGCGCGAGCAACGCCGCCTCGACGTGACCACAGCCGATGTTCTCGCCCCCGCGGATGATGAGGTCCTTCAACCGATCGACGATGTGCAGCAGGTCACCCTCGAGGTACGCCACGTCACCGGTACGGAACCATCCGTCGGCGGCGAACGAATCCGCCATCGCGTCGGGACGGTTCCAGTACTCGAGGAACATCGGCGCGCCACGTACCTGCAGTTCGCCCCGCTCACCGTCGGGCAACGGCTGATCGTCGCCGTCGACGACGCGCAGGTCGATGACCGACAACCGGAAGCCGGCGGCTGCGGGATGCTGCAGGTACTCGGCGCCACTGATCAGCGTGCCGGCCGCATTGGTCTCGGTCATGCCCCATCCAATCGAAGGGGCCGCACGGCGGAAGGTGGCGTCGATCTGACGCACCTGCTCGGGAGCGCGAGCCGCACCACCACCGCCGACCGTGAGGAGCGAACTGAGATCACGGTTGCTGCGCTGCGCCTCGCGCACCAGGTCGCCGGTCATCGCCGGCGGGGCACTGAACGACGTGATGCGTTCACGTTCGATCAGTTCGGCGGCCAGTGCGACGTCCCACTTGGTCATGCACACCACTCGACGCTGGGCACGCCACGACGACAGGAACCCGCCGTGCAACCCCATCACGTGGAACAGCGGAATGGCGAGCAACGCCGTGGGCGGGTACGTGGGCTCGGCGGCGGGAGCGGGCGCCGGCCCGGCGGATGCCTGACGCACCACCGTCTCGACCGCATCGAGTTCCCAGGCGTACAACGTGGCCAACACACCGCGGTGCGACGACAGGACACCCTTCGGGTGGCCGGTGGAACCCGAGGTGTAGAGGATGACCGCAGGGTCGTCGGGGCCGACGGAGCACTCGGGCATGGGCACCGGCCCGAGCGCCTCGATGCGGGCGCGGAGTTCGTCGGGCTCGTGCTCGCAGCGCACGGGAATGGCGGTGATGTCCATGTCGGGCAGGCTGCGGAACTGGGCGAGGCGTTCAGCGTCGGCGAGCAGCACCCGCGGCGCTGCGTCGCGGAGCGCATACTCCATCTCGTCGGTCTGCCAGAGCGAATTCATGCCCACGCCGACCGCGCCGAGACACGTGGCGGCGGCGAACGACAGCATCCATTCGGGGTAGTTGCGCATCGAGATGGCGACCCGATCGCCGTGCTGCACACCTTGCTGCTGCAACACCACGGCGATGCGGGCGATGCGGTCGTACGCCTCGGCGAAGGTGAGCTGCTCGTCACCGAACACGAGGAAGTCCTTGCCGGTGGCGTTCTGCTCGTACAACTCGCGCAACGTCTGCGGCAGGTTCACGAACCACCGCACCGCACCTCGCTCGAGTTCCACCGGCTGCAGTTCGTACGTCTGGCCGGGCGCCGTCAGCTCGGCGCGCACCTCGGCACGTGACGACTGGACGTTCCCCATGTTCCGACCCCCGACCGGCACGGTAGTGCACGGATTCGCCCACCCGTTCGGACCGGGCTCGTCCGGTCGCCCGTCCATCCTTCGACCCTGTTCCGGCATGGTTCGGTGAATGAACCGTTGTTTCGCTCACCGGTTCCCTTGGTCTACACTCGCAGGTCATCGGATCGGCGCACATCGTCGTGCGCAGAGGGGGAGGCGACATGGACCTTCGAGTGCGCAAACTGATCGAACGGGTGGAAACGCTCTATCTCGAGAACGGCCAGTCCGTGCCGAAACCCCATCGGGTGGCCATCGCGGCCATCGTGATCGAGAACCCGTACCCGGCGACCTACGTCCACGACCTCATCACCATCGCCGACCTCATCGCTCCACAGGTGGGCGACCTGATCGGTGCCCGCACGGTGGAACTGCTGGGCGAGCCGGTCGAGGCCTACGGCAAGGCCGCGCTGGTGGGCATCGAGGGCGAGGTCGAGCACGGTTCGGCCATCATCCACAACCTGTTGTTCGGCAATCGCTTCCGCGACCCTGCTGGCGGCACCGAGTTGTTGCCCGCTGCCGAGAAGGTGGGCGCCTACGGGTCCGCCGTCGACATCCCGCTGAAGCACAAGCTGGATTCGAAGACCCGGTCGCACCACCAGACCATCACGTTCCGGGTGGAGGACGCCCCGCTCCCGCGCGAGATTCTCATCGCCTGTGCAGCGTCGAACTCAGGTCGACCGTTGGCTCGTCTCGCCACGTTCGGTGCAGAGGTCAAGCCGTGACCGGCTACGGCATCGACGGCGACCGCTCGGCCGAATGGGTGGCATGGGCACACCAGGAGTTCAACATCACCTCGTGGTCCACGCAGGGTGGCGCATCACCGATGGTGGTTCGCGGCGGTGAGGGTTCCTGGTTCTGGGACGACAGCGGCAAGCGGTACCTCGACTTCCAGTCGCAGTTGGTGAACCTCAACCTCGGCCACCAACACCCCGACATCGTGAACGCCATCAAGCGTCAGGCCGAGACCCTCTGCTACATCGGACCCAGCATGGCCAACGATGCCCGCAGCGAACTCGCCGCGCTGGTGGCCGAGGTCACCCCGGGCGACCTGCACGCCACGTTCTTCACCTCTGGTGGCGCCGCTGCGGTCGAGAACGCCATCCGCCTCGCGCGGCACGTCACCGGTCGTCAGAAGGTGCTGGCCCGCTACCGCTCGTACCACGGGGCGACGGCCGGCGCGCTGTCGGTCACCGGCGAACCTCGCCGCTGGCTCACCGAGCCCGTGGGCATGCCCGGCATGGTGCGCATGCTCGACCCCTACTGCTACCGCTGTCCCATGGGCCAAGGCAGTGGGTGCGGCGTGTGTTCCTCCACCGCGCACGTGGAAGAACTGCTGATGTACGAGAACCCCGACACGGTGGCCGCCATCATCGTCGAGCCGATCACCGGCACCAACGGCATCATCGTGCCGCCCGAGAACTACCTCCGCGGCCTTCGCGAGGTGTGCGACCGCCACGGCATCATGCTGATCTTCGACGAGGTCATGTCGGGATTCGGTCGCACCGGCAAGTGGTTCGCCTGCGATCACTGGAACGTCGTACCCGACATCCTGTGCGTCGCCAAGGGACTCAACTCGGGCTACGTGCCGCTCGGCGGCATGGTGGTGCGCAAGCACCTCGCCGAGTGGATGAAGTCGAACGTGTTCCCGGGCGGCCTCACCTACAGCGGGCACCCACTGGCCTGCGCCAGCGGCGTCGCCTCCATCAAGGCCTGCATCCGTGACGGAGTGGTCGAGAACGCCGCCGCCCGCGGTCAGCAGTTGGCGGCACGCCTACAGCAGATGTCCGAGAAGTACGAGGTCATCGGTGAAGTGCGCGGGCGCGGCCTGTTCTGGGGCGTCGAACTGGTCACCAACCGCGCCACTCGCGCACCGTACGTACCGTTCAACGCCAAGGGTGCTGCGAACCAACCGATGGCCAAGCTGATGAGCCACGCCCTGCAGCAGGGTCTGTACCTCAGTTCGTTCTCGAACATCATCCGACTGGCTCCGCCGCTCATCATCACCGAGGCCGAGATGGACCAGGCGTGCGACATCTTCGATGGGGTGATGGCGCTGGCCGACTCGATCGCCAAGGAACTCGCCGCATGACCGACCCCATCGTGGTCGTCAACGGTCGGGTCGTCACCGCCGACGACGAGTTCGACGCCGATCTGCGCATCGTCGACGGGGTCATCACCGAGATGTCGCCCCGCGGCGGCTTGAGCGGTGGTGGCGACGTGATCGATGCTGACGGTTGCTACCTGCTGCCGGGTGGCATCGACACTCACACGCACTTCGAGAACCCGACGCTCATGTTCACCACGGCGTCGATCGACGACTTCCACTCCGGCACCGTCGCCGCCGCCCACGGTGGCACCACCACCATCATCGACTTCGTGAAGACCGAGCCCGACTCCACCATCACGGAGTGCTTCGAACGCCGGCGCGAGATCGCAGCCAGCAAGTGCGTCGTCGACTTCGCGCTGCACCCGGTGGTGCCCATTGCCGCTGCCGAAACGGGTGCTCTGGCAGAACTCGCCGATCTGGCCCAACGCCACGGTGCCATGACGTGGAAGTTCTTCATGGCGTACCCGGGCACCTTGATGGTGGACGATCGCACCCTCATCGAGGGGATGCGGCTCGCCAAGCAGGTCGGTGCGATGCCCATCCTGCACGCCGAGAACGGGCACATCGTGCACGACGCCACGACGCGGCTGATCGAGGCCGGACTCACTGCCGAACATCACCACCACGACGCCCACCCCCACGTCGCCGAGGCGGAAGCCGTGTACCGCGCCATCTCGATCGGCGAATACGTCGACTCGCCCGTGTTCATCGTGCACGTGTCGAGCGCGCGAGCGGCGGAGGAGATCGCCCGGGCCAAGCGTCAGGGCAAGGCCGTGTACGGCGAGACCTGCCCGCAGTACCTGCTGTCGGCACTCGAGGACTACGAGGGGATCGGGTTCCCCGCCGCTGCCTACGTGTGCTCACCGCCCATCCGTGAGCGGGCCAACCAGGAGGCGCTCTGGAGCGCTCTGGCCGCAGGACACCTCGACACCATCGCCACCGACCATGCCCCGTTCTCGATGTGCGAGGAGGCGTGCTTCCCGCCGCAGAAGTCGAACGGCAAGGGATACTTCCCCCACATCCCGAACGGCGTGCCCGGGGTGGAGGAGCGACTGATGGTCATGTGGGAGTCCGGTGTCACCACCGGCCGGCTGACCCGACAACAGTTCGTCGATCTCACCGCAACGCGGCCGGCGAAGTTGTTCGGACTGCACCCACAGAAGGGCTCGCTGCACGTCGGCGCCGATGCCGACGTGGTGGTCTGGGATCCACGTGCACCACGGACACTCTCCTCGAGCGACCTGCTGTCCCGTGCCGGCTACACCATCTACGAGGGCACCAAGGTCTCGGCATCTCCGCGCTTCGTGCTGTCACGCGGCGAGGTGCTGGTGTCACCAGCGCTCTCGTCATCCGTCGCCGGCCGCGGTCGCTATCTGCACCGGCAGCGCGCCGGAGTACTGGCGTGAACACACTCTCCACCGGAGGTCACCCGTGAAGTTCCCCATCGGCCTACACGTCGGAGAGCGCCTGTCGCTCGAGCAGACTCTCTGGCAGGCGCAACTCGCCGACGATGCCGGGTTCGAGGCGGTGTGGGTCGCCGAAGGCCGGATGGCCCGCGATGGCATCGTGCCCGCTGCCGTGCTCGCCCATCAGACCAAGCGCATCAAGATCGGCACCGGCGTCATCAACAACAAGAGTCGGATCGCCCCTCTCACGGCGGTGACGTTCAAGACGCTCGACGAGTACGCACCGGGCCGCATCATCCTCGGTATCGGCGCATGGTGGGAACCGCTGGCCACCAAGCTCGGTGCACCACTGCACAAGCCGCTCGCTTCGATGCGCGAGTACATCACCGTGCTGCAGGCCTTCTTCCGCAACGAACTGGTCGAGTTCGAGGGCGAGTTCGTGCAGGTGCGTGGCGCCCGGTTCGACAGCATGTACCGCGAGAACAAGCCGGTCGACATTCCCATCTACGTCGGGGCCGTGGGCATGAAGATGCTCGACCTCTCGGGAGAGATCACCGACGGCGTGTTGCTCGACTTCCTGTTGCCGCCGAGCTACATGATCGAGGCCAACCACGCCATGGCGAGTGGCATCGCCAAGCGCACCGACGGCACGACCGAGATCGATGTCACGATGATCGTGTCGTGCAGCGTCGATGATGACGACCCGCGTCAGGCCATCGATGCGTGCAAGCACTTCCTCACGCTCTATCTGATGCAACAGCCTCACATCGCCGAGCACTGCGGCGTCGAGCCCGAGCTCGTCGACCGGCTGAAGCAGGTCGCCGGCTGGCCCGCCACACCCGACGACGTGAAGCGCGCCATGGTGCTGGTGTCGGACGAGCTGGTGCAGCGGGTCACGGCCTGCGGCACCACTGCGACCGTCGTCGAGAAGCTCGAGGAGTACCGTGAGGCCGGGGTGCGATGCCCCGTCGTGAGCACCCTCGGCAACAAGGAACTCACCCTCTCGTCGATCGCAAAGGCTCTGCAATGACCGTCACGCTCGCCGCTGTCCAAGTACGCGCCACCGAGTCGCGCGACACGAATCTCGCCCACACCCGCGAACTCATCGAGGCGGCCGCGGACCGCGGTGCCGACATCATCGTGCTGCCCGAGATCTTCTCGGCACCGTTCGTGACGGGCGAGGTCGACCTCGGCTACTTCCAGTGGGCAGAGCCCCTGCTCGACGGTCCGTCGAACCGGATGGTCGCCGATGTCTCGGCAGCCCGTGGGGTGACCATCGTGTCATCGGTGTTCGAACAGGGTTCCCCCGAGGGCATCTATTTCAACACCGCCGTCACGTTCCACTGCGGCGAGCCGGTGCTGACCTACCGGAAGTCGCACCTTCCGTTCTCGAACGCATTCCCCGAGAAGTTCTACTTCCGCCCGGGTGATCAGCCGCCCAGTTCGGTGCGATGCGGTGATGTCGACCTCGGCACCATCATCTGCTACGAACGGCACTTCCCCGAGTTGGGCCGACTGGTGGCGCTGGCCGGCGGCACCGTGATGGCGGTGCCGGTGGCGTGCGCCAGTGCACCCACCCGCGAGGTCTTCCAGATCGAGTTGCGCGCCCAGGCGATCTTCAACGAACTGTTCGTGGTGTGCGCCAATCGCGTTGGCACCGAGAGCGGCAAGACGTACTACGGAACCAGCGCCATCTACGGCCCCGACGGCACGGTGCTGGCACAGGCATCGGACGACACACCGGAGGTCGTCATGGCGACCGTCGATGTGCAGAGCGTGTCCCAGCGGCGGCACGTGCTGCCGTTCCTGCGCGACCGCCGGCCCGATCTGTACGGCCGGCTCACCGACTGATCCGCAGCAACGCGTCCCTCAGAACAGGTACTGGCACAGCCCGCGAGGCACGAACTCGCCCATGCCCGCGCGTCCGACGAAGCGATGATCGCGCACCACCACGTTGCCGCGCAGCAGCACCGTGTCGACCGTGCCCGGTAGTTCGCGACCCTCATACACCGAGTAGTCGACGTTCATCGCCTGCTCTGACGCAGAGATGACGTGCGAGCGATTCGGGTCGAACACCACCAGATCAGCGTGGGAGCCCGGGGCGATGGTGCCCTTGCGCGGGAACATGCCGAACATGCGCGCCGGGTTGGTGGACACGATGTCGACCCAACGTGTCAATGAGATGTGGCCACCCACCACACCGGTGTACATCAGCTCGACGCGATGCTCAATGCCACCGAGCCCGTTGGGGATGAGTCGGAAATCGTCGCGACCCAACTCGCGTTGCCAGGTGCAGAACGGACAATGGTCGGTCGCCACCACCTGCAGGTGTCCGTGCGCAAGACCACCCCAGATGCTCTGCTGGTGCTCGACCGGCCGCAGCGGTGGACTGCACACGTACCGAGCGCCCTCGAAGTCGGGGAGCCCCAACAGTTCCTGGTCAAGGAACAGGTACTGCGGACACGTCTCGGCGAACACGTTCTGCCCGCGATGCCTGGCTTCCTTCACCTGATCGAGGGCTGCAGCAGACGAGAGATGCACGATGTACAACGGCACATTGGCCAACCGCGCGAACACCGCGGCGCGATGCACCGCTTCGGCCTCGAGCACCGGTGGGCGGGTGAGCGCATGGTGGATCGGCGAGGTCTCACCCCGATCCACCGCCTGGGCACGCAACACGTCGATGGCGATGCCGTTCTCGGCGTGCATCATCACCAGCGCGCCGTTCTCGGCGGAACGCTGCATCACCTGAAGGATCTCGCCGTCGTCGGAGAACAGCGATCCCGGGTACGCCATGAACATCTTGAAGCTGCTCACGCCCTCGTCGACCAGTCGGTCCATCTCGGCCAGGGTGTTCGCCGAAGCACCCACGCAGAAGACGTGGAAGCCGTAGTCGACGGCACACTGACCCGCCGTCTTCTCGTGGTACGCATCGACGCCGGCGAGCATGCCCTGCCCGTCGGACGGTGATGCGAAGTCGACCACCGTGGTGGTGCCACCGAGTGCCGCAGCGACCGTGCCGGTGGCGAACGAGTCGAGCACGTAACTGCCCTGACCGATGCTGCCGAGGTGTGTGTGCACGTCGATGCCACCCGGGATCACGTACTTGCCGATGGCGTCGATCACCTCGTCGCACTTCCGCGCGAAGCCATCACTGAGGTCGGAGCCGGGCTCGACCACCGCCACCACGCGGCCATCCTCGATCAGCACGTCGGCCAGCACGGCCTGCACCGACGTCACCACCGTGCCTCCACGCACGGCGATCCGCATCTAGGCCTCGCTGGCCGAGTCGATCTCGGCGAACACCTCTGCGGCCACCTCGACGCACGACAGGGCGACAGGGAACCCGGCGTACGGGATCATGTGGACGAAGACCTCCATCAACTCACTACGACTGAGCCCCTGCGCCAATGCACCACGGATGTGGGTGCGCAACAGCGTCGGGCGGCCGAGCGTGGCGATGGTGGTGATGGTGATGATGCGCCGAACCCGGAAGTCCAGTTCGGGGCGGTCCCACACGTCGCCGAAGCAGAACTCGCCGAGCATGCGATCGAGTGCCGGCCCCACGTGCGGGTCGATGTTGCGCCAGTGGTGCAACGCCTTGGGCGGTGCACCCGTCTCGATGAGCACGCGCTCGCCGTTCTGGTAGCGCTCGGTCTCTTCGTACGCGAAGGGGTTCGAGTCGGTCATCGGCGCACCTTCCTCAGGGCTGGGTCAGCAGGCCGTAGGCCTCGGGCCGACGGTCGCGCCACACGTTCAGGTTCAGACGCGCATCCTGCAACGTGCCGAGATCGAGATCGGCGAGCACGATGTCCTCTTCGGTGGCACTTCCCTCGGCCAGGACGACGCCGTCGGGATCGCAGAAGTAGCTCTGCCCGTAGAACTCGTTGGGACCGATCGCTTCCTTCCCGACACGGTTGATGGTGCCGACGAAGTAGCGGTTGGCGATGGCGTGGGCTCGCTGTTCGACGTGCCACGTGCGGATCGACGTCCCCGACGTGGCCGACGGGATGAACACGATCTCGGCACCATTGATGCCGAGCGCTCGGGCGCCTTCGGGGAAACGGCGGTCGTAGCAGATGTAGACGCCGATACGACCGAAGCGGGTGTCGAACACCGGGTACCCGGTGTTGCCGGGCTTGAAGTAGTACTTCTCGTAGAAGCCGTCGGCTTGGGGGATGTGCACCTTGCGGTACTTGCCCAGGTACTCACCGTCGGCATCGATCACCACGGCGGTGTTGTAGAAGTCGCCGCGGGCGTTCTCGTAGAGGGGCAGCACGATCACGACGCCGAGTTCGGCGGCGAGCGCCTGCATCGTCGTGGTGGACGGGCCCTCGGGAACGGGCTCTGCCAGATCGAACCACTCACGTGTCTCGACCTGGCAGAAATACGGGCCAGTCGCCAGTTCCTGCAGGCAGATCACCTGCGCTCCCCTCGCTGCAGCGTCACGTACGAGTTCGACTTGACGCTGGAAGATCTCGGTGGGATTCATCATCCCGCCGGTCTGGATGAGAGCGCAGCGCACGACCCGCGAACCGGGGTTGTTGGTCGTGCTGTGATGCTGCTGCAGGAACTGGCTCATGGGCCCTTCTTTGGAGGATCTTTCTTGACGGGTCGCCTCGAGGGCGACCTACGACTCAGCCGGCAGCGAAGAGTGCCGTCGGATCGAGTTCCTGCGGGGTGAACCCGGCGCCGAGGAGGTCTTCCTCAGCGAGTTCCGCCGCAGCCTTGTCTCGGTACGACATGTCGACCGCATCGGCGTACTGCTGGGCCCCGGTGATCACACCGTTGTCGAGCAGGATCGAGTGCGTCTGGTCGAACATCCCCTGGGTCAGGCTGAACAGACCGTTGGTGCTCGGCCAGATGAGCTTGTTGACCTCGTTCATCTGCCACACCTGGTAGTTCTGCTGCAGCGCCGGGCCGGCCTTCAACACGATGTCGACGCACTTGTCCGGGTTGTCGCGGCAGTAGATCCAGCCCTTCATCGTGGCCTTCAGGAAGGCCGTGGCGACATCGGGGTTCTTCTCCACCCAGCCACGCGTGGTGGCGATGGTGTCCTGCAGGGTCGCAGTGCCGTCCGCGTTGAAGTCGAACACACGCAACTCACGGCCATTCGCACCGGCGAGTGCCTGGGCGTACTCGTTGTACGACATGGCGCTCGCAAGGTCGATCTCACCGTTCAGCAGGGCCAGCATGTCGAAGCCCTGGTTGAAGATGGTGACATCACTGTCGATGTTCAGACCGTGCTTGCCGGCCGCGGCCGAGAAGGAGGCCTGGAAGCCGCCCCACAGACCGACCGTCTTGCCCTTGAAGTCCTCGGCCTTCTCGATGCCCTTGTCGGCGAACGACAGCAGCTGGTAGCCGCTGCGCTCGAACACCTGACCGATGGAGATGACGTCAGCACCCTCCGCACGGGCGGTGAGCACCGCACCGAACTGCCAGCCGGCGAGGTCGGTGTCGCCGGTGAGCAGCAACTGCACGGCGTTGATGTCGGGGCCACCGGGCTGCAACTCGAGCTCGATGCAGGCCTCGTCGTAGTAGCCCTGATCGAGCGCAGCGAAGTTGCCCGCGAACTGGGCCTGAGCGACCCACTGCAGGGTCATCTTGACCTTGGTCTTGGTGGCGCAGGTCTCGCCGCCACCACCACCGCCGCCGTCGGTGGCCGCCGGTGTGGTGGCGTTGCTCGACGGTTCGTCGCTGCCACAGCTGGCCAGCGCTCCCACGCTGAGCAAGCACGCAGCGAGCAGTGCTGCTCGTCCGTTCTTCTTCATCTTGGACCTCTTCTCCTGTTTGCTCATTGTGAACCGATGGTTTACTGTGGAGGGTGTCGGTACCTTACGGTTCGACTGAAGGTGTGTCAACACATGTGGGGCCTACGCCCCCGCAGCGTGGAGCGGTCGGGGGGCCGAAATGAAGTTGGTGCTGGCGCACTTCCTGCACGAATCGAACTCGTTCTCGCCGGTGCCCACCCCGTGGGAGGCGTTCGGACCCAAGGGCCCTCACCTCGGAGACGCGGCCGTGGCAGCGATGACCGGCACCCGCACCCCCGTGGGCGCGTTCCTCGACGCGGCAGCGGCGTGGGGCGCCGAGGTGGAACTCCCCGTGGCCGGGTACGCCTCACCAAGTGCACCGGTCGACAGGGACGCCTTCGAGCGCGCCTGCGACCTGATCGTCGACGCAGTGCGGCGCGGTTGTGACGGCATCCTGCTCGATCTTCACGGGGCGATGATCGTGGCCGGTGGCCTGGAGGACGGCGACGGCGAGTTGCTGCGCCGGGTCCGGGAGGCCGCCCCCGACGTGCCCATCGGGGTGGCGCTCGACCTGCACGCCAACGTGACGCCCACCAAGGTGGCCAACTGCGACGTCATCGCCGGCTACCACACCTATCCCCACATCGACATGTACGAGACGGGCGAACGGGTGGCCCGGGCGTTCCACCGACTGCTGCTCGGCGAGGCGCGCCCTCGAATGGCCCTGCAGCAGATCCCCGTGTTGTCACAGACCCTGAAGATGAACACCTCCGAGGGCGCCATGCGGGCGTTCGTCGATGCCGCCCGGGCGGCCGAGCTCGAGCCGGGCGTGTTGTGCGCCAGCGCGTTCGGTGGCTTCCCCATGGCCGACATCCACCACGCCGGCAGCAGCGTGGTGGTGGTCACCGACGGCGACGACGACCTCGCCTGCCGAACCGCTTCGTCCATCGGCGCCATCGCGTGGGACCAACGCGACGACCTGGTGTGGCACGACAGCGATCTCGTCGAGGCCATCACCGCGGCCAAGTCGGCGCCCACCGGACCCGTGCTGCTGATCGACCACGCCGACAACTGCGCCTCCGGCGGCACCCAGGACGTGATGACCGTGTTACGCGAAGCGTTGCGGCAAGGCCTGTCGTCGATCGCGGTCGGGCCCATCCGCGATCCCGAGGCGGTGGCACAGATGATCGCGGCCGGTGTCGGGGCGCAGATCGAACTCCCCATCGGTGGCAAGCTCGACATGCCGTCGATCGGGCTGCGTGGCGAACCACTCGTCCTGTCGGGTGTGGTTCGAGCCATCACCGACGGCGAATACACCATCACCGGGCCGCAACTCACCGGCGTGCGCGCCTACATGGGTCGGACAGCCGTGCTCGAGACGCCGCACACCACCATCGTGGTCACCGAGCGGCTGCAGGAGCCGTGGGACCTCGGCGTGTTCTCCAGCGTCGGCATCGACCCCACCGGATTCCGCTACATCATGCTGAAGTCGCGGATGTACTTCCGACCGATCTTCCTGCCGTTCGCCGCCGACGTGATCTACTGCAGCGGTGACGGAGTCACGTCGTCGGACCACCGCCGCTTCCGATACGACCACCTCCGCCGACCGATGTATCCACTCGACGACACTGCAGCCTTCGAGCCGACTACCCGCACGGTGACCAGCGGCCTCAGCGAAGGGAAGGGATGACCATGGGCGCGTTCGATCGACTCGGCATCATGATCGACTCCGGCAAGTGCGGCTTCCCCGGCGGCACCCGCGAGGTCGTCGAGGAAGCGAAGTGGGCCGAGGAAGCCGGATTCCACGGCGTGTGGGTCGGCGAGAGCCGCCTCACCGTCGACGCCCTCGTGCCGATCACGCTCATCGCCGCCGAGACGAAGCGCATCAAGGTGGGCAGCGGAGTACTGCCGTACCGCACCCGCAACTCGGCGCTGCTCGCCCTCACCTTCAAGACCCTCGAGACGCTCGCGCCCGGTCGTATGCGTCTCGGTCTCGGGGCATGGTGGGAACCCCTCGCCACCCAGACAGGTCTGCCCAACCGCAAGCCGCTCACTGCGATGCGCGAGGTCATCACCGTGGTGAAGGGACTGCTCGACGGTGAGACCGTGTCACTCGACGGCGAGTTCGTGAACGTGAAGGACATCCGCTTCGACGGCCTCGCCGACGACGTGCCCAAGCGCTACGACATTCCGCTCTACATCGGTGCAGTTCGTCCGAAGATGGTGGCGCTCGCCGGCGAGTTGTGCGACGGCGTACTGCTCGACTTCCTGCTGCCGCCCAGCTATACCGTCGACGCAATGGGCTGGATCGCCGACGCCGCAGCAAAGAAGGGCCGCAACCTCGACCAGTTCGAGATCCCCCAACTGATCGGGTTCTGCGCCGACGACCACGACCCCGCCGCAGCGATCGACACCTGCCGATCGTTCCTCACCCAGTACATCGCACAACAGCCGCACATCGCCGAGTACTGCGGGGCGGAGCCCGAACTGGTGCAGCGCATCCAGGCGGACGCGGGTTGGCCGGCCACCAAGGCCGAGATCCGCACGGCGATGCGGCACGTCTCCGACGACTTCGTGCACTCGGTCGCGGCCACCGGAACGATCACACAGGCGCTCGACAAGATTTCCGAATGGGTGGACGCCGGATGCACGGAGCCGGTGCTCACCGCGCTCGGTGAACGCCCGATCGAGAACTTCAAGGAACTCGCACGAAAGGTGCAGATGGACCGTGACTGACACGAACACCGACACGCGGATCGACGGTCAGGACCTGACCACGCCGCAACTGCAACGCAAGCCGGGAAAGTGGCGCGGACCGGTGTTCGCGGTGGCACGCGGCACGCTCGCCCTCGGCCTGCTGGCACTCGTGTGGGAAGGGGTACGCGTCGGCTTCGACTTCGACCCCGTCACCATGCCGAGCGTGGCGACCATCATGAAGTTCTTCTTCTCCCGGACGTCGCAGGGGCAGGTCTTCTGGTCGTTCCTCCTCGACAACATGCTCGTCACCGCGAAGGGCGCCGTGCTCGGGCTCCTGATCGGTGTGATCTCCGGACTCTTGGTGGGCATCGCCATCGCTCAGAGCAAGTACGTGCGCAGTTCATTGCTGCCGCTCGTCGTCGCCGCACAGACCGTGCCGATCGTGGCCATCGCTCCGGCGGTCGTGCTGTTCCTGGGTACCGGCACCGCCAGCAAGACGGCGGTCGCGGGATTCCTCACCTTCTTCCCGGTGGCCGTGTCCACGGCTCGGGGTCTGCAGGCGGTGCCCGTCGAATCCATCAACTTGCTGCGCACCTACAACGCCTCGCACTTCGCAGTGCTCGGGGGCGTGAAGTTGCCGTTCGCACTCCCACTCATCTTCGTGGGACTCGAGACATCGGCCGCGTTCTCGGTGGTGGGCGCCATCGTCGCGGAGCTGCCGTTCGGCTCGAAGGACGGCCTCGGCGTCATCATCCTGTCGTCGTGGCAGTTCTACACGATCCAGCCCGCATCGCTGTACTGCACCGTCATCGCCACCTGTGTGCTCGGCGCATTCATCGTCGGAGCCCTTCGGCTCGCCGCACGACTGATCCCCGCTGCACGCCTCCACCACGTCTGACCCGTCCGAACATCTCCTCCGTCACTGCCGGAATCC
>JAFMJD010000195.1 GCA_017853685.1 Actinomycetota bacterium | reverse complement strand
AGGGTCGCGGACAACGGGCGGATCGTACACGGGAGGTCGGGAGCGGTCCGGGAGCACCATCCGCGCGCGTGTGCCGGGTAGGGATATGCTGCAATCCCGTTGTCAGTGCGAGAAGCGCAGCACTCGTTGCGCCCCTGAAGCGGAGGATCGAATGCCCAAGCACATCTTCGTCACCGGTGGAGTGGCGAGCTCACTGGGCAAGGGTCTCACTGCGTCGTCGCTGGGTCGGTTGCTGAAGTCGCGTGGGTTGCGCGTCACCATGCAGAAACTCGATCCGTACATCAACGTCGATCCGGGCACGATGAATCCGTTCGAGCACGGTGAGGTGTTCGTCACCGACGATGGCGGCGAGACCGACCTCGACCTCGGCCACTACGAGCGATTCATCGACGAGTCACTCACCCGCGATTCGAACGCCACCACCGGCAGCATCTACTCCGCGGTGCTGGCGGCCGAGCGGCGCGGCGATTACCTCGGCAAGACCGTGCAGGTGATCCCGCACATCACCGACGAGATCAAGCGACGCATCAAGCGCCTCTCCACCGACGCCGTCGACGTGGTGATCACCGAAGTGGGCGGCACGGTGGGCGACATCGAGATCCTCCCGTTCCTCGAGGCACTGCGGCAGATGCGCACCGACGTGGGCCGCGACAACATCTGCTACATCCACGTCACGCTGGTGCCGTTCATCGGGCCGTCCGGCGAGCAGAAGACCAAGCCCACACAGCACTCGGTCACCGAACTGCGCAGCCGAGGCATCCAGCCCGACATCATCGTGTGCCGCAGCGAGGCGCCGCTCAGCGACAACCTGAAGCGCAAGATCTCGAACCTCTGCAACGTCGACGAGCAGGCCGTGGTCAACGCGGCCGATGCCCGCAACATCTACGAGTTGCCGCTCATCCTGCACGACGAGGGCCTCGACCGGGTGGTGTGCGAAGTGCTGCGCATCGACGCGCCGATCGATCTCGGACCATGGCAGGAGGTGGTGGCCAAGGTGGAGGCCGCCACCAAGCCGGTGAAGATCGGACTCATCGGCAAGTACGTCGACTATCAGGACGCGTACCTGTCGGTGGTCGAGAGTCTCAAGCACGCCGGTTTCCATCACGGGGCGAAGGTCGAGATCGACTGGATCCAGGCCGAGGAGGTCGAGGGTCTGCTGGCGACGGCGCGGCTGTCCGACCTCGACGGCATCGTGATCCCCGGTGGCTTCGGTGATCGTGGTTTCGAGGGCAAGATCGCCGCTGCCGGGTACGCTCGTGAGCACGACATCCCGTGCCTCGGTCTGTGCCTCGGTCTGCAGGCCATGACCATCGACTTCGCTCGCAACGTGATGGGTCTCGCCGAGGCCAACAGCACCGAGATGAACCCCGCCACGCCGTACCCGGTGATCGATCTGATGCACGACCAGCGCGACGTCAGCGACAAGGGTGGCACACAGCGGTTGGGTGCCTACTACGCGATCCTCGAACCCGGTACCCGGGTGTGGCAGGCGTACGGCGAGCCGGTGGTGAGCGAGCGTCACCGTCACCGGTGGGAACTGAACGCCCAGTGGAAGCAGCGCCTCGAGGCCGCTGGCCTTCGTTGCAGCGGCCTGTCGCCCGACCGTCGCCTCGTCGAGTTCATCGAGCTCGACGATCACCCGTTCTGGGTGGCCACACAGGCGCACCCCGAGTTCAAGAGCCGCCCCGACAAGCCGCATCCGTTGTTCCGAGAGCTCACGGCGGCTGCGTTGGCGCGGCGCGCCACCCGTCAGCCGTCGCTGCACGTGGTCGACGCCGCCGCTCCGTCGGTGGCCTGACCCTTCGCCATGGCTGACGCCGGCGGCTTCCGTCACCTCGGTGACCGCTTGGTGCACCAGGGGTACATCTGGCGTGTGGTGGTGGCCGACTTCGAGTCGCCCACCGGTGAGCGCTTCCAGCGCGACGTGGTGCGTTCTCCCGGCGCAGTGGCCGCGGTTCCGTTGCGTCCTGGTCCTGACGGGACGCCGCACGTGGTGATGGTGCGTCAGTACCGCGGGCCGTTCGACGAGCAGGTGCTCGAGGTGCCAGCCGGGATGCGCGACGTGGCCGACGAACCCACGGCGGTGACGGCGGAACGGGAACTCGTCGAGGAGACCGGCCTGTCGGCGGGTCGGCTCGAGCACCTCGTCGACTTCTACCCCTCGGCGGGTCTCACCGATTCGGTGCTGTACCTCTATCTGGCGACCGAACTCACCGAGGTGGGCAACGATCTGCACGGGCCGGAGGAGCAGCACATGGAAGTGGTGGAGGTGCCGTTGCCCGAGGCCGTCGACATGGTGATGCGCGGTGAGGTGCACGACGCCAAGACCATCATCGGGTTGCTGATGGCCGAGCGCAAGTGGCGCGAGGGCGCCCTCTGGTGAACGCGGCGCTCGATCCGGCCGATCTGCCGGTCGAGGCGGAGGACTTCCTGTCGTGGATGGCGAGTGAGCGCGGTCGTTCGGCGAACACGCTCGCGGCGTATCGACGCGACCTGCGCGGCTATTCGCACTGGCTGGCGGCAGACGGGATGACGTTGCGATCGGTCGATCGTTCGGCCATCGATCGCTTCGTGCAGTCGCGGCGTGCCGCCGGCGCTGCGGCCTCGAGCGTGGCGCGGCAGTTGGCCGCCGTGCGCATGCTGCACCGCTTCCTCGCCGAGGAAGGCCTCCGTCCCGACGACCCGACGGCCGATGTCGATGGTGTGCGCGTGCCGGCCGGTATTCCGCATCCGCTCAGTGAGGCCGAGGTCGACACCTTGCTCGCCGCGGTGGTGGGCGATGATCCGGTGTCGTTGCGCGACCGGGCGCTGCTCGAGTTCCTCTACGCCACGGGAGCGCGTATCAGTGAGGCGTGCGGTCTGTCGCTGCAGGATCTCGATCGCGCCGAGCGCCTCGTGCGCGTCTTCGGCAAAGGAGCGAAGGAACGCGTGGTGCCGTTCGGTCGCAGCGCTGCCGCTGCGATGGACGCGTGGCTGACCGAGGGCCGTCCGCACCTCGAGCCGCTTCGGTGGCAGCGCCGCGGTGACCAGGAGGCCGTGTTCCTGAACCAGCGTGGCGGTCGTCTCTCCCGTCAAGCTGCGTGGGCAGTGGTGCGCAAGTACGGCGAACGCACCGGCCTCGCCGATCGCCTGTCACCACACGTGCTGCGGCACTCGTGCGCCACGCACCTGCTGGATCACGGAGCTGATCTTCGTATCGTGCAGGAGATGCTCGGTCACGCCTCGATCTCGACGACGCAGGTGTACACCAAGGTCAGTCAGGAACGACTCTTCGCCGTGTACCGGCAAGCGCACCCCAGGGCGGAGCGGCGATGACGGTGGTGCACCTCGTGCGGCGCTTCTTCGGTTCGTTGTCGCGCGCCGAGCCTGTGACAGCCGACGTCCGGTGGGCGCACTCGTTCCTGTTGCCGGGTGAGGTGGCGCTCTGGAACCGCATGTCGGTGCAGGACCGCCGGCACTCGATCGTGGTGGCGAAGCGCTTCGCGGGGCGAATGCCCGATGCCATCCGTGACCACATTGCGGGTGCGTTGCTGCACGACGTGGGCAAGGTCGAGTGTGGGTTGGGCACGACGATGCGAGTGGTAGCGACCGTGGTCGGCCCTCGGACCGAACGGTTCCGGCGCTACCACCAGCATGAGCTCATCGGGCTTCGGTTGGCCGAGGACGCCGGTTCGTCGTCCGCCACACTGGAACTGCTGCGTTGGCAGGGCCCCGCTGCGGATGTGCTGCGCGTCGCTGACCACGTGTGACGACGAGTATTCTGCACGTTCGTCGGCGCTCCGGGGGAGCGCCACCAAGGAGGACCCGATGTCCCGTCGTTCCACTCTATTCGGTCTCGACC
>JAFMJD010000194.1 GCA_017853685.1 Actinomycetota bacterium | reverse complement strand
TGTCTCGGAGGGTTCGCTCTCGGGCGCATGGCGTGCACGGTGAATGCCGATGTGGGTTTCGAGGCCGAGCGAGTGGGCGCCTACGAGCCAGCCACACAGCCGCGCGTCGTCCTCGTGGTGGGTGGTGGGCCGAGCGGCATGGAAGCCGCACGAGTGGCCGCACTCCGCGGGCACCGAGTAATTCTCTGCGAGGCATCCGATTCGCTCGGCGGCAACATTCGGTGGTCACGCATGTTCCACGAGCGTTCGCCCATCGGCGACAGCATCGACTGGCTCGCCGCCGAACTCGTACGACGCGGTGTCGAGGTGCAACTCGGCACTCGCATCGATGCCGACACTGCTACCTCGCTCGGTGTCGACGTGGTGGTGGTTGCTACCGGGGGCCGTGCCCCCGACGATGCAGAAGCCACCGTCGGAGTAGAGGCAGGCCGTTCGTTCACCTCCATCGACGTGGCCCGCATGACCGAGGCACCCGCCGGCATTCGCCGCGTGGCCGTGGTGGACCGCTTTGGTGCATTCGAGGCCATCGGTGTGGCCGAGCGATTCGTGCGCTGGGGTGCAGATGTGGAACTGCTCACACCGCACAAGATGTTGGGGCCGCGCATCATGGCCGAGCAGGTGGTGACACCCGCCATGAACCGAATGGGCGCCGGGCCCGGCCGTCTGAACGTTCGCCTCTCGTGGGAACCCTCTACGGCCGAACCAGTACGCGCCGATGCCGTAGTGGTAATCGATCGAGTTGCGACACCGTTGCTGTCGGCCTCGAACGCTTCAGCGCCGGGCGTGCCAACAACACCCGAGATTCATCTGGTTGGCGATGCCGCCGAGCCGGGCAACTTGTGGGCAGCGATCCGCACGGGCAATGCCGTGGGGCGCGCCATCTGATTGGCCACCCCGTGGCTAACCGCGGGCCGGCAGACCGAACACCCGGCGAGCATTGCCGGACAGGAACGGCTCCCACACGTGGTCACGCAGGGGCAACTGCTCCAGTTCACCCATGATGCGTTCCCACGACAGACCGGGGTAGTAGCCGGCAAAGATGAACTTCTCGCTGCCGCGTGTGTTGGCGTACTCGATCACATCGCGCGGATAGTGCTTGGGCGCGAACGCCGAGGTGGAGTAGTGCAGGCCCGGCCACTTGAGCATCAGCTTCACGCACAGGTCGGTCCAGGGCTCGCCGCCATGGCGCATCACGATGTTGAGTTCGGGAAAGTCGTAACACACCCGATCGAGTCGCTCCGGACGCTGACAGTCGAACGGCACGCGTGGCCCGGGCACACCCACCAAGGTGAGCAGCGGAATGCCCAACTCACAGCACGCCGCGTAGTACGGATACATGAGTGCTGCGTCGATGTCTACCTGTGGCATGCACAGACACGGAGCGAATGCCGCCGCACGCACCATGGGATGCGCACGCGCTGCCGAGGTGAAGGCGCGCAGGCCCTTCATGCCCGAGTTCGGGTTGATGCCCACCGCACCGAAGAAGCGGCCCGGGAAACGGTCGAACAACTCGAAGGCATGCTCGGGGTGTCGAGCGTCCACGTCGAGGAGCGCCCACTCGATGCCGTGCGCGTCCATCAGCGCAATCACCTGTTCGGGGTCCGAGGCCTGGCTCATGCGCTCGGGCGCATCCTTGAACAGGTACTGGGCCGGGTGGTGCGAGAACTCGTTGGTGCCGGTGTCCTTGGTGAGACGCCGTGCAGCATCCATGCCCATACCGGCGCGACCGGTGGGGATCTCCACCATGCAGTCGACGATCGAACCAACGAGGTTCTTGGGGATCGGCATGTGTGTGGCTCCTCGGTCGTGTGTCGTCGCCGAGCCTAGGCAACGAGTGGACTCCTCCGGAGTGGCCTCTGCCCCGGTAGCCGCGCCCGGGCCGATGAGCGGGTCGCAGGAATAGGCTCGGCGGCGAGCGTTCACGCGCCGGACAAGACCGGTCGTTGGTGCTCGGCAGTCGGAAGCGATCGTTCGGGGAGACAGCAGATGATCTGGGGCGACACCGTTGCGTATTGGGCACGTTGGCAGGGAGGCCGCACCGCGATTCGTTTCGGTGAGCGAGATCTCACCTGGGCCGAGCTCAGCGATCGGGCGTCGTCGCTCGCCGCTGGCCTTGCCGACCTGGGCGTGGCGCACGGCGACCGCGTGGGTCTGCTCATGTCGAACCGGCCCGAGTTCATCGAGACCGTGATTGCGTGTGCCCGACTGGGTGCCATCGTGTGTCCGTTCAACCTGCGGTTCACCGCACCCGAGCTTGCGTTCGTGGTGGGCAACGCCGACTGCATCGTGGTGGTCACCGAGTCGGCGCTGCGCCCGGGTCTGTCGTTGGCGCTCGAGCGTGCACCGCATCTGGCGGTGGTGGACGCCGACGACGGCTCGTTCGAGCGTCTTGCCGGTGCAGGACGGACGGCTTCGCCGGTGGCGGTGTCTCCCGACGATCCGTTCTTCATCTGTTACACCTCGGGCACCACGGGCGACCCGAAGGGCGCAGTGCTCACGCATCGCAGTTGGTTCTATGCGTCGATGGTTCGTGCGCTGCAGGGAGGCATCAATCTCAACGACCGCATCCTGTTGCCGTTCCCGATGGCCTTCACCGGTGGGCTCGCGTTGTCGCTCGTGGCGATGTGGAGTGGTGCACAACTGGTGCTCGAGCCGGCGTTCGATCCCGCGCGTGCACTGCACCTCATCGAGTCGCAGCGCATCACGGTGTTCATGGCAGTGCCCACGATCTTCCAGCAGATGTCGTTGCACCCGAACTTTGCATCCACCGACATCTCATCGATCCGTTGCGCATCGTCGGGTGGCGCAACGGTTCCGGTGCCGCTGCTGCGCACGTATCTCGAACGAGGCATCACGATGACCCAGACCTACACGCTCACCGAAGTGAGCGCGTCGGGCATCACGTTGCCGTATCACCAGGCCCTCGAGCGTGTTGGTTCTTGCGGTGTGCCGGCCATGCACAGCGAGGCGCGCATTGTGGACGAGAACGGCAACGAGGTGCCGCCCGGCACGGTGGGCGAGATTGCGATCCGCGGCCCCGAGGTGATGATCGGTTACTGGCGGAATCCCGAGGCCACGGCTGCCACGCTGCGCAACGGTTGGTGTCACACCGGCGATCTCGGGACGATGGATGCCGACGGCTACTTCTATGTGGTGGACCGGGCCAAGGACATGCTCATCTCGGGCGGTCTCAACGTGTACCCGGCAGAGATCGAGCGTCAACTGGCGGGCATCGATGGCGTGCTGGAACTTGCCGTGATCGGCGTGCCCGATGACAAGTGGGGGGAAACGCCAGCGGTGATCGCAGTTGCCCAATCGGGCACCACGATCACCGCCGAGATGGTTCTGGAGCGTTGTGTCGGCCAACTGGCCGATTTCAAATTGCCGCGTTACCTAGTGGTGCGACCCGAGCCGTTGCCCCGCAACATGTCGGGCAAGGTGCTCAAGGCCGACCTGCGCCGCCAGTACGCCGACCTGCCGTCGACTGCATCACCGATCCGCTAGGGCTGGATCGGTGAACGCTCGGTGCGAACACCGGGCGTTGCGGGCGATCAGGACAGGCAGTTCCAGGGCATGACGGGCGACGGTGCGTCGCTGTTGTTGGCCGGGGCGTTGACACCCACCGACACGTCGATGACCTGACCGGGCGTGTTGATGTAGCAGCCGATCTTGGCGCCGCCATTGGCGTGTGCCGACGGGGCCATCGCGAATGCGCTGGCGATGGCGACTGCTGAAACCGTGAGACCGAGAGCAACCTTCTTCATGACCATCCCTCCATGGATGTTGCGTGCCGGCAACTCCCACCGGCTGATGGAGGGAACGATAAACGAAAATCCACCGCTTTGCGTAGTACAAACGTCACTCAT
>JAFMJD010000193.1 GCA_017853685.1 Actinomycetota bacterium | reverse complement strand
CGCCCTACGCCGATGTGTTCGCCTGAGCAGTTGCGTGGCGCGCGGCGAGATAGCCGAACACCATGGCCGGCCCGAGCGTGCCGCCCGGACCGCCGTAGGTCATGCCGAACGGTGACCCCATCACATTGCCGGCGGCATAGAGTCCGCTGATCGGCACACCGTCGAGGTCGAGGACACGCGCATCGGGATCCACCCGCGGGCCACCCTTGGTGCCGAGGCATCCACTCTGGATCTCGAACGCGTAGAACGGCCCACGATCGAGCGGACCGAGGGTGGCATCACGACGTCCCTTGCGGTACGGATCGCCCCACCAGCAGTCGAATGCACTGTCACCGCGGCCGTAGTCGGGGTCGTGCCCGTCGGCGACGAGTCCGTTCCAGCGCTCGATGGTGTGCTCGAGTTCGTCGCCGTCGATACCCAGTGCGGCTGCGAGTTCGCGCGGGGTGTCGCCGCGCGGGATCCATGACGGCACCTCGGAGCCGTGTCCACCCGAGCTCACGCGGAACCCGTAGCGGTCCACGTAGTTCTGGTCGAACACGAGCCAGCACGGCAGGTTTGCGTACTCGAAGCGCGAGACGTCTTCCACGTGGAATGCGGCACCGAACGCGTTGTAGTTCGCCGCCTCGTTGGTGAAGCGGCGCCCGCGACGGTTCACCATGATGGAGTGCGGCAGTGTCCGCTGGCCGTTCACCAGGGTGCGACCCATCGGGTTGGCGTGCTTGGGCACGATGCCCACCGGGATCCACCACGCCTCGCGCATGTTCGAGATCATGGCGCCGGCCTTCATCGCCATGATGAGGCCGTCGCCGGTGTTCGTCTCCATCGAAACCGGCGCGGTCATCGGCCCGCGCAGGAAGGCGCGCACCAGTTCCTCGTTCCACTCGAAGCCGCCGCTCGCGAGGATCACGCCCCGACGGGCGCGCACGCTGATGTCTCCGGCGGGTGTGCTGACCACCACGCCCAGCACGGCACCATCGCGCACCACGAGCGAGCGTGCCGCCGATGAAGTGCGCGGCTCGATTCCTCGATCGAGGCATGCCCGCAGCAACCGTCCCGCAAGTGCCTGTCCGCAACCGCGTTCGTTCCGGCTCGCTCGACGTGCGTGCTCATCGGCGCTCGGCGGCTGCGGCACCGCCTTGCCGAGCGGTGTCTCGCTCATCGTGATGTGCGGGTCGGCGAAGTACGGCGACGGCGTCACACGATCGGCCCAGTCGCCGAGTTCGTCGAAGGGGAAGATCGGGCATTCGAGCGTGCGTCCGCCACCGGGACTCCCGCCGGGGAACTCCGGGTGATAGTCGGGCATCCCGGGCACGGCGTAGAACTGCACTGGAGTCTTGGCCTCGAGCAACTCGATCATCTCGGGACCCGCGTCCACATAGGCCTCCACCAGTCGCGGTTCGAGCATTCCTCGGGACAACGACATGATGTACGTCAGTGCCTTCTCGCGCGAGTCGGCCACGCCCACATCAGCCATGTGCTGATTGTTCGGGATCCACACCTGTCCACCGGACCACGCCGTGGTGCCGCCGACATGCGTGGCCTTCTCGAAGAGCGCCACGGTGGCGCCACCCTCGGCCGCAACCACCGCCGCCGTCAACCCGGCTGCGCCGGTGCCGAGCACTACGACGTCGACTTCCTCGGACCACTCGCTGTTCACGGTTCACCCCGAACTACTTGTACGATGCAACGACTGTCACCATACCTCACGGGTAGGGTGGCCCAAAGAGGTTCTCCACCCCTTCGAGCGATCGCCCCGGGCGACAGGAGCAACGTGCCGCGGTTTGCCGACCACGACCAACGACGGGCCGAGGTAATCACCGCTGCCACCGCCGTGGTGCGAGACGAAGGTCGGTCCGCGCTCACGGTACGACGTGTCGCACAGTCGGTCGGTTGCTCCACCAAGGTGGTCACCCACTACTTCGCCAGCATGTCCGATCTGCTGCACGCCACGTGGCTCGCATCGCTGCAGCGGGCAACCAAACGGTTCGTCGACGTGCTCAAGGCCGACCCAGCGGACCTGCGCGGGTTCATGTCGGCAGGCCTGCCGCTCGACGAGGAACGCCGTCTCGACTGGTCGATCTGGATCGCCTTCTGGACCGAGGCCCACACCTCGGAGCAGTTCGGTCAGGACCTGCGGACGAGATCGGCGGGCACCTACGACCGACTCGTGGAGATCCTCACCACGGTTGCTGCACGGGGTGACCTTCCGCAGGGACTCGACATCCCCACCACTGCGCTCCGCCTGAATGCGCTGCTCACCGGCATCGCATGCCAAGCAATGTTCAACCCACAGCTGTGGACACCCGAGCAGCAACTCACCGTCCTCGACGGCGAGCTCGCCGCTATCGGCATTCGCTGACCGCGCCGCTAGCAGATGGAGCCATCGCCGGTGGCGGCGTGGCGACCTGCGCGGCGCCCGAAGTACGACCCCGGCCCGAGGCTCATGCCGCTCGCGTACTCGGCTCCCGTCTGCGGGAAATGTGCTGCACTCGCGCCCGCCGCGTACAGCCCACGCACCGGGTGCCCGGCCTCGTCGACTGCCTGGCCGTTGACGTTGGTGGCTAGCCCACCGAGTGTGATGTAGCTGTAGAGCCGCTTGTCGAACGACAGGTCGAATGCTGCGTACGGACCCGGGCCCAGCGGCCGCACCCAGTCGTGGTACTTGTGGAACTCCTCGTCCTCGCCGGTGGAAGCAGACCGGTTGTACGCCTCCACGGTGGCCACGAGCGACCCCTCCGGCATCCCGAGTCCACGCTCCATCTCCTCCACCGTTTCCCATCCGTCCACCAAGGGATGGCCGCGCTCGGGATAGGCGAAGATCTCCTCGTCCACGATGAGATAGGCGCGCTGACCGGGTTGGCGCTCGATGTTCCACGCAAGTCGGCCGTGATAGACGTCCTCGGCCACGAATCGCTTGCCCAACGTGTTCACGACGATGCCCTTGATGAGTTGCGCCGGCGGGTAGATCGATGCAGTGGCGATCACGCCGTCCATCCCCTCCGTGCGCACGCCCACCGACTCGCCGAGCAACACACCACTGCCGTCGTTGGTGTCGAGACCGAGCGGGCGGCCGTGCTCGGCCACCACCGGGATGTTGCGACGGGTGAGGTCCTCGGAGAGGTTGAAACTTCCTGCGGTGATGATGACCCCGCGGCGCGCCTGCACGAAGCGTTCCTCACCGAGGCTTCGCACCTTCACACCGCGCACACCACCGTCGCCGTCGGTCACGAGTGCCACCACTGCGGTGTCGTAGAAGGTCTCGATGTGTTCGGTGGCGTAGGTGGCGAGCAACGACTTCATCGCAGCCGCCCCGCCGCTCTCGGTCATACTCGCTCGGGTCTGATGTCCGCGCGGCACCGGGGCCGCATCGTCTCGATGGGGCCACACCTTTTCGTTGCCGGTCATCAACAGGCCCTCGCCCGTACGCAGCGCAACAGCCTTTCCGGTGAAGGCCTTTCGCTCGAACGGAACTCCCTGCGCCTCGAGCCAGTCGAAGTGCGCCGGACTGTCATCGCAGAACTGTCGCAATTTCGCATCGTCAGTGGTGGACGTGCTGGAGCGCATGAAGGCAAACATGTTGTCCGGCGAGTCCTCGAAGCCAAGATCCCGTTGCAATGCCGTGCCGCCGCCGAGGTACAGGATTCCCTCGGAGGTTGCACTCGCACCACCACCGCCACTCGCACGTTCGATCACGAGCACCTTTGCGCCGGCACGATGCGCCTCGAGCGCAGCGCACACACCAGCCATCCCGAGACCCACCACCACGACATCGGCGGTGTGCGCCCACTCGTCGACTGCATCGCTCGCAACTGCCGATTCGATGATTCCCATCGTCGGTGCCCCTCGAGGTGTGCTCAGCCGAGCAGTTTCTTGGCAATCACCATGCGCTGGATCTGGTTCGTGCCTT
>JAFMJD010000057.1 GCA_017853685.1 Actinomycetota bacterium | reverse complement strand
GCTCCGTGTTGCGGCGCTGTGTGTTGCGGTGCTCTGTTCCACTGCAGCGTGGGCGGTGGGTGTGCACCGAGCGTCGCCGGCACGCGCAGCACTCGGTGGCGGCACCGATGGTGCCGAGTCGATCTGGGCCGCAGTGTCGGTGTTCTCGGGTCAGTGGGTGCCGGGTTCATTTCCCTGTGCGTGGTCGCCCTATGCGGGCGGTTCGAGCATCGACACGATCCCGCCCGACGGGCCCCCGGAACGCACGGTGAACGGTGTGCTGCATCGACTCTTCATCCGCGTGTGCCCCGATGCGGCGGTGCGCGCCGTGTGGGTGCCGGTAGTTCCACCCACGTTCCTCGCAACCGCGGCCACGAATGTGTTGTCTCGCATGGTGCCGCGGCCCGCGGTGCACCTCGCGCCCCCGGCCGACCGCGGTGTGGTGCACGTGGGGATGTGGTTCTGGACCAATCCGATGCAGTGGGTTCCGGTGAGCGTGACTGCAGCAGTGCCCACCACCACCGGCGTGTTGTGGGTGACCACCACGGCCACACCGACCGCGCTCATCTGGTGGCCGGGTGAGTCACGCGCCGTCGATGACCCGCGCGCCGGACTCCCCGTGGTGTGCGCCGGACCCGGGCTGCGTTGGCTCGCGGCGTTCGGGGATCGGTGGCCGTCGCCAACCGGGTGTACCTACACGTATCGGCACTCCTCGGTGCGCGCCCCCGCCGGCCGGGCCTTTTCGGCACGGCTGTCGATCCGGTGGCGGGTGACCTGGCGTTCCTCCACCGGAGCGATGGGCAGTGGGGGGCAACTGCTGTCGAGCACGGCATCGGAGGTGGTGGTGCGCGAGATCGAAGCCCTCGGGGTGGGCGAGGGGTGAGACGGGCGCCGGTGTGTCATCGAACACATGTTCTTGACGGAATCGAACAGATGTTCGTAGTCTGCGCCGATGGGCTTCAACAACCCGGCCATGCCCTGGGGCGAACTCGAGGCGCGACTCTCGGGTCGCAGGGCAGATGGTCGGGCTCCGGGGAGTCCGAGTTGGAACGCCGGCGGTGACGGACCGGCCTGGAGCCGCAAGCGCCAGCCCTACGAGCCGCCGACGACCGGACTCCCCGGACAGCCTGAAGACCCCGAACGCCCCGGGCGACCGGGCCTGCCGGTGGTGCCCGCAGCGGAGTTGCACTGCCACTCGAACTTCTCGTTCCTCGATGGCGCATCACATCCCGAGGAGTTGGTGGAAGAGGCCGCCCGTCTCGGGCTCGAGACCCTCGCCCTCACCGATCACCACGGTCTGTACGGCGCGGTGCGCTTTGCCGAAGCGGCGCGTGCGGTGGGCATGGGCACGGTGTTCGGCGCAGAGGTGACCCTTGCCGATGGTGCGGATCGGTATCGACGCCTCGTACTCGACGAGGACGCCACGCAGGTGCAGGCGTTGCGCGGGTCGGCATCACCGGTGCCGCTCCCCGATCCGGGCGGCGTGCATCTCGTGCTGCTCGCCGACGGTCCCAGCGGCTACGCACGACTGTCCCGCGCGCTGTCGCTTGCTCATCTGGCGGGCAGCAAGGGATCGGTGCGTCTGTCGCTCGCCGATCTCGCCGAACAGGGCGCAGGACACTGGTGGGTGCTCACCGGGTGCCGCAAGGGCATGGTGCCGCATGCATTGATGAGCGACGGCCCGAGTGCTGCACGACGTGCACTACACGAACTCATCGATGCATTCGGTCGTGATCGCATCGCGGTCGAACTCTGGGATCACGGCGATCCAATGGATTCGCACCGCAACGATGCACTCGCCGAACTTGCAGCGCGTGAGGGAGTGCGCGCAGTGGCCACCAACAATGTGCACTACGCCACCCCGGCGCGTCGTCGACTGGCGGGAGCACTGGCTGCGGTGCGTGCGCGGCGCAGCCTCGACGAGATGGATCCGTGGTTGGCTGCCTCGGGTCTGGCGCACTTGCGGTCGGGGGCCGAGCAGATGCGGCGATTCGCCCGCTATCCCGGCGTGGTCGCCGCCGCTGCCGACCTCGGGCGCGCCGCGGCATTCGACCTGTCGCTCATCGCCCCGCAACTCCCGCCGTTCCCGTGCCCTGACGGTCTCGACGAGATGGCATACCTGCGTCGGGTCGCCGAGGCCGGCGCCAGTCGCCGATACGGCGAACGTCCCGGTGCACACGAGACCGCATCGCTGCGGGCGCGCGCGTGGACCACCATCGATCACGAACTCGCCGTCATCGAGTCGCTCGGCTTTGCCGGCTATTTCCTCGTGGTGTGGGATCTCGTGGAGTTCTGCCGCAGGGAGAACATCTATTGCCAGGGTCGTGGCAGCGCAGCGAACTCTGCGGTGTGCTACTCGCTCGGGGTCACCAAGGCCGATGCGGTGTCGCTCGGCCTGCTCTTCGAACGCTTCTTGTCGCCCGAGCGTGACGGCCCACCCGACATCGACCTCGACATCGAATCGGATCGGCGCGAGGAAGTGATCCAGTACGTGTTCAGCCGCTACGGACGTCATCACGCAGCGCAGGTGGCCAATGTGATCACCTACCGCGCACGTTCGAGCGTGCGCGACATGGCGCGCGCACTCGGGTATGCACCCGGCCAACAGGACGCATGGTCCAAACAGGTGGATGCGTGGGGACCGGTGGCGGCAACCGCAGCGCAACGTGATGCCAATGGTGGACCTGCACATGACATCCCCGACGACGTGCTCCGACTGGCCGAGGAGGTGGAGGACTTCCCGCGTCATCTGGGCATCCACTCGGGCGGCATGGTGATCTGCGACCGTCCGGTGATCGAGGTGTGTCCGGTGGAGTGGGCGCGCATGGAACGCCGCAGTGTGCTGCAGTGGGACAAGGACGACTGCGCTGCGGTGGGACTCGTGAAGTTCGACCTGCTTGGTCTCGGCATGCTCAGCGCGCTGCACTACGCGGTGGATCTCATTGCCGAACACCGCGGCTACGAGGTAGACCTCGCCGCCATCCCACAGGAAGTGGAGGTGTACGACATGATCTGTCGCGCCGACACCGTGGGTGTGTTCCAGATCGAGTCGCGCGCACAGATGGCCACACTGCCGAGACTCAAACCGCGCACGTTCTACGACCTCGTGGTGGAGGTGGCACTCATCCGTCCTGGTCCCATCCAGGGTGGATCGGTGCACCCGTACATCCGGCGCCGCAACGGACTGGAGCCTGTGACGTACCTGCACCCGCTGCTCGAGAACTCATTGGCCAAGACCCTCGGTGTGCCGCTGTTCCAGGAGCAACTCATGCAGATGGCCATCGATGTGGCTGGATTCACGCCGTCGGAAGCCGATCAGCTGCGTCAGGCGATGGGGTCGAAGCGTTCGCGCTCACGCATGGAACGACTGCGCGCACGGTTGTACGAGGGCATGTTTGCGCGTGGCATCACACCCGAGGTGGCCGACCAGATCTTCGACAAGATGGCGGCGTTCGCCAACTACGGCTTCCCCGAGAGCCACTCGGTGTCGTTCGCCTATCTCGTGTACGCATCGGCATGGATCAAGTACCACGAGCCTGCGGCGTTCTGTGCAGCATTGCTCAACGCACAGCCGATGGGCTTCTGGTCACCGCACTCGTTGGTGCAAGACGCCCGCCGTCATGGCGTGGTCACCCTCACCCCGTGCGTGAATGCATCGCGCGCGGCAGCAACGCTCGAGCCGTGCGATCACTCCCACGGTGGGCCCGACCCTGCGGTGCCGGGTCTGGCAGTACGACTCGGCATCGGTTCGGTGCGCGGGATCGGGGCCGAACTCGCCGCCACCATCGAGGCGGCGAGCCCCTTTGTCACACCGGAGGATCTCGTGCGTCGGGTGCCGGCACTCACGCTGGCCCAACTGGAGGCGCTGGCCACTGCCGGAGCGTTCGATTGCTTCGGCATGTCGCGCCGCGAGGCGCTGTGGGCAGTGGGCGCCGTGCACGAGTCACGCCCCGAGCGTCTCGAGGGTCTGGTGGTAGGCAACACCGCACCGTGCCTGCCGGGCATGGACGATCAAGCAGTGGCAGTTGCCGATCTCTGGGCCACCGGTGTGGCGCCCAACGGACATCCCACGCAGTTC
Source organism: Actinomycetota bacterium (assembly GCA_017853685.1). Lineage (GTDB taxonomy): Bacteria > Actinomycetota > Acidimicrobiia > Acidimicrobiales > Ilumatobacteraceae > WLJO01. Next base: position 12,899 of record JAFMJD010000057.1, on the reverse strand, counting down.
GTGCGCGAACTGCTCACCCAGCGCGGCGTGCAAACCGCGGTGGACCTGCAGCACGCCGAACCGGGGAGCCGCGTACGTGTGGCCGGTGTGGTCACGCACCGACAGCGTCCGATGACGGCGCAGGGCACCACGTTCATGAATCTGGAGGACGAGACCGGTCTGGTGAACGTGGTGGTGTCACAGGGGTGCTGGAAGCGGCACCGTCGTGTGGCGCGTGAAGCAGCAGCATTGTTCGTGACGGGTCGCCTCGAGCGCAGCGAGGGTGTGGTGAACGTGGTGGCCGAACGCCTCGAACCGTTGCCGGTCCCGGCCGGTGTGGCGAGCCGCGACTTCCACTGATTGGGCCGTGTCGCCGCTATTCGCTCGGGCGGTCGGGCAGACCCTCGTTGAACGATCGGTACATCTCGTAGATGTCCTTGCACTTCTGGCAGAGGGGCAACTGCTTGGGGTCACGTGATGGCACCCACACATGGCCGCAGAGGGCCTCGAGCGGGGTGCCGTAGATGCGGGCCTCGAGCACCTTGGCTGCCGCGTTCTCGCCGGGCTCGGTCTTCACGATGTGGGCAACCACGGGCTCGCCGGTCTGCGGGGTGTCCTGCAGGTCGGGTTCGAGGGTCTGCACGGGGCGCGGGGCCAGTTGCGGCATCCCCGACAGTCAAGCACCGCCGGGGATGTGCGTACACTTCGGGGCGTGCCGCTGTACGAATATCGATGCCGTGATTGCGACGCCACGTACGAGGTGCGTCGGTCCATGTCGGAATCCAACGACCCCGCAGCCTGTCCGCAGGGTCACCTCAACAGTGTGAAGTTGCTGTCGGTGTTCGCCTCGGTGGGCGGCGGCACTGCGGGTGGTTCGGCGCCGGCACCGATGCCGAGTGGCGGCGGTGGCTGCGGCTCCGGTTGCGGCTGCGCCCACTGACGTCGCTGTCGGCGTGGCAATTCTGGTCGACGAACCGATCTGGTGGTTCAAGGGACGTCGTTGGTGCCACATGGTGAGCGACATCAGTCTCGATGAACTACACGCGTTCGCGGCCGAGTTGGGCATTCCGCGTCGTGGCTTCCAGGGCGATCACTACGACATCCCCGAACAACTGCGGCCCGAGGCGCTCGCGCTGGGTGCACGTGAGGTGTCGGGTCGGGAGTTGTTGCGGAGTCTGCAACAGGCGGGCCTGCGGCTCAGCCCGGCAGAGCGTCGTGTGCACTTCGGTGCCGTGCGCTACCCCGAGGTGCCCGACGCCTCGGCATGACCTCAGCCGTCTGGTGATGGCCACCGAGCCCGCTCGCCCACACATGCCGATACCGCAACCATCGTGTGCTCGTCGGCCACGAACCACTCGAGCAGCGCGAGGTGTGTCTCGGCGAACAGATCGTTCAACGCACGCCATCGAGCGAGATCAGCCGGCGAGAGCGGTGCCCCGGGACGTACCGACACCAGCACCACCGCATCCACCCGTGCGTCGACCGTGAGGTGCAGCACGGTGTCGGCCGTGAGCACGATGTCCTCGGGAGGTTGCTGACCCTCGAACACCAACACGGCGTGCACCCGTGCCGCATCGTCGAGCAAGAGACAGAGCACCTCGTGACAGCGCGGTTCGGTGAGCAAGGTGCTGACGAGATCGAGTGCCGCATCGGCGTGGTGCAGGGTGGGTGTGCCGGTGCGACGCCGCGAGCGCCTCGGTGGATGTGCATGCATGGCTGGCCTCCGCAGGGAGCGGGGAAGCCGGGTGCGGCGCAACCTACGGCGGGGGTGATGCGGGGATTCAGCGACGGAAGGAGTTGAGCACGTCGTGGGACACCACGAAGCAGATGGCGATCGACACGGCTGCCACGGCCGCCGGAGTGGCCCAGCGCAGCCACGCAGGGAACCGACCCTGACGCGGGGCGAGCATCACACTGCCGCAAACGGCACCGCCGACGAGCCCGCCGAGGTGTCCGCCGATCGAGATACCGCTCACACTGAAGGTGAGCAGCAAGTTGAGCAACAGCGTGGTGCCGATGCCGGACTGCATGATGGAGATGCCGCGCTGTCGCATCCCTACTGCGGCCGCGCCCATGAGACCGAAGACTGCACCCGAAGCACCCGCGGTGATGCCGAATCCGGGCTGCAGCATGAGCGCACCCGCCGTACCCGCCAACATCGCTGCGAGATACAGCGCCACGAACTGCATCCGTCCGATGGCCGGTTCCACGAAGCGTCCGAGGAAGTACAGGCTCACCATGTTCATGGCGAGGTGCAGGATGCCGAAGTGGGTGAAGCCGGAGGTGAAGATGCGGTACCACTCGCCGGCATCGATGAGGTAACGGTTCACCGCCAGGTCGTACTCGCCGCGGTGCACACCCCGCCCGATCAGTGGCGTGCTGAGTGTGTAACCGGCTACCGCGATGTTGGCGGCCATGATGACCGCCGTTGCAGCCGTACCGCCGCGCGTGGCGTTCCAGCGCCGTAGTCGTTCGGGTGCTGCGGGACGCCCGACGCGCGCGCAATCGGGACACAGTGATCCGACCGATCCCGGAACTAGGCAGTCGTTGCACGCAGTGCGCTCGCAGCGGGTGCAACGTCGGTAGGCGGGACGATTCGGGTGCCGGAAGCACACCGACGCGGTGTCGGGGTCGGGCGCTGCGTTCATCGGCGGCGGCGCCGAAGGCGGTACCGGCGGCAGTGATCCCGGCGGCGGAGGAGGAGGCGGCGGCAGGCTCACGACGGGTCGCCCGAGGCATGATCGTCGTCGTACCAGCGGCGCATACCGTCCCACGAGTAGATGCCGGTGTCGTGACCATCGTCCCAGCGGATCGAGAGTCCCCAGGCGCCCACCAGTTCGGCGTCGACGATGGTGGGTGATACCCCACCTGCCCGTGGCGTCCACGGGTCACGTCCCTGTTCACGTGCGCCCTTGCACCCGGCGCACGGGCACGCGCGACGCAGGTCGGCGAGTGGGAACGATGCACGTACGCCGTCGTCGAACTCGACCGTGACGGACTGGGTGCGTTCGATGGAGACGTCGATCACCTCGGCCATGGCGCTCCCGAAGGTATCGCCGCAACGGCCCGCACACTCCGCGGCTCGGGGTGTGCGCCTAGAGTCGGGGCCGTGGCAGGCCGGCTCATCGCAACGCTCGTCCCGCTCCTGCTGCTTGCGGGTGTGGCACTGCTGGGCAAGGGCGGCTGGCGTGTCGCTCCGTTGGTACTCATTGCGCTCGGATGGGGCTTCGCCAGCACCTGGATCGTGGTGGACGTCAACAATGCATGGGCGAGGAACTTCTCCATCACCTCGCTGTTCGTGCTCGGGGCGCCCATCATCGAAGAGGTCGGCAAGTCATTGCTGTCGCCGGTACTCACCTCGTTGCGTCGCTGTTCCTGGTTCGTCGACGGTGCTGTCATCGGGTTGGCGGCCGGAACCGGTTTCGCCATCCGCGAGAACTGGGTGTACCTCGACCGTGATTTCTCCGGTGGCGTCGCACTCGCCACGGCGCGCGTCACGTCCACCAATCTCATGCACGCCGGGTGCAGCGCCATCGTCGCCGCGGCGTTCGCCGCAGCGGCACGCCGCGGTCTGCTCGCCCGAGTGGTGGTGGGACTCGGCGGTCTCGTCGCTGCGATGGGCGTGCATTCCGGCTTCAACCGACTCACCCGCGTGTCGGTGCCCTCGCCGGCCATCATCACTGCGGTGGGCGTGCTGGCGTTCGTGTACGCAACAGGAATCGTGGCGCTCGGTATCCCACTGTCGGCCCGATGGGCGCGCAGGGACATGGAGGCACGCGGGCTGAGCGCGAGCGAGCAGGTGGCGTTGGCGGGCGGCAGTTCCGTCGACGACCTGCTCGACGAGTTCGAGGTGCGATTCGGTACCGAAGCATCGGAACACGCAAATGCGCTGATTGCGCTGCAGCGACGGATCGGCATCCTGTCGCGTGGTGGAACCAGCGACGACCGAGACATCGCCGTGCTCACCGACGAAGCCGACGAACTGCGTCGTCGAATCGGCGTGTTCCCCATGATGTGGCTGCGTTCGCACCTGCCGGTGAACCCGGCAGAGGCTGGCCTGTTCGCCAACATCAGTGCGAGTGTTGCGGCATCGGGGGGCGACGAAGGTGCACCGGTACTGGGCGGACTCTGGGCGAATCTGGGTGCGGCCACCAACGACCTGGCGCCGCCCACGCCCGGCGCGCCCGACCGAACGAATACCTGAGCGGCGAACTGGACTACTTTGGGTGTGCTCCGCCGCTGTTGGGCGGGTACCGAGTAATGGGTAGAAAGGCAGGACGCGATGTTGTGCGCCCAATGCGACGAGACAGCGCGGGGTACGTGCCGCTTCTGCGGACGAGCGGTGTGTGCATCACATCAACAGCCGCTGCCCTACATCATCGGTTTGTTCGCCCAGGACCCCACCAAGGCCATCGTGGTGGGTGGCGCGCTGTGGTGCGGTACGTGTCGTCCGCAGCCCGAGCCGATTGCCATGCCGGAGCTGAAGTGAGCGAGCAGCCCAGCCCGACAAGCCCCGGAGGCGGTCTGTTCGCCGGACTCGGCGAACGCATCAGCGAGGCCGAGGCCAAGACCCAGCGACCCACCATGAACATGGCGGAGTTGTTGGAGTTGCCGGACGATCAGCGTCGTGTGGTGCGGCATCTCCTGCGAGCCGACACACCGCCCACTGCGGAGGAGTGTGCGGCTGCACTCGACATCACGCTGGATCAGTTGAACGAACTGCTGGGCCAACTCACACTCATCGGACTCGTCGAGATCGTCAGCGGAAGATTGCGCGCTATCGCAGGGTGGCGGTCGAGCCGCCTGCCACCGGGTGGCGTGTGGTCGTCGCTCGGCAATCTCTGATTGCTCGGGCTGTCGCTCGTCAGCGAACGGGGTTCAGCACCAGCAGGTCAGTGCAGGTACTCGCACAGGCCACGCTTCACGAACCGGCCGTGTCCGGGCCGACCGTGGTACTGATCGTTCTCGATGAGCACCGTGCCGCGTGACATGACGAGATCGATCTTCCCGTCGATCACCATGCCCTCGTACACCGAGTAGTCCATGTTCATGTGGTGCTTCTTGCCCACGCCGATCTCGGTGCGCCGATTGGGGTCCCAGATCACGATGTCTGCATCCGAGCCGGGCGCGATGATGCCCTTCTTCGGGAACATCCCGAACAGTCGTGCGGGTGTGGTGCAGCAGGTGTCCACCCAGCGTTCGAGGCTCAGTTCGCCGGCCACCACACCTTGGTAGATCAACTCGAGGCGATGTTCGATGCCGCCGAGGCCGTTGGGGATCTTGGAGAAGTTGCCGCGGCCGAGTTCTTTCTGGTCCTTCATGCAGAACGGGCAGTGATCGGTGGCCACCACCGCGAGCTCGTTCATCCGCAGGCCCTTCCACAGATCGGCGCGGTGATTGCGGTGGTCGTGGGTCGAACGGATCGGCGGTGAGCAGACGTACTTCGCGCCCTCGAACCCGGGTTGGTCAAGCGTGCCCTCGAGCGTGAGGTAGAGGTACTGCGGGCAGGTCTCGCCGAACACGTTCTGGCCGTGGTGTCGTGCCTCGGCCACTTCGTCGAGCGCCTCGGCCGCGGACATGTGCACGATGTACAGCGGAACATTGCCCGCCACCTTGGCGAGCACGATGGCGCGATGTGTGGCTTCACCCTCGAGTTCGGGTGGACGCGTGAACGAGTGGAACCGCGGGTCGGTCTCGCCACGCGCAAGTGCTTGTGCAACCAGCACGTCGATGGCGATGCCGTTCTCGGCGTGCATCAAGATGAGTCCGCCGGTTTCCGAGGCGTTCTGCATGGCTCGCAGGATCTGACCATCGTCGCTGTAGCAGTTACCGGGATACGCCATGAAGAACTTGAAACTCGTTACGCCCTCGTGCTCGGTGAGGTACGTCATGGCCTTCAGCGACTCGTCGTCGAGCGTGCTGATCATCTGGGTGAACGAGTAGTCCACTGCGCACTTGCCCGCAGCCTTTGCATGCCACTCGGCGAGTCCGTCGTGCACGCTGCCGCCGGTCTCCTGATTGGCCATGTCCACCACGGTGGTGACACCGCCCCATGCTGCGGCTCGCGTTCCGGATTCGAACGTGTCGGACACCACGGTGCCTGCCAGGGGCAGTTCGAGGTGGGTGTGCACATCCACACCGCCGGGGATGACGTACTTCCCCGTGGCGTCGATCACCCGATGACCATCGCGTGGTGCGGTGCCCGGCAGGAACATCGCAGCGATGCGCTCACCCTCCACGAGCACGTCTTGGGCGATGCGGCCAGACGGGCTGACGACGGTGCCGTTGGTGATCAGGGTCCCCATACGGGGATCAGACTACGTACTTGTCCGCCTCGGCAAGAGCCTCATCGAGGATGGACAGCCCGAGACGAACCTCGTCGTCGGGCGTGGTGAGCGGCGGGCACACGTGGATGCGGTTGAAATGGCTGAACGGCCACAACCCGCGCGCCTTGCACGCACCCACCACTTCGTTGATGGGGGCAGCAGCGGGACCAGCAGCGTTGTAGGGAACGAGCGGTTCGCGCGTCTCACGGTTTCGCACGAGTTCCAACGCCCAGAAGCAACCGAGGCCACGCACATCGCCCACCGACGGGTGCTTGGCGGCGAGTTCGCGCAATCCCGGTCCGATCACGCTCTGCCCGAGTCGCCGTGCGTTCTCGACGATGCCTTCTTCGCGGAAGATCTTGATGCTGGCGGCCGCCGATGCGCACGCCAGTGGATGACCCGAGTAGGTGAGGCCACCGGGGAAGGGGCGTTCCCGGAACGAGGCGGCCACACGGTCGGAGATGAGTACGCCGCCGAGCGGCAGGTACCCCGAGTTCACGCCCTTGGCGAAGCAGATGAGGTCGGGCACCACGTTCCAGTGATCCACGGCGAACCATTCGCCACAGCGACCGAAACCGCACATCACCTCGTCGCAGATCATCACGATGCCGTGGCGATCGCAGAGTTCGCGCACGCCCTGCAGGTAGCCGTCGGGCGGCACGAGGATGCCGTTGGTGCCCACCACGGTCTCGAGGATGATCGCAGCCACATTCTGGGCTCCCTCCACCATGAGGGTGTCCTCGAGGTGGCGTAGTGCGCGCTCGCACTCCTGGGCGTCGGACGTGGAGTGGAAGGCCGAACGGTACGGGTACGGCCCCCAGAAGCGAACGATGCCGGGGATACCGGGCTCGCTGCCCCATCGACGTGGCTCACCGGTCATGGTCATCGCGCCGGCGGTTGCCCCGTGGTAACTGCGGTACGCGGCCAGCACCTTGTGGCGTCCGGTATGGACACGCGCCATCTTGATGGCGTTCTCGGTTGCCTCGGCGCCACCGTTGGTGAAGAACACCATGTTCAGATCACCCGGTGCCACCTCGGCGATGAGGCGAGCAGCCTCGCCGCGCTCGGCGTTTGCGTGGAACGGAGCGATGGTGCACAGGCGCGCCGCCTGATCCTGGATGGCCTTGACGAGTTTGGGGTGTTGGTGCCCGATGTTCACGTTCACCAACTGACTGGAGAAATCGAGATAGCGCTTGCCGTCCTCGTCCCACATCCACGAACCCTCGGCGCCGGCGATCACGATGGGATTGATGAGCGACTGCGCCGACCACGAGTGGAAAACGTGCGTGCGGTCGTCGTGCTTCGCCTGTGACGGTCGTGCCTCGGTGCTGGTCATGTCGTCCTCCGGAGCGGGGCTCGCGCGGGTGTGCAGGGAACAACGTACCCGCAGGGGGCCTTGCGGCCCGAGGCGGGCCCGTGGTTGCCTCGGGACCTAACGGTTCTGGGGGAACCCGAGGTCCACGCGGCTGCTCGCAGGATCGGGCCAGCGCGACGTGACCACCTTTGCGCGTGTGCAGAAGTTCACACCCTCGGGCCCGTAGATGTGCGTGTCGCCGAAGAGGCTGGCCTTCCAACCGCCGAAGCTGTAGTACGCGACCGGCACCGGAATCGGCACATTGATGCCCACCATGCCCACGTTCACCTCGGACTGGAACCGCCGCGCCACGCCGCCGTCCCGGGTGAAGATCGCCGTGCCGTTGCCGTAGGGGTTGCTGTTCACCAGTTCCAGCGCTTCGGCGTAGGACGCGGCGCGCACCACACACAGAACGGGCCCGAAGATCTCGTCGTCGTAGCAGGCCATGCCCGGGCGCACATGGTCGATGAGGCTCGGGCCCACGAAGAATCCTGATGCGGGCACGTCGAGACGACCATCCACCACTACGTGCGCACCGTCGTGGCTCGCACCCGCCAGATAGCCGCCCACTCGATCGCGATGTTCGGCGGTGATGAGCGGACCCATTTCGTTGCTCGGGTCCGTCGCCGGTCCGACGCGTATCGCCGGAATGCGGGTCGCAATCCGTTGCACGAGGTCGTCGGCGATCGAACCGACTGCCACCACCACGCTCACCGCCATGCAGCGCTCGCCCGCCGAGCCGTAGGCGGCACTCACGGCGGCATCTGCGGCCTGGTCGAGATCGGCGTCGGGCAGTACCAGCATGTGGTTCTTCGCACCGCCGAGTGCCTGCACGCGCTTGGCGTTGCGACTTGCGGTCTCGTACACGTGGCGCGCCACCGGCGTGGAACCCACGAATGACACGGCGGCAATGTCCGGATGTACAAGGAGTCGATCCACTGCCGCCTTGTCGCCCATCACGACGTTGAGGCAACCGTCGGGCAGGCCGGCCTGTCGGGCGAGATCGGCGAGGAGGAGCGAGGCCGACGGGTCTCGTTCGCTCGGCTTGAGCACGAAGGTGTTGCCGCACGCCAGCGCGGTGGCGAACATCCACATCGGCACCATCGCCGGGAAGTTGAACGGTGTGATGCCGGCCATCACGCCGAGGGGTTGGCGCAGCGAGTACACGTCGACCCCGTTGGCAACCTGTTCGCTGTAGCCACCCTTGAGCATGGAGGGCACGCCGCACGCGAACTCGACGTTCTCGAGGCCGCGTGCCACCTCGCCGAGTGCATCGGCGATCACCTTGCCGTGCTCGAGGCTGATGATCGAAGCGATCTCCTTGCGGTTGGCGTCGATCAGTTCCCGGAGTCGGAACAGCACCTCGGTGCGTCGGGCGAGGCTCGTGGCACGCCACTCGGCGGCTGCGGCGAGCGCGCTGCGCACGGCGCTGTCCACCTCGTCGACGTCTGCCAGGTCCACCAGGGCCTGGGCCTCACCGGTTGCCGGGTTCCACACCGTGGCCGTGCGGCCCGACGTGCCCTGCACCATTCGTCCGTCGATCCAGTGGCCGATTCGCCTCACGTTGGGTGCCCTCCCCGGGCGGTGTGTCGCGTCATCGCAAGCATGTCACGCGCAGGTCGGTCGCCGCGATGCCGCACTCACATCTGCGGCCGGTACACGGGTTCGTTGGAACCGCGCAGTGCGTCGTCGATCTGGTCGACGGACCACGACTCCTGCCGCTTCACCCAGGTCTCCTTCGGGTGCTGCCAGAGCGCAAGCTTGCGGCCGTTGAAGGTCACCAGTTGGCTGCGGAGTTCGCTGGCGCGGTCGCTGCACAGGTACACCACCACGGGTGCGATCGTCTCGGGGGTACCGAAGCCCATCTCGGCCGGCGAGGGCACGGGTTTGCCGGTCTCCTCTGCCCGCTTGCGCGCCTGTTCGAACACCACCTGTGTCATGTCGGTCTCGCCGATCGGCCAGAGCGCGTTGGTGCGGATGTTGAAGCGGCTCAGCTCCAGATCCCAGGCGTACAGCATTCCCATGACGCCTGCCTTGGAAGCGGCGTAGTTGGTCTGCCCCACCGAACCGACATAGGCCGAACCCGAGATCACCTGCAGCAGCATGCCGCCGGTGGACTTCATGGCGCGTGCAGCGTGGCGACTCACTGACCACGTGCCACGGAGGTTCACCGCCACCACATCGTCGAACTCCTCGGGCGACATGTTCATGAGCGTGCGATCGCGCACGATTCCGGCGTTGTTCACCGCAACATCGATGCCGCCGTATCGCTCCACGCACGTGGACACCAGTCGCTCGGCCACATCGTCTTCGGCCACACTGCCCACCACGGCCTCGGCAGTGCCGCCGGCCGCGCGGATCGCCGACACCACTTCATCGGCGAGTGCAGCGTTGGTGCCGTTCACCACGAGTCGTGCGCCAGCAGCGCCGAGTGCCATCGCGAAGCCGCGGCCCAATCCACGCGTTGCACCCGTGACGACGATGCGCTTTCCGTCGAGTTCCCCCATGACATGCCCCTCCCCGTGGATCTCCGAGGCCGACTGTAGTGCGATGGTCAGAGGGCGCCGAAGGCCACCAGCACCACGAACACCAGCACCGTGCCGAGGATCGCGATGTTGTAGGCCGTGTGGGCGGCGGTGCTCTCCATCACGGCGTCACGCTGGTTCAGCGCGCGTCGGTACTGACGCAGGTACACCGCCATGAAGTACGCGCCGCCGACCGACAGCGCGAGCGCAACACCGATCGGGATGCCGATCACGGCGTGCACGACACCGAAGGTGAACACCTTCCATGCCCGCTTCGGCCAGGTCCATGACTCGGCACCCCTGCGGAACATGCGTTCCTCTGCGAGTGCGAACAGCGGTATCGACGGCAGCACCAGCAGGAGGAATATGAGTGGCACGAGCCATTCCCACACGGTGCCGACCGTGCGGTCCGTCGTGCCGGTCACAGGGTTGCCCTGTCCGCCGATCGCCGTCCACCAACCCCAGTCGAGACCGGGAACGGCGACGAGCAGGGAGGCGACGCCCACCACGGCGGCGAGCAGCAGGGGGACCGGCCACACGTGACGCCAACGGATTCGGGTGATCACGGCACGTACCGTGTTGCGCCCCTCGGTCGACCAGGTGAGACGTGAGGCGCTCAGCAGTCGGATGCCCACGAGAGCCAGTACCACCCAAGTGAGCACAGTCTCCACGGCTCGAGGCTATGCGGCAGTGCGTCCTGCCCCGCCGCCAGTCGGGGGGTTCGGTACCGTGACGTTCTGTATGCGACGAGTCGGTGCGGTGCTGTTCGTCGTCGCTCTCGTGACGGCCTCGATGGTGGCACCCGGCCCGTGGGTGTTGGATGCATCGGCGCGTCAGGTGGATGTGTGGTCCCGGATTCCCACCACCGACCCGGTGGTGTTCATCACGATCGACGACGGATTCCGTCCGACGCCCGAGGCGGCACGGCAGTTGGAGATGCTCGGCTGGCCGATCGTGAACTTCTTGGTGTCGGGCGCGCTCGGACGCAACACCGAGTACTTCGAGCAGTTGACCCCGTGGGTGCTGTTCGGGACCCACACGCGGCACCACCGACAACTCATCAACCTGTCGTACGACGAACAGCGCGAAGACATCTGCGGGGGAGTGGACGACACCGAGCGGATCACTGGTGTGCGGCCGGTCTGGTTCCGTCCACCCGGCGGCGACTTCAACGACGACACCCTGCGGGCGGCAGGCTCGTGCGGTATCCGGGCGCTCTTGATGTGGCGCGCCACCGTGAACGGCACCACCGTGCGCACGTGGGGCGGCCCGCTCAAGCGGGGCGACATCATCTTGTTGCACTACCGCAAGGATCTTGCCGAGAGCCTCCGGGCCCTGCAGCGCGAACTCACCGCCGCGGGGCTGTACCCGGCCCAGTTGGACCACTATCTGCGATTCCCGGGGCTACCGCGTTCGACGCGAGCCATCTCGAGCGGCGAAGATGAGTGCACGACGATGTGGTGGCCCCCCTTGGTGGGCTACCCGTACTGCTAGGGGGAAGCACATGGCGTGGGATTTCGAGACCGAGCCCGAGTTCCAGAAGAAGCTCGACTGGATGGAGACCTTCGTGCGCGAAGAGATCTTCCCGCTCGAGACGCTTGCCGAGCACTGGCGCAGCGACGAGGGACGTGCGCAGTTCAAGCGCATCACGGATCCGCTCAAGGCTGAGGTGAAGCGTCAGGGCCTGTGGGCCGCGCACCTGCCTCCGGACATGGGGGGCCTCGGCTTCGGACAGGTGAAGTTGGGTCTCATGCACGAGATCCTCGGCCAGACCCAGTACGGACCGTCGATCTTCGGCAACAACGCACCCGACTCGGGCAACGCCGAACTCATCGCAGTGGGCGGAACCGAACAGCAGAAGAAGCAGTGGATGGAGCCGTTGCTCGAGGGCAAGATCCGATCCTGCTTCTCGATGACGGAGCCCGGCGCCGGCGCCGATCCCACGTTGCTCAGCACCAACGCAGTGCTCGACGGTGACGAATGGGTCATCAACGGTCACAAGTGGTTCTCGTCGAATGCATCGGTGAGCGACTTCCTCCTCGTGATGGCGCGCACGGGCGACAGCGAGACGAGCGCGTACAAGTCGTTCTCGATGTTCATCGTGCCCACCAAGACCAAGGGTGTGAACATCCTGCGTGACGTTCCCACCATGGGCGAACCCGATCACCGCACCGGTGAGCCCGGCGGTCACGCCGAGATCATCTACGACAACGTGCGTGTGCCCTTCGACTCCATCGTGGGCGGCAAAGACGGCATCGGTCAGGGATTCGCACTCGCACAGAAGCGACTCGGCCCGGGTCGTATCCACCACGCCATGCGCTGGCTCGGCCAGAGCCGTCGTGCTTTCGACATCATGTGCGAGCGTGCGCTGTCGCGGTACACGCATGGATCGCTCCTCGCCGAGAAGCAGATGATCCAGGACTACATCGCCGAGAGTTATGCCGAGCGGCAGGCCGCCCGACTGCTCACGCTGCAGGCTGCGTGGAAGATGGATCAGTTGCACGCCGCCGGCAAGCACTACAGCGATGCCCGTATCGAGATCGGTGTCATCAAGTTCTGGGGCGCCAAGGTGCTCTACAACGTGATCGACCGTGCCATTCAGGTGCACGGTTCGCTGGGCTACACCACTGACCTACCGCTCGAGTCCATGTACCGCCACGCGCGTGCCGCACGCATCTACGACGGACCCGATGAGGTGCACAAGGTCACCGTGGC
>JAFMJD010000056.1 GCA_017853685.1 Actinomycetota bacterium | reverse complement strand
GACGTATTCGCGCTCTTGGTACCGACCACCCGTCACGTCGAAGGTCCAGAGTCTACCCGTCGCACGCCGCTCGTCGTAGCCGGCGAAGATCGGTACCACCACAAGACCCTGCATTGCAGCGGGAAGGTTCTGGCGCACCATCATCGAGAGTTGGTTCGCCTTGCCCTCGAGGCTCAGGGGCTGGCCCTCCACCTTGTCGTAGTGCTCGAGCTGCAACTGGAACAGCTTCACCATCTCCATCGCCGGGCCCGCGGCACCGGCAATCGCCACCGCACTGTGGCGATCAGCCTCTACGACCTTTTCCATCAGACGGTGGCTGATCAGATTCCCCGACGTCGCCCTGCGATCACCGGCCATGACGACTCCGTCGACGAAGCGAACACCGACGCAGGTGGTTGCATGCGGCACGTCGAGGGTTCCGGGGCGGAACGAATCGGGCACCGCGAACGGATCGATGCCGATGCGTCGGAGCAGTTCGGCCAGGTTGGAGCCGGGATCATCCCCATTGCGGAAAACGGGAAGCGCCATGGGCCAGAGGCTATCGGTGGTCGTGCGTCCCGGCAGAGGCCGCTCCGCCCGCAGCGGACAGCCGGCTCACTCGCCGCCTTTTTGCACGTAGGACTTCACGAAATCTTCGGCGTTGCTCTCGAGCACCTCGTCGATCTCGTCGAGCAGGTCATCGAGCTCGGCCTTGAGCTTGTCGCCCTGTTCGCTCGAGCTGGGCGCGTCCTCCACCACCGCATCATCCGTGCGGGACGTTGTGGTCTTGCGCTTCTGCTCCTGCTCAGCCATGACAGCCCTTTCTCCAACCTCGGCACGCAACGTATACCGAAAACCGATCCAGCCGGACCCGCGCAGCCCCTTCGGGAGCCCTACGAGCCGAGGCGGGCAAGCAGTTCGGCAGCGCTCTCGCTCTCGTCGATCACGCTAGCCACGTGCGCTGCCGTCCCGCGAAGGGGTTCCATCATGGGAACCCGGCGCAACGGTTCGCGGCCGACATCGAACACCATGGAGTCCCAGTTGGCGGCCACAACGTCGTGGGGCCACTTCTGCAGGCAGCGCCCGCGGAAGTAGGCGCGTGTCGTGGTGGGTGGTTCGGTGATTGCGGCAACCACTGCATCGGGCGGCACGAGCGTCTCGAACCCCATCCGGCCCGCAAGTGATCGCTCGGACCTCATGTCGTGGTACTGCAGATCCAGGGCGCGCAGTCGAGCGTCGCCCGGCCGGAGCCCATGACGCTCGCGGTAGCCGGCGATCATCCGTTCCTTGGCCACCCAGTCCACCCAGTGAGCCACGCTGGTGCGATCGGATTCGAGCCCGCCCAGAACGGCTTCCCATCGACGCAGCACCTCGTTGCCCACGTCCTCTCCCACGCAGCTGAGCCCTCGGCTGCGCTGATACTTCTGGGCTCGCTCCAACATCGACCATTGGAGCTCGAGTGCAGTCATCTGGCGACCAGATCGCAGGGCCACCGTGCGCCGAAGGGTGGGGTCGTGGCTCACTGCCCGGATGGCGGGCACCGGTTGGGCCAGCACGAGGTCTGATCCCACTTCGTCGTCCTCGATCATGGCGAGAACGATGGCCGTCGTGCCCACCTTCAGCAGCGTGGCCACCTCGCTCATGTTTGCGTCGCCGACGATCACGTGGAGGCGGCGGTACTTCTGCGGATCGCAATGCGGCTCATCACGCGTGTTGACGATCGGGCGCTTCAGGGTGGTCTCGAGGCCCACCTCTTCTTCGAAGAAATCGGCGCGCTGGCTGATCTGGAACGGAACATCGTCGACCGAGACACCCGGGATCTCGCAGCCGACCTTTCCCGACCCGCAGAAGATCTGACGGGTCACGAAATGAGGGGTGATCTGTTGCACCAATCGGCCGAACGGGGTCTCGCGCGCGACGAGGTAGTTCTCGTGACAGCCATAACTGTTGCCCTTGCCGTCGGAGTTGTTCTTGTGCACCAACAGTTCGGCACCGTCGCCCAGGAATTCATTCGCCGCCCGCATGGAGGCCCGGATGATCTCCTCGGCGGCGCGATCGAAACGAACGACCTCCAGAGCGTCGACACACTCCGGGGTCGAGATCTCGGGATGGGCATGATCCACGTAGTAGCGCGCGCCGTTGGTGAGCACGGCGTTCACCAGGTGCATCTCCACTTCCGGCGGGAAGCTCTCGCCCAGTTGAAAGCCACGGGCGTCGTTGCCGGGCATCTCGTCCACGAAATCCCAACCCGTCCGCCGGTTGAGGGTTCCGAGAAACGCATTGATGAGCAGCGAACTGGCGGCGACCGGATTCAGGTCCGAACCGCGCACGACGATCCCGTACTCGGTCTCGATGCCGCAGACCTTGGTAATCGCCATGAGCGAACCCTATAGGCAGCAGTGCGCCCGTTGCCCCGACTAGTGACGCCCGTCGCCCGAGCTACAGGTACTGCCCTGTGGCGACCCGTTCGATGGCCCGGCCGCCCGCGACATCGTTCGAGTCCCGGTGCTCGTTCACCAGTGTCCGGATGAACACGATGCGTTCGCCCTTCTTGCCCGAGATCTTCGCCCAGTCATCCGGGTTCGTGGTGTTCGGCAGGTCCTCGTGCTCCTTGTACTCCTGCTTGATGGAGTTCAAGAGATCGTCGGTACACACGCCCCGGTCGCCACCGGCAATCGAGCGCTTGATGGCCAACTTCTTGGCGCGTCGGACGATGTTCTCGATCATCGCGCCCGAGGAGAAGTCCTTGTAATAGAGAACCTCTTTGTCCCCGTTCTGGTACGTCACCTCGAGGAAACGATTGGCCTGGTCTTCGCGGTACATCTCGAGCACCGTCTGGTCGATCATCTCGCCGACGCCGAAACCCTCTGCAATGGGGATCTCATCGGTGAGATAACGGGCAAAGATCTGCCGAGCAGCATCGGCCGTGGGACGCTCGATCTTGATCTTCACGTCCAGGCGGCCGGGGCGCAGGATGGCCGGGTCGATGAGATCCTCGCGGTTCGTGGCTCCGATCACGATCACGTTCCGCAAGCCTTCAACCCCGTCGATCTCGGCGAGCAACTGCGGCACGATGGTGGACTCCATGTCGGAGGAGATGCCCGATCCTCGGGTGCGGAACATCGAGTCCATCTCGTCGAAGAACACAATGACCGGCCAGCCCTCCTCGCTCTTTTCGCGTGCACGCTGGAAGACGAGGCGGATCTGACGCTCGGTCTCCCCCACGTACTTGTTGAGCAGCTCGGGGCCCTTGATGTTGATGAAGTAACTCCGACCCTTCTCGTCACCGGTGGCCGCTGCGACCTTCTTCGCCAACGAGTTCGCCACCGCCTTGGCGATGAGGGTCTTGCCGCAGCCCGGGGGCCCGTACAACAGGATCCCCTTCGGTGCGGGCAACTGATACTCGGCGAACAGGTCGGCGTGCAGGAATGGCAACTCGACCGCGTCGGCGATCTGCTCGATCTGTGAGTCGAGGCCACCGATGTCGGCATAGGTGATGTCCGGCACCTCCTCGAGCAACAGGTCCTCCACCTCTGGCCGCGGGAGCTTCTCGAGCAGCAGGCCACTGCGGACATCGAGCCGCACCGTGTCGCCGCTGCGCAGCAGCACACCTCGGAGCGCATCGGCGAGTTCGCACACACGCTCCTCGTCGGCCCGGCCGACCACGACTGCGCGGATGCCGTCCTCGAGGACCTCTTTGATCGTGACTACTTCGCCGAGACGCTCGGGCGTGCGTGCGGTCACCACATTGAAGCTCTCGTTCAGCACGACCTCGGCGCCGCGCTCCACGGTCTCGTGCTCCACCTCGGGGTGCAGGTTCACCCGCATCTTGCGCCCGCTCGTGAGCACATCGACGGTGCCGTCATCGTTCTTGCCCACGATCACGCCGTAGGCGGACGGCGGACGGGTGAGTTTGTCCACCTCTTCGCGCAGTGCAGTGATGTGTTCACGTGCCTCACGCAGGGTGTAGCTCAACTTCTCGTTCTGCGAGACCGCCTGGGCCAACTGTCCTTTGGCCTCGAGCAGTCGCTCCTCGAGCACACGCATCCGCTTGGGCGCCTCGGTGAGCTTGCGACGGAGCGAAACGATCTCGTCCTCGAGGGCGCGCAGCGCCTCACGATCGGCATCGGGACTGTTCGGCGTCACCGACTCGTTCTCGTCGTCCACGTATGAACCTCCGAACTGCACACCCCGACCTGCGAGAAACCCTCGCGCCACTGGTTCGATCGGTGGCTCGTCCCCGAACCTACACGGCACCCGACGCACCCGGCATCCATCGCCCCGGATCGACGCTCGGGAGTGTCCTCGGTGGGGTGTGTCGGGGGTCGAACCGTGTAACCTTCCGACGAACATTCGTCCTACGTACAGGAGTGAGTACCCACGATGAAGGTCTGGATCGATCAGGATCTGTGCACCGGTGACGGCCTCTGCGAGGAAATCGCACCCGATGTCTTCACGCTGCTCGATGACGGCCTCGCCTACGTGAAGGAGGGCTCCAAAGTGTTCGCCTCCGCCAAGGGCAACCCCCAGGGCGCCGAGGGCCTCGCCAACATCCCCGATAACCAGCTCGATGCAGTGATCGAGTCGGCCGAGGAATGCCCCGGAGAGTGCATCTTCATCGAGCCGTGAGCATCGAGCCGTGAGCCTGGCCTCACCAACCAAACGCAGTCTTGCTCGGGGCGCCACTGGCGCCCCGAGTCGCGTCAGTCCCCCGGCGCCGTGACCTCGCCCACTGCGGCATTCGGGTCGGGAATCTCATCGGAACCCAAGAACCTCGCGACCGTGAGAAACGCCGTATGGGCCACCATGCGGTGGTCGGGGCGCACCGCTTGGCCCTCGATGTACCAGCCACGGTGCAAGACCTCGAGGGTGCGTCGTTCCACCCAGCAACCGCGATCGAGCGCCTCACGCGTCCGCACGGCCTGGGTGATCGAGGGCGTGTACGCCAGCAGCACACCACCCGGACGCAGGCTCGCTTCGGCGTGGGGCACCACTCGCCAGGGTTCGGGGAGGTCCAGCACCACCCGGTCGAGGTCCGTCGCATCGATGCCCTCGTAGGCATCTCGCAGGTGCGTGTCGTAGCGATCCAACGCAGGCGCCCCGAGGAACTCGCGCACATTGGTACGCGCCCGGTTGAGGAAGTCTTCGCGAATCTCGTAGCCCAGGATCTCGGCGCCGTACCGGAGCATGGTCATGCTCAGCGCACCCGACCCGAGCCCTGTCTCGAACACCCGGACACCCGGCCCGATGTCGGCGAGCATGCAGATCGGCGCAAGGTCCTTCGGGTAGATGACCTGTGCACCACGGGGCATCTGCAGCACGAAGTCCTCGAGCGAGGGCCGAAGCACCCGGTACTTCGCTCCACGCGTGGACACCACCTGCACACCCTCGGAACGGCCGGCGATGTCGCCGTGGGCCACGAAACCGACGTGCGTGTGGAACTCGGCTCCCTCCACGAGGGTCACGAGGTACCGCCGCAGCTTCGAGTCGAGCAGGACCACTTTGTCGCCGTACTCGAACGGCCTCATGCGCCCTTCCCCTTCCTGCCCGAACGACTGAGCAACTCCACCGGCACCGGGGCATGCGCAGCCGACTTGCTCACCAGCGTGCAGAACGCGCACACCGCTTCGGTGGTGGGCGCGCCGCACTGTGAGCATCGACTCAACTGACCGGATTCGGACAGGCGCTGGTCCGCGATGAGTGGCGCCATCCGCTCGATGAAATTCAGGTAGAAGCTCGCCTTGGTGCCCGGCGAGCGCGCTTCGAGGCGATTCAACGTGTCCTTGTAGCCGAGGTGACGGTTCCCAGCCGCCATCGGGCACTCCTCGACGATGTAGTCGATGTTGCGCACGATGCACCATGCGGCGGTCTCTCGTTCGGTGAGACGGACGAGAGGCTTCACCTTCTTGGGGAAACCCGGGCGCGCCGGGAGGACCGGCAATTGTCGTGCGAGATATTCGACGTCCCAGTGCAGCGTGTTGCCGAGCAGCACTGCGGCCTCGTCGTCCAGGTTGTGGCCCGTGGCCACGACGTCATACGCCCCTTCGAGTGCCGCACTGTCGAACAGATGGCGCTTGGTGAGTCCGCATGCCGAACACGGCACCCGACGGGTTGCCGCCGACGCAGTGGGAACATCGAATCCGTAGTCGTCCCGGAGCGAGACGACTCGGAGGTTCAGACCACGCTCGGACGCAAAGCGCTCGGTGTATTCCCGGCTCTGATCGCTGTAGTCACCGATACCGAGCGCGATGTACAGGCCGTCGGCTTCGTAGCCCAGCTCGACGAGCATGTCCCACAGCGCAAGCGAATCCTTGCCGCCCGAGACAGCGACGAGTACCCGTTGCCCCCGTTCGATCATGGAATGATCCGAGATCGCCTTTTCGACCTGTCGCCGGCACAACTGCTGGAGGTGTTCGGCACAGAAGTTCGCGTTGTGGCGCGGCAGGTCGATGATCGCCGGCCCCCTGCAGACTCGACACTTCATCTCAGCCGCCCGAGATGACCGGACGGATCTCCACGGTCGCAGAATCGTCGAGTTGAGCGTCGCCCGGTACGAGCGTGCCGTCGCAGATCACCAGATGGGACTCGCGAGGCAGATCGAGACGATCGAGCAGGGTCGTAACCCGCATCGGGCCGGCCATCTCGACTTCGCGCTTCGGGTTGCGGAGCAGCACCTTCACTCAGACGCACCTGCGCGGGACCGTCGACCACGGCGACGCTCCTTGGGGACCGACTCGATCACGATCGACTCGCCGGGGCGAAGGTGCTCGAGTGTCACGGTCTCTTCACGGCCCCGCATCACACGACGCAGCACCCGCCAGCCATAGGTCAGCACGCCGACAGTGACCCAACCACGACGACCACCGACGAAGCCACGACGTACGGCGTTGCGACGGAGCGTCCGCCCGATTCGCGCAACGGTCCCCACGCTCAGACCCGCCGGATCTGCACGAGCGTGTTCTTGCGCCGTCCGCTCCGCCGACCGAGGACGTAGAACACGATCAGGAGCAACAGACCGCCGACCGCACCAGCAGCAAGCAACGGTTGCTTCGCCTCGTCCACCTGCTTGTTGACCCCATCCTGCAGAGAACGGAAACGATCCTCGAGATCCTGACGGGTGATCTTCTCCTGAGTTGCCATCACTCGGCATCCTTTCGTTGCAGGGTGGTACGGCGCCGAATCTGCCAAGCGGCGAGGCCGATCACCGAGACGCACACCGCTGCGGTGATCAGGTAGGCGAGGATCGAGGTGTTCGGGCCTTCGAAGGCCGTGGTCTCGGTCTGCAGGAGTCGCAGCACGCCGACGGCACCCAACACCAGGCCGAGTCCGAGGACGAACGAACCGACGGTGCCGAATCCGACATACCGCATCCAACCGCGCAACGGTCCGAGGGTCTCTTGACGTGCGTACTCCTTCACGAGACGGATCGTCTCGGTGACGTCGTCGGCCCCGAGGCGGTCGGAAGGCTGTTTGGAGGGTTCGGTCGCCATCGTCAGAGTTCTTACCATGTCGTCGGCGGATCCGATGACGTATCGCCGGCGTTGAGACGGAACATGAGGGTCTGCTCGGCATCGTCGAGCAACCGATGGAAGAGCTCGACCCGATCGGTGAAACCTGCCGTGGCGAGCAGTGAGTAGCGGTCTGCGGGGCCGAGCGGGGCGAGGGTGGCCAACTGGTACACCGCAGCGACCGGGTCGTCGCTCAAGTCCTGGGAGGGGTCGTCGGCCGAGTCGCCCAGTTCGACAGCAAGGGCCACGAGCCGTCGTACGCGAGAACTCAGCGCCTTCAGCGACGAACACCCAGCATCGGAGTCGACGAATTCGCTGTCATCCCAGTCCTGCACCACTGCACGCGGATACGGCGCGTCGTCGAGCCACGAGAGCACGCGGATACGACGCATCCCCACGGTGATCATGGCGAATCGTCCATCGGCAAGTTCGGCAACCTGCACCATGCGCGCCACGGTCGCGATGTCACGGCGCATGTCGCCGCCGCCGACCTCGTTGCCACGTTCGATGAGCACCACGCCGAATTCCCGACCGTTGTCGAGACAGTGCACCACCATCTCCCGATAGCGCGGCTCGAACACGTGCAACGGCAGCACGCCCCCCGGCAGCAGCACGGTTCCCAGCGGGAACATCGGAAAGGGCGTCACGGCGAAAGCCTACGAGCGACGAAACGCAACTGATGCCGAGAACTCCAGCACCCAACCTGCGGGCTCTACGGATCGACCACCAGAACCGCAGCGGGTCCGAGGCCGTCGAGCGACGGGCCCTGCGGGTAGGTACCCAAGCCGCGGGCGAGGTCGTCCCAGAGATTCTCGGCCCGGTTCTTCGAGCGGGATCCGTTCACGATGAAACTGAACTCGATCACCGAGCCGTCGGCGGCCGGGAAGAACCCGCTCAACGACCGGGACAACTGCAGACTGCCGGTCTTGGCTCGCATCACGCCATCGGCGGGAGTGTTGCCGAAGTATCGCTCGAGGGTGCCAGTGCGGCCTGCAACCGCCATGCCGTCGTACAAGGGACTGTCCTTGGGCTGGCGGGCGAGCAATGACACGACCGTGGCACACGAAATCCGATTTCCCTCGCTGAGGCCCGAGCCGTCCACCAATTCGTGGCCCTTCAGGTCGATACCCCAAGCGGTCAGCGTGGAGCGGACCACCTTGATCCCAGCAGCGGTGGAGCCTCCATCGCCCGCGTGTTTGCCGATCTCTTTCAAAAGCAGTTCGGCGGTGTTGTTGTCGCTCGTCGCCAACATCTCGCCGATGATCTTGGACACCGGCTCGGACTTGATCGATGCAATCACTGGCACCTGTCGTGCGTCACCCACCACGGCAGGGCCGACATCCACACCGCGCGCCACCAACAGGTCGCGGAAGACCTCCACCGCACCTTGGGCAGTAGATGCCCGACGCGTGCGATCGGTGCCCACATATCCGTCGTTGATCATCAGCGCCGACAACGGTGCTGCATCGCCGCGCCCGATGGCGTTGACCCATCCCGGCGCATCACGCTTCCGGTCGAATCTGCTCTCGTCGCCCACCAAAGTGGTGACACGCTTCACGCCCTGTTTCACCACTGCGTCGGCGAGCTTCTCGACACGCGTGATGTCGGTCGGGCGATATTGGTTCAGACCCAGCCGTGGATAACGATCGGTGGACAGCAGTGGGTCACCGCCGCCGACCAGCACGAGTCGGGACACCGACCCGTCGCTCGAGATCGTTCCCCTCACCTCGGTCACGAAGCGGTAGTCGGCTCCCAACTTCTCGAGTGCAACGGCCGCAACAAGGATCTTCTGGTTCGACGCAGGGATGAAGACCGAGTTTGCGTTGTCCGACACCACCACCCGTCCGTTGACAGCCACCTGCAAGCAGGCCGATTTCTGCACTGCATCGGTGACCTTCTTCAGCGCCGACGACAATCGACTGCCGCGAACCGAGACCACCAGGGGTTCGGGCGCGCGCCGCGCCGAGAGCAACGGTGTGCCGATGACGGGACCCTCGGGCAACTTGCCTGCTGCGGGAGCGTCCTCACCCTTGGAAGCGCCGGCATGCGCCACCGCAACCACGGCGATCATCACCGCGAGCGGGGCGAGCAACGCCGCAATCAGGCCGAGGCCGGGCGTTCGACGGGTGCGTCGTGTGCTCAGGAGAGCCCCCGTCGCTCGAGGAAGCGGCGGTAGCGGTACAGATGGCCGAGCGCAGTCACCGCACGATTGCCCGACGCGTAGCAGAGTCGTCCGGTGGCCCGAACGGTCGCGGGTCCCGGGTTCGCCGGGTCGGCGACGGCCAGTTCCGTGGCGGTGAGGATCGGCTTGCCGGTTGCCAGCGAGATCTCGTGCGCAGCTTCGGCGAACCGCGTGTCCTGTCGCTCGTGGTACTGCACGATGCGTTCGATGCCCGATCCCGGATAGAAGCCGCCCTCGCGCATGAGGCGCGCCTGATTCGACTGGATCCCCACCCCGAGGTACACCACTGCGTGCACGTCGGGGTGCTCTGCGATCAGTTGCATCACCTCGGGAATCGTGTCACGGGTTTCGCCGCCGGCGCAGTCAACCGGATTGTTCCGGCTCCAACGGGGCGGCAGTTTGGTGTCGATCTCCCGGCGCAGATCGTCGGGCAGTGCAAGCAGCACCAGATCGGGGTCACGGGTGATGGCGTCGGCAGTCACCACCCCCCAGCCGCCTGCGGTCGTGAGCACGACCACGTTGGGCCCGAGCGGAAGCGGCTGGGTGGCGAATGTTGCGGCAGCCTCGAAGGCCTCCTCCACCGTTGCAGCACGGGTCACACCGGCTTGGCGACACGCCCCGTCGAAGACCTTGTCGTTGGCGGCAAGCGCGCCCGTGTGGCTGGCTGCAGCACGTGCACCGCCTTCGGTGGCGCCACCTTTCACCACCACGAGGGGCATCCTGCGGGTCACCGACGCAAAGCGGTCCAGCAGGCCCCGGCCATCACTGATTCCCTCCACGTAGGCGAGGCCCACACGGGTAGCGGGGTCATCCGCGTACCAGTCGAGGTAATCGGCCACCGACACCGCCGCCGCGTTACCTGCAGATACCGCCCGGCTGATTCCCACGCCCGTAGCGCGCGAGAGGTTCAAGAAGCTCGACACGAAGTTGCCACTCTGGCTGGCCACACCGATGGAGCCTGCAGGCGGGTACGGCGCAACGATCTGCGCACACAGCGACGCTGGTGTGGACACCACACCTTGTCCGTTGGGTCCTGCCAACAAGATGCCGAGTTCGTCGGCCAGTGCGATCAACTCGTCCTCGAGGCGTCGACCTTCGTCGCCGGCCTCGCCGTAGCCCGCACTCGTGAGGAACGCTGCGCGGATCCCGCGTGCGGCACACGCACGGAGCAGCGCCGGGTTCGCCGATGCCGGTGTGCACACGAACACCAGGTCGAGACCTTCGGGCAGTTGTTCGATGTCGGCAACGGTCGAGACACCGAGCACTTCCTCACCCTGCAGGTTGGTGCCGGCAACGACACCGGCGTACCCGCTGGCGAGGATGTTGTGCAGCGCCACGAAGCCGAACTTCCCCGGGTGGGTCGACGCGCCGGTCACCACCACCCCGCGCGGCTCGAACAGTGCGCGGAACTGCTCATCGGACGGTCGACGACGCTGCGGCGCGGCCTGAGCAGCCGCTCCCGAATCGCCGAGTTCCACGAGGGCGTCCACTGCAAGCGGACGACCATCGCGGCCCACGATCAACGGATTCACGTCCACACTGGCCACGTCGGGTCTCGCCACGGCGAGCGCCGACAGACCGGTGAGCACCCCGATCAAGACGTCTCGATCCACGGCGGCCTCGCCACGGAACTCGCCGAGCAATTTCTGGGTGGCGAGCGAGTCGATCATCTCGGTGGCATCGGCCCAACTGAGCGGAACGGGGCGGAACACCACATCGGCCACGGCCTCGGCGAGAACGCCGCCCACACCGAGCATGACGTTGGCGCCGAACTGGGGGTCGCGCACGACGCCGGCGATCAGTTCGCGCGAGCCCGACACCATCGGAGCAACCAGCACCGACACCTCGCCGTCGGCGGGTGTGGCAGCCGAGAGCAGTGCAGCAGTGGCCTCGCGCACGGCAGCCTCGTCCCCCAGACGAAGACGAACCAGACCCCGCTCGGTCTTGTGAGCGATGGCGTCGCCACAGAGTTTTGCGACCACGGGGAAGCCCACCTCACGTGCCGCCGCAGCAGCGTCATCGGGCGAGCGAACCTCTCGTTCTGGGGCCAACGGAACGCCGTATTCGCGCAAGAGCGCCTTCGACGCGGATTCTGAGAGGGTTCGACCTGATTGAGCCACGGCGCCACGCTAGTGCCGCGGCGCAGACACCTTGTACGTCATGTGCCCCCGTGCGATGAGCGCACCAGAGGACACACCTCGCACCTCAGCCTCACAGAACACGATCGAGCGTCCACGTTGCACGATCCACCCCTCGGCAACGGCGTCCTCATTCCGGAGGGCGCTCAGGTACTGCACGTGGAGGTCGACCGTGGAAAAGCCGGTTCCCGCGTCGTACGCCGCACCGATGGCGGGTACCACGACCGAATCGATCAACGAGGCAATGGCTCCCCCGTGCACGACTCCGGCAGGTTGCTCGAGCGAAGGCTTGAACGACAGACGCATGCGGCAGTAGTCCCGGCGCACATCCTCGACGGTCATCCCGAGCAGTTTCGGGAAGTACTCCCGCTCCCACTGTCCGTAGCCGAGCCAGCGGGCCGCCGCCTCGGGGTCGAGCGGTTCGAACGATGCTGCGCGAGAGGTCACCCGATCAACTCTCGCGCACAACCAGCGCGTTTTTGAAGAACCCGAGCAGGTGATCGAGTCGTCGCTCGAGTGCCTCACCCGATCCCGGATCGCCATCCACCAGTCCCGCCAGGAAAGCCGTGTCGCTGAACGAGGTCAGCAGCGCCCCGTAGCCCGTGACCAACAGTTCGATCGGGTCGTGTTCCCGGAACCGTCCAGCCGACATCTCGGTCCGCAGGAAGTCCACGGCTCCTTCGAACATCGGTCGCAGTGCCGCCGCCAGGTCCATGCCCAGATGGGTGCCGCCGTCAATGGCCTCGCGGCGGAGCAGGCGGACATGGTCTGGGTTCGAGGCGCACACGGCGAACGCCGTACTCAGCACGCGCTCCACCCGGTCCCAACCACTCTCGGTCCCTGCTGCGGCGTCCTCGATCGGACCCACGAAGTCCGAAAGAATCCGTTCGAACACCTCGCCGTAGAGGTCCTCCTTGGACGCAAAGTGGTGCAACAGGCTCGGTCGGCGAATTCCCACGGCCGCAGCGATGTCGTTCAGGGAGGTGCCCTCGTAGCCGGCCTCGGCGAAGCAGCGAAGCGCCTCGACGACGATCACATCCCGGGTGGATGGCTGTTCAGGGGTACTCGACACAGGGATGTCGACGATATCCCCGGAAGCCGCCCTACCGACCAGTAGGTCGGTACACTTCGCCCGTGCTGAAAATCTTCCTGGTCGCTCCCCTGCTCGGCCTCGCCATCACCCTGGTCGCCAACACCCTGACGACGGTGTACCTCCACCGGGCAGCCGCTCACAAAGCGCTCACACTGGCCAAACCGGTGGTGTTCGTGTTCCGTGTGCTCACGTGGATGATGACGGGCATCCGACCGCGCCAGTGGGTTGCGGTGCATCGCAAGCATCACGCGTTCACCGACGAAGACGGCGATCCCCACTCCCCGGTCCTGCTCGGATGGAAGCGGGTGCAGCTCACCAACGTGGCGCTCTACCGACGCTCCGCCCAGGACCCCGAGACGGTCAATCGCTATGCGAAGGACATGCCGCCCGACAAGTGGGATCGCTACATCTTCGACCACGCCATCGTGGGCCTCATCGTGGGTATCGCCGTGCTGATGTTGACCCTCGGACCGATTGCCGGAGCCGTGGCAGCGTTCGTTCACGCAAATCTGTACCTCGCACTGAGCTCGGCGGTGAACGCGATCGGCCATCACTTCGGTCGCCGTCCGTACGACAACGGCGCCGGCAACCTGCAGTGGCTCGCCTTCCTCACCGCCGGTGAGGGTCTGCACAACAACCACCATGCCGTGCCGTCGGCTGCGCGTCTGTCGCACCGTCGCTGGGAGTTCGATCCGGGCTGGTGGCTGATCACCGTGCTGCGCTGGTGCGGTCTCGCCAAGGTCCGTCTCTCCGAGGCGGTCGTGCGAGCCAAGGCGAACGGTCGTCCGACGCGCAGCGCTGCCTAGCCCGTTACCCTCGGCGCCGTGCAGATCATGTCGGCGCTCTTCGTGGAGAACTACGTAGTACGTCAGGCCAACGGCGGTGCAACGCGAATCGACCTGCAGGGTGCGATGTTCTCGATGGCAGCGCCACGCCCGGCGCCGCTCACGATCGATCCACATCTCGTAGCGATCATCTATTGCGCGCCCGACGAGCCCGGGCAGGGGATTTTCGAGGTCGTCTTCCGCTCGGGTATCGGCGAGGATGCACCGTCGCTGGCTCGCAATGTGAGTCCGTTCACGGTGGACCCGGGCAAGTTCACCCTGCGCCTCGTGCGCGCCGAACTGGACTTCGAGGACTACGGGCAGATCTTTGCCCACTGCCGCATCGATCGCGGCCCGTGGCTCACGATTCCATTCACCTTGCTCCCGCCACTCTGAGCACATCGGTCATGTCGTTCGCCGCTGCACTGTCCCGCCACCCGGACACCGCAGTTGCCGTTGGCGAGGTGGTGGGCTCGGTTCTCGAACAGATCGGTTCCAGACCCGATCTCGCCTTCGTCGCAGTCAGCAGCGCGCACGTCCCCCGCGTCGAACAGGCTGCGGCCACCGTGCAGACACTGCTCGACCCGAGTGCCTTCATCGGTACCTCGGCAAGCGGTGTGGTGGGCGGCGCCGAAGGGGTGGAGGACGCCCCCTGCATCGCACTCTGGGCGGCGAGGTGGGACCGCTCCGTCGACCTGCACCCGGCGCATCTGCGCGCACTCCCCGTGGGAGGTGGAGGCGGGCCGAGCGGATCGGGATGGACCTTCGAGGGACTCCCGGACGGACCCAGCGACACCTTGCTGATGGTTGCCGACCCCTACACCTTCCCAGCGCCCGAGTTCTTCAACTTCGTCGCACGTCAACACGGCCCCACTGCGGTCATCGGCGGACTTGCATCGGGCGCAACCTCGGCGGGAGGGAACCGTCTCATCATCGGCGGACGGGTGGTTCGACAGGGCGCCGTGGCGGTCCCCTTGCCCTCGACCGTGCTGTCGCGCGTCGTCGTCTCGCAGGGTTGTCGGCCGATCGGGCGTCCCCTGACCGTCACCAAGAGCGAGTCGAATCTGTTGCTCGAACTCGCCGGAAAGCCTGCGCTCGCGCAGGTGGTCGAACTCCTCGAGAGTCTCGACGCCGATGAGCGTCGACTCGCGGCTCAGGGCCTCCACTGCGGCATCGTCGTGAACGAGTCCCGGTTGGACTTCGACCGGGGAGACTTTCTCATCCGCGGCGTGATGGGCGCCGATCGGTCACGTGGGGCGGTGGCCATCGGTGACTACGTGGGGGTGGGCGCCACCGTGCAGTTCCAGGTCCGAGACGCAGTCTCGGCCGCCGAGGATCTGGCCGAGTGGCTCGGCGACACGCCCGAGCGCGGCGCCCTGCTCTTCACCTGCAACGGGCGCGGTGCGGCGATGTTCGGCGAGTCCGACCACGATCCGCGCCTCGTGAGTGAACGCGTGGGACCAGCCGTCGCAGGGCTGTTCTGCGCTGGCGAGATCGGGCCGATCGGCAACCGAAACGCACTGCACGGGTTCACGGCCTCGATGGCCTTGTTCCGTTCCTGAAGCGCTGCACCGGGCCCCGGAAAGACCCGGCCGACCTCAGACCCACCACTACGCTCGGCGTGTGCCCGATCGCCTCTCCCCCAGCCACGACAGTGCAGCAATCTCGGTGGTGCGCGGCTTCGCGATGGATGCACCGCTGTACGCGAAGAGCGGACATCAAGGAACTGCGATGGCACTCGCGCCGCTCGCACACGTGCTCTACAGCCGCATTCTCAAACACGACCCCCAGCGTCCCGACTGGCCGGATCGCGATCGCTTCATCCTCTCGGGCGGTCATGCATCGATCCTGCAGTACTCGATGCTCTTCCTGAGCGGCTACGGACTCGAGCTCGATGACATCAAGGCGTTCCGGCAATGGGATTCGCTCACGCCGGGTCACCCCGAGGCACATCACACCGCTGGCGTCGAGGTCACCACCGGACCGCTCGGCCAGGGTTTCGCAAACGCCGTCGGTATGGCGATCGCCGAGCGACAGTTGCGCGCACGCTTCGGCAGCAGCGTGGTGGACCACCGCACGTATGTGATCGCAGGTGACGGCTGTCTGATGGAAGGGATCAGCCACGAGGCGGCCTCGCTCGCAGGCCATCTCGGACTCGGTCGCCTGATCTGTGTATTCGACGACAACCGCATCACGATCGACGGTGGCACCGACCTGACCTGCTCGGACGACGTGAAGATGCGCTTCGCCTCGTATGGCTGGCACGTCCTCGATGTCGGTGCCATTGCCGACGACCTCGACGCACTCGAGTCGGCGTTCCGTGCTGCGCAGGCCGTGGAGGACCGCCCGAGCCTCATCGTGCTGCGCACCCACATCGCGTCGCCGTCGCCCGACCACACCGACAATCACGAGGCCCACGGCAATCCCTTCACTGCCGATGACGTCAGGCGCACCAAGGCCGTGATGGGCGTGCCTGACGAACCGTATTGGGCACCGAGCGACGTCGTGAACGCATATCGGCAGAGTTGCGCCGAGCGCGGGCGAGCTGCCAGCGCTGCCTGGGACGAGCGCCTCGCGGCGTCGGATGTCGACCGTGCGGCATGGAACGCCGCATGGGGCGGCGGTGCCACCGACCAGCTCGCTGCGCTGCTCCCTTCGTTTGCACCCGGCGAGAGCGTCGCCACGCGAGTTGCGATTCAGAAGGCATTGACTGCGGCACTCCCCGCGCTGCCCGGGCTCGTTGCCGGCGCGGCCGATCTCACCGGCAACACCGGCGTCAAACTCGGACTCGATGCCCAGTCCGCGGCGCAGCCTGCGGGACGTCAGGTGTACTACGGCATCCGCGAGCACGCGATGGGCGCAGCGCTGGTGGGAATGGCGCTCCACGGCGGCGTCCTGCCGGTGGGCGGAACGTTCTTCGTGTTCGCCGATTATCTGCGTCCCTCGCTCCGGCTCGCTGCGCTCAGTTCGGCCAAGGCGTGGTTCGTCTTCACCCACGACTCGGTGGGTGTCGGCGAGGACGGCCCCACCCACCAACCAGTCGAGCAGTTGGCGTCCATCCGCGTGATCCCCGACCTCCAGGTCATTCGGCCCGCAGACGCCAATGAGACCGCGCAGGCGATCCTTGCGGCCATCGAGTACGACGGTCCGACAGCGTTCGTCCTCTCACGTCAGAACCTCCCGGTGTGCACCGACGGAACTGCTGTGCGCGCTGGTGCCGGTGTGGTGCGGAGCG
>JAFMJD010000055.1 GCA_017853685.1 Actinomycetota bacterium | reverse complement strand
GCCCATCGCCGGACCGCCTCACCACCGAGTTGACCAACCAACACCGCCCTCTCGGTAGAGGTATTCGGCCGTAGCGTCGTGTCATGCGACGGCCTCGCCTGCTCATCCCCGCCCTCGGCCTTGCAACCAGTCTTGCGGTCCTCGTCGGCTGTTCGTCGGACCGCACGGGCACCCTTGCCAGCAAGAAGGCAACTTCGACCTTGGTGGTCTCGCAGGCAGTTCCCGAACTGAGCCCAGTTGACGTTGACCCGCCGGGCCCGTCGGTGGGCGACCGGCTTGAGTTCACCGCCGCGCTGTCGATCGACGGAAAGCCTGCGGGCGAACTGAACGGTGTGCTCACCGTGCAGACGCCCGGCAAGTCCAATGGTGGTTCGGTCGTGAAAGAAGAGCGTACGGGCACGCTCACGTTCCAGTTCTCCACAGCGGACTCACTGATCGTCAACGGCACGTCGAAGTACCAGCCGAGCGAGAAGGAGATGGAAGTCGGCGACCCGCAGGTGCGCTCCGTCACGGGTGGCACTGGCGCCTACGAGGGCGCGAAGGGTTCGGTGACGACGGTGCACAACGCCGACGGCACCTACACGCACACCTTCACGATCAAGCAGTAGCGCGTTGACGCATCGCTGGTTGCCGATGTGGGCCCCGGGCTCATCTCTCGAGGGTTGTATGACTGGCGACGGGCGAGGCGCCAGCCCCTACAGTTGTGGCGCACGCCACCGATAGGTGAACCGGGGGGAACCATGGCACGCACGCCCGAGTCAGTGGGTATGAGCACTTCTCGTCTCGATCGAATCCATCGCTCCATGCAGGCGCACGTGGATTCGGGTCGTTTCGTGGGCATCAGCGTGGGCCTGGCCCGACGCGGTGAGGTGGTGTTCGAGGCCGAGTACGGCCAGCGAGATCGCGAGGCGTCACTGCCGATGACGCCCGACACGATCTTCCGCATCTACTCGATGACCAAGCCGGTGGTGAGTACCGCGCTGATGTTGTTGTTCGAGGAGAGCCGACTGCGTCTCACCGATCCGGTAGCGCTCTACCTGCCTGCGTTCGCAGCAACCAAGGTGCAGGCGCCCGACGGCACGCTCGTGGACCAACAACGACTCATGCAGGTGCGCGATCTGCTCATGCACACCAGTGGTCTCACCTACGACTTCTTCGCCGACTATCCCGTCGCCCAGCAGTACCGCGACGCGCGACTCATGAACGATCCCACCCGGAGCCTCGCCGAGGTCATCGACGCGCTCGCAGCCATTCCGTTGGCGTTCCAGCCGGGATCGCGCTGGCACTACGGACTCGGTATCGATGTGGCTGCACGACTTGTAGAAGTCATCTCGGGCCAGTCACTCGGCACCTTCATGCAGGAACGGCTCTTCGACCCGTTGAAGATGTCCGACACCGCATTCGGCGTGCCCGCGTCCAAGCGCAACCGGCTCGCGGCGATGTACGGCCATCCCGACATCTTCGGCCCCGACGAAACGCTCATGCGCATCTTCACCAGTGACGCAATGGGCGCGTACGCACGGCGCGACGTAGACGACACCTACCCCACCGATGCGCCCGACACGTTCGTGCGCGGCGGAATCGGTCTGTTCTCCACGCGCAGCGACTACATGCGCTTTGCGCGGATGCTCGCGAACAACGGCGAACTCGACGGGGCCCGTGTGATGAGCCGCAAGACCCTCGAACTCATGCACGCCAACCACTTGGCTCCCGAGTTGCGTCCGTGGGAACTCGGCGGTCTGCCGAACCCGGGCTGGGGATTCGGTCTGGGCTCGCGCGTGCTGATGGACGTGGCCGAGATGGCGGGTGCCGGATCCGCCGGGGAGTTCGGCTGGGCGGGTGCGGCCAAGACCTACTACTGGGTGGATCCGCGTGAGCAACTCACGGGCGTGTTCATGACCCAGTGCATGGCAGGCCTCGAGATGCCCGAGCAGGATCTGCGGACGCTCGCCTATCAGGCGATCATCGACTGAGAGCGCTCATTCAGTCGGCGGGCCAACGGCCACCGCAGTAGTCCCGCACGCGCATCTGCAGATGACGCGCACGGATCTCTTGGTAGTTGCCCAGCGTCTGTCCGCGCTTCACGCTCGAGCGGAAACCGCGCGTCTGGGCGGCCATGTTCGCCGTGTCCTGGTCGTACACGCGGCCGAGTGCACCGAGTCCCTCGGCGATCGAGTAACTGTCGTCCACGTCGAGTTCGATCACGTCGGGCGGCGGTGGTGTGGGTCGGCCATCGGCGTGACGCGGCCGCATCATGAGCAGATCGAAGTAGCTGAAGTCCGGTGAATCCGGGTCGGGACGGAAGCGATAGATCATCGGCAGCGTGAGACCCGGGAACAAGAACATGTTCGGGAACAAGAAGTACTCGATCGAGTCCAGCGTGATCGACTGGCTCAGATTCGTGAAGTCGTGCCCGTACTGCTGGCTGTAGTTCTCCTGAGCAACCTTGGCCATCATGTCGCGTGCACGCATGCCCTTGGGCAGCGGCGGCACATCGCCGAAGCCCCGGCGCTGTGTGGCGCGGTCCCACAGTTCGTCCTCGGTGAGCTGTGGGTTGCGCAGCGGGGAGTTGAGTCCGGTGGTGTGGATGAATCGGGACACGTTCGGTCCGAACACGTCGTACTGGGTGACCACTTCGTCGCCGAGCTTGCCGGTGGCGTGCGTCTCGCGCACGTGGTACGCCTCGAGGAACGCCTCAGCGGCAGCCTTCCAGTTGCATGGCAGGCGCTTGCGCACGTGGGTCTCGATGTAGCGACCCTCGAGCCCCCACTCCTCCCAGTGGCGCGGCAGCACGCCGAGATAATCCTGGAGCGGTCCGGCGTTGCGGTCGAAGTTCACGAACACGAACCCCTGCCACACATCCACCGGCAACTCCACGAGTCGGTGCGACTCATCGGTCACGTGGGGGAAGTCCCAGCGCTGCGGCAGTTCGATGAACGAGCCGTCGAGTGCCCAGGTCCAACCGTGGAACGGGCAGCGAAGATTCGTGGCCTTGCCGCATGTGCCCGGCTGCTTCAACTGCGTGCCGCGGTGCATGCAGGCGTTTGCATACGCCTTGATCTCGCCGGTCTCGGTGCGCATGATGATGGCCGAGTGTCCGGCAACGTCGTACACGTAGTAGCGGCCGGCCGACGGGATGTGGTCCACGTGGCAGGCCCACTGCCACACCTTGCCCCACAGGTCGTGTGCCTCACGCAACGCGTACTCCTCGGAGGTGTACACGGCGTACGGGATGTCGTCGTCGCCGAGGAACTCGTAACTCTCCTCGAGCAACGGGGCCGGCGGCGGGGTGGGATCGGCGAGCAGCTGTTCACGCAGCGAGGGCCCGATCTCGCGGGCGGTGCCCGGTGCGGCTTGAGTATCGGTCATTCTGATACCTCTCGTACCTCGGGTGGTGCGGCGCAGAGCAGCACTGCTTGAGACGTTACGTCACGGCGCTCCACCCCGCCGAAGAGGCGGGCTACGAATGCTCGTCCGACGGTGTCAGGGCCCCCGCTCGGCCGCCCGTCGGTCCGTAGGGAGCAGGCTGAGTAGGAGTAGATACCCCTGGGGGTATACTTGAGCCATGGATCAGCACGAGCCCACCTCGGGGCGACTCTTTTTCCGGCAGTACTACCTGCAGTGCCTCTCGCACGCGAGTTATTTGGTGGGCGATCTGACGACAGGTCGAGCGGTGGTGGTCGACCCACAACGAGACGTCGATGACTACATCGCCGATGCCGCGTCCAATGGATTGACGATCGTGGGAGTGCTGGAGACGCATTTCCACGCCGACTTCCTGTCCGGTCACCTCGAACTGGCGGGCCGTACGGGTGCCACCATCGGGTACGGGCGCGCTGCAGCTGGAATGGCCGAGTTTCCGATGGCGATCTATCAGAACGCTGACCGCATTGCGCTCGGCGACGGCGAGGGCGCTGTGGTGCTCGAGATTCTCGAAACACCTGGTCACACCCCGGAGTCCATCAGCATCGTCGTGCACGTCGGCGAGGGCGATCCGTACGGAGTGCTGACTGGCGACACGCTGTTCATCGGCGACGTCGGTCGCCCTGATCTGTTGGCTTCGGTGGGAGTCACCGCCGATGATCTGGCCCGCCAGCTCTATCACTCGCTGCACAACCGGCTGCTTGCGCTGCCTGACTCCACGAAGGTGTTTCCCGCACACGGTGCGGGTTCGGCGTGCGGGAAGAATCTCTCCACCGAGACGGTGTCCACGATCGGTGAGCAGCGAGCCACGAACTACGCGCTCGCGCCGATGAGCGAGGACGATTTCGTCGAGGTCGTGACACAGGGCCAAACCGCTGCCCCGCTGTATTTCTCGTTTGCCGCCGGCCGAAACCGTCAGATGCGTGAGCTCCTGCGCGAGGGTACCGAAGTGCCGCGTCTCACTCTCGACGAGGTACTTGCCCATCATCGTGCTGGCGCGCTCGTTCTCGACGCGCGGGAGAACGCCGACTTCGCCCTCGGCCACGTTGCCGGATCGGTGAACGTGGGACTGGGAGGCCGTTTCGCTGAATATGCCGGGGAAGTGATGCAGCCGGGAACATCGGTTGTGCTCGTTGCGCCGCCCGGTCGCGAGCAGGAGGCCATGGTGCGACTTGCTCGCATCGGTTTCGATCGGGTACTCGGCGCACTGGATGATCCGATTCGCGCATTCGTTGCTCACCCCGAGGTGTTGGCGCAGTTGTCCCGACTCACGGTGGACGCGCTCAAGGCCCGAATCGCTTCGGTGCCGGGACTCGTCCTGATCGATGTCCGAAACACCGGCGAAGTGTCACTCGGAAGCGTTCCGGGCGCCCGCCACATCGCCCTGCCGGAGCTGCTCGTGCGGATCGACGAACTGGATCCCTGCGCGCCCACCGTCGTGTTCTGTGCCGGCGGCTACCGCTCGGCGATCGCAAGCAGCCTGCTGCGCTCCCGGGGTTTCACCGATGTGTCGGACTTGCTCGGCGGCTACACCGCTTGGGCCGCTCAGGCGTCGGCCGCATGATGTCCGAAGGTCGCTAGATCTATCGTGCGTGCGCTGCTCGCCTCACCGCTGGGATTCCTGATTGGGATCTCGCTCGGCGCGCTCGGCGGTGGCGGGTCCATCTTGGCGATCCCCGCACTCGTGTATGCGGCCGGCCAGGCGCCCAAGGCCGCAACCACCACATCGCTGGTGCTCGTGGCGATCACGGCCGCCGTCGGCATCGTGCCGCATTGGCGCGCGGGTCGCGTTCGGGTAGCGGCGGGAACCGCGTTCGGTGTTGTGGGTGTTGGCGGTTCGCTGTTGGGTACGCGCCTGAACTCCTCGGTGAACCAAGATCTGCTGCTCTTGTTGTTCTCGGGATTGATGTTGATCGCCGCAGGAGCCATGTGGCGCCGGGTGCGCCGCGCCGAGACCGGGGTGTCGGTTGCTTCGAAACGTCCTGCTGCGGAGACCGTTTCGCTCACTGGCACGCCAGACGGGATACCAATGGCCCGGGCGCGTGCGATCTCGGTGGTCAAGGTGCTCGTGGCTGGGAGTTTCGTGGGCATGCTCACCGGGTTCTTCGGCGTCGGCGGCGGCTTCGTCATCGTGCCGGCACTCGTGCTTGCACTCGATTTCGACATGATCCAGGCGG
The DNA here is from genome assembly GCA_017853685.1 of Actinomycetota bacterium. Taxonomy (GTDB): domain Bacteria; phylum Actinomycetota; class Acidimicrobiia; order Acidimicrobiales; family Ilumatobacteraceae; genus WLJO01. The sequence goes on along the minus strand of JAFMJD010000055.1, from coordinate 11,370 downwards.
CCGGCACATCGCTCTTGGTCATCACCATCAACTCCGTGGTGGCACTGACCTCCAGACTGCAGGGAGGTTCGATCGAGTGGCGCATCGTCGTCCCCTTCGTCGCACTCAGCCTGCTCGGCGTCATGGCCGGCAATCGCTTGGCCGGATCCAAGAGTCCGGCCGTACTTCAGAAGTGGTTCGCCGGCCTGCTCGTGACGGTGGCCGTCTACACAGCGGTCCGCTCTGGCATCGCCCTCGGCTGAAGATCTCCCCGGTCCGGTACAACCATCCCGAATCGTTCCCAAACCGGTGGCACCGCTGCGTCGTGTCACCAATATGCCACTAAGAGTGGCAAGATGACCGAGGCCCGTGAGGCTGAATCCGAGAGGTGAAGCGATGAGCACAGCAGTACGACGTCGATGGGGGGTCCGACTCGCGGGACTCGCCGCAGTGGCCGTGGCGCCCCTGCTCGTGACACAACCCGCCGGGGCCACGATGGTTCCCCAGGCGACTGCGGGCACCACTTCGCTCACCCTGCCCTTGTTCGGTGTGCCGCTCACGGTGGACCTCACCACCGATGCAGCCGGTTCGCTCACCAACGTTGCGGTGAACCCTGCTGATTCCTTCACCGCTACTGATCTGCGCCCGAACCGCGTGCAGTTCCAGAACACCGATGGAACCGCCGTGATCGTGGTCCGCAACCACGAGGGTCGACAGAGCGTGTCGCTGCGTGCAGGATCGCTCGCCGACATCAGCGGCGCCGGTCGCTGGAGCGGCGATGTGTTCGGCTCCGGTACCCCCACCACGGTCGATTACGTCGTGGGCGCCGACGGCGACGGTGCCCCCACGCTGACGGGTGTGGTGTCGAGCGATGCCACTGCTCAGGTGGGCGCCGTGGAGAACTCGCAGGAAGACAACGAGCGCGAAGCCAAGGTGCAAGTGGCCTTCACCGATGGATCGCAGCGCCGCACACTCACGATCAAGGCATCGGTCGAGACCGAGACCGAAGATGGTGTGACCACCACGAAGGCCTCGCTCAAGTTGGTACTCGGTCGAGTCCGTGGCGTGGCCCGCCCCGCCGCCGATGTGGCCGGCCCCCACACCTGGAGCGGATCGCTCTGCAACGGCACGCCTGCTTCGATCACGTACACGATCAACCTCGACGGCACGATCTCGGCAGTCACGCCCTCCCCCGCAGCCGAATCGGTGCGTGGCGGCGAGCACAACACCGAGGTGCGCTTCAGCAAGTGGCAGCGGGTGCGCATCCACAGCGACCTGGAGAACGGCTTGATCACCCTCGAGGTGGCCGAACGCTTCTCGTGCGATGTCACACCCGGCACCAACACCACGGTGTCCACCGTGCCCGGCCGGAATGACAACAGCGATGATCGCGGCGACAACCGCGACGATCGCAGCGACAACGGAAACGACGACCACGGCAGCGATGACAACGGCAACGACGGCAACGACGATGGCGGTGGTGACGACCACGGCGGCAGCAGCAACGGCGACAACCGTGGCGGCAACGGTCGCGGCGGCAACGATGACTGACGGTTCACCGGCTTGCCACTCCGGGCGGCGTGTTCGCCGTCTCCTCGGAGTGGCAGTGCCGCTCGCCGTGTGCACCTTGGTGTTCGCTGCCTGTACCGACAGCGGCAAGGCCAACAGCAGCGGCAGCGATCAGACCACTACGACCTCGGCCACTGCTGCGGATGGCAACGGCTCTACCGATTCCGGTTCGCCGGAGGCAGCGAACCTGCTCTCCACCGCTCTCGGCACGCTGGGCGATACGTATCACTTCGTCACCACGGTGCGCGTCGGTGACGTACAGGTGCTCACCGCCGAAGGCGATCGAGTGGGTGCGGGCGCTCGGCTCGAGCTCACCTCCGATGCGGGCGTGGTGTCGTACCTGATCACCGACGACGGTGCGTGGGCTCGCCCGGCGGATGGCGAGTGGGCCGAACTCGACGTAGCGCCCGCTACCGCTGATCCCATCGCTGCACTCGGCGCCACGAAGTCGGTGAGCCTGGGTGCGTCGTCCGATGGTGTCCAGGTGCTCGACGCCGTGGTGACCAACGAGGCGCTCGGACTCACCGGGGGCGGCACCTCCACGGTGTCGGTCACGCTGGTGGACGGACGCCTGGACCAGATCACCTACACCACGTCCGAGAACGGACAGGCTGCTTCGGTCACCACGATCCTGAGCGCTGTTCGCAACGGCGATGCGGTGGTCGCACCCGTCTGATTGCGCCCGGTGAACGGGGCCGGCGCTGCGCCTAGTGTGCGTCGCATGTCGTACACCGCGGAGCAACTCGCCGATATCCACGCCATCGAGAACGTCGCAAAGCGCTACTCGCGCGGCGTGGACCGTCTCGATGCCGAATGCATGAAGTCGGCGTATTGGCCCGACGCTGTTGACGATCACGGTGTGTTCGTGGGCAACGCCTGGGAGTTCGTGGACCACTGCATGGTGAGTCACCTTCGGTGGCGCTCCACGATGCACTGCGTCTACAACCACTACGTCGAGCTCATCGATGCCGACAACGCCCGCGGCGAGAGCTACAACGTGACGCACCTGTTCCGTGCCGATGCCGATGTGATGGACACGTGGTTCGGTCGCTACCTGGACCGCTACGAGAAGCGCGAGGGCGAGTGGCGCATCGCGCACCGCGTCTGTGTACACGAGGGCACCACCTCAGGCCCGCTCAACCCCATGCCCATCGCCAGTGATCGCTTCCGCCAGGGTTCCTTCGACCGACCGAGTGCAGGGCGACTCGTCGGACCCTGACCGGATCAGGCGTAATCGACGGCGGCGAAGTTCTGCAGTTTGTCCAGACGGTGGTGCGCATTGATGAGTCGCACTGTGCCGGACTTGGAGCGCATCACCAGCGACTGCGTGGTGGCACCCCGGCCGTCGAAGCGCACACCCTGCAGCAGTTCGCCGTCGGTTACGCCGGTAGCGGCAAAGAAGCAGTTGTCGCCCTGTACGAGATCGTCGGTGGTGAGGATCTGGTCCAATCGGTAGCCGGCATCGATGGCTGCTTGACGCTCGGCGTCGCTACGGGGCCACAGGCGCCCTTGGATCTCGCCACCCATGCACTTGAGCGCGGCTGCTGCGGTGACGCCCTCAGGTGTGCCACCAATGCCGAACAGCACGTCCACGCCGGTGTTGGGCCATGCGGTGGCGATGGCGCCGTAGATGTCGCCGTCGGTGATGAGGCGAATGCGAACCCCGGCTGCACGGATCTCCTCGATGAGTTCACCGTGGCGCGGTCGATCGAGCACCACAGCCGTGAGGTCACGCACTTGTACGCCCTTGGCCTTGGCGATCCAGCGCAGGTTCTGCGTGGCCGATGCGGTGACATCGATTGCGCCTGCGGCATCGGGGCCCACAGCGATCTTCTCCATGTACACACAGGGGCCGGGATTGAACATCGTGCCGCGGTCCGAGACTGCGATCACCGAGAGCGCGTTGCCCCGGCCGAGCGCGGTGAGTGTGGTGCCATCGATGGGGTCCACCGCGACGTCGCACTTGGGATCCATGCCGTTGCCGACCTGCTCGCCGTTGAACAGCATGGGCGCTTCGTCCTTCTCGCCCTCGCCGATCACCACGATGCCGTCCATGTTCACCGTGGACAGCACGGTTCGCATGGCACCCACGGCAGCTCCGTCGGCTCCGTTCTTGTCGCCTCGACCCATCCAGCGGGATGCAGCAAGTGCGGCGGACTCGGTGACTCGGACGAGTTCGAGGGCAAGGTTTCGGCTTGGGTTCTCACGTGAGGGCACGAGGGCAACGTAACACCGGCACCCGCCCGATCGGCGTCCCGGATACCGTGCTGCTCTGTGACTGGTGGCCCGATCGACGCGTCGCTGTGCCTCGCCGGTCGGGACCTCGTCGAACCGCGTCCGTCGCCCGACGGTGCGTGGGTGCTGGTGGGCGTGAAATCTGCCGGGCGCAGTGGATTCGTGCTCGTCCCCACCGAGGCAGGACCCGAACGCACGGTTGCCGTGGACCCGCCGCCGACTCTCGGCCGCGGGTTCGGTGGCGGAGCGAGTTGTTGGCTGCCGGACTCGTCCGGCTTCGTCTATGTGGGCGACGGTCAGGTGTGGGTCCATCGTCTGGACGGTCAGCGACGCTGTCTCACGAACGTGGAGTCGGGCCGCGAGGTGCAGTCACCCGTCGTGTCGCCCGATGGTCGCCATGTGGCTTTCACCGTGGACCTCGCCGAGGTGTGCGTGGTTCCGCTCGAGGGCGCCGCAGGTGCGGTCGAACATCGATTCGACTCGCACGACTTCGTGATGGATCCCGCATGGGGTGTGGGCGTGCAGGGACAGGCGCGCGACTCGACAGGGTCCATGGCGCCCGAACTGTTCTGGGTGGGTTGGGACGTTCCGCACATGCCCTGGGACTCGTCGGCCGTGATGGGAGCGTCGCTCACCGGTGGCCCGTGGCGAACGATCGTCGGTGATCACCATGCGGGGGAGTCCACGCAGGTGCAGCAGGTTCGTCCGCACGACGACGCGCTCTGGTACGTGCGTGATACCGATGGCTGGCTCAACGTGCATCGCAACGGGTCGTGTGTGCTGGCCGAACGCTTCGAGCACGCAAACCCCACATGGGGTCCGGGACAGCGTTCGTTCGCGGTGTCGCCCGACGGGAGGCGTGTTGCGCTCAATCGCAACGAGCAGGGCTTCGGCCGCTTGTTGGTGGTGGACCTCGATGCCAATGGCCGTGCTGCGCAGGTGCACGAGATCGGCAAGGGCGTGCACGGACAGCTGCACTGGGTGGGTGACTGCATCACGGCGCTGCGAACCGGTGGTCGCACACCGACACAGGTGGTGGCGTACCGGGAGTCGGCGCCCGGTACGTGGACGAGGTCGGTACTGGCCGTCGGTCCGCCCGTGGAGTGGGCGGCACTCGAGCACCATCTGGTGGAGCCCGAATGCTTCACCGTGACCTACATGGACATCGTCGTCGACGTGGCCGTGAGCGTGCCCGTGCGCGCCTATCGCCCTGAGCGTCAGACCGGTGGAGTGATCGTGTGGGTGCACGGAGGCCCCACGGATCAGTGGCAGGTGACCTTCATGCCCCGCATCTCGTACTGGGTGTCACGCGGATGGTCTGTGGTGGTGCCGGACCATCGCGGCTCCACCGGGCACGGGCGCGCGTTCCAGCAGTCGTTGCGGCACGAATGGGGCATGGCCGACATGCGCGATGTTGCCGCAGTCATCGAGCACGTGCAGCAATCCGGATGGTGTACGCCGGCGAACACGGTGGCCCTCGGCGGATCGGCCGGTGGCTATGTGGCACTGCGCGTCCTGGAGCAGCATCCCGAGCGCCTCGCAGGTGCTGCCGTGGTGTACCCGGTGATCGATCCGGTGGGGCTGATCGACTCCACGCATCGTTTCGAGGCGCATTACACCGACACGCTCGTGGATGTTGCAGCGGTTCGCGAACATCGCACGCGCGTGGCAGTTGATCCGCTTCGCATCGCTCGGCCGGTGCTCGTGATCCACGGCGACAGCGATCCGGTTGTGCCCGTGCTGCAGAGCCAAGTGTTTGCCGAACAGAGTCCTTGGGTGGAACTCGTGGTCTATCCCGGTGAGGGACACGGATTCCGTCGATACGAGAACCAACTCGACGAGTACCGACGGATCGAGCAGTTCATCGATCGCGTCTGCCCGTAGTGCGCGCCAAGCGTGCAGCGCACGTGTGGCGGTAGTCTCGAACCATGTCCATCCGCGTGTGCCCGCTGTGCCAAGCGGAGTTCCTCGATTTCAAGACCGCCTGCACCCACTGTGGCGTTGCGCTGGTGGATCCCACCGAAGACATCGACTTCGCACTGCTCGACGATGACGACAAGGTGATCTATGACCTGTCGGGCTGGCCCATCGACGCCCAGACCGATGCGTCGATGATGCTCGCCGAATCCGGTCTGCCGCACCGCTGGGACGGCACCGATCTCGTCGTGCTGGCCGATCATGAGGACGCCGCCGACCAGATGCTCGAGCGCATCGAGGACGAGTACGGACTGAGCGACGGCGACGGCGACGACGACGACGATGACGACGACGATGCGGATGATGCCGATGCGGAGCGCGATGGCGCCGAGCAGGCGGGTGAGTCCGCCGACACGCCCGACGAGACCGAGTACGAGCTTCCGAACTGGCCCACGACACGGCGCATGGAACTGGTGGAGCGGCTGGTGGAGTTGCACATCCCGCACCGTTGGGAAGGCGATCTGCTCGTAGTGCCTACCGCTCGTGAGGCCCTCGTGGACGAGGTACTGGACGAGATCGAAGGTGGCGACGGGTTCGGTGTCACCGTCGGGGTCGGTGGTTCAGCCGCAGGAAGCGACGAGTTGTCGCCAGCCGCAGTGTTGAGTGCGCTCTTCCTCGCAGCCGAACGACTCCGCAAGGGCAAGGTCGATGCAAGCAACTACGGCGAACTCATCGATTCGCTCGAGGGTGCCAATCCGGAGCGGCCCCCGTTCGGTATCGAGCCCTCGGTGTGGGGGCGGGCGATCGAACTCGGTGACGAACTCGCCGATGCGGTTGCCGAGGATGCCGAGGGCTTCGAGGAGATCGCCGAGCAGCTCTTCGTGCTGCTGCGTCCACTCGTCTGAGAAACTGTGCCTGTTGCAGGGTCACGTGACACCGCAACGGGGGAGTGAACCATGAAGGTCGATGTGATGACCGGTGGGCGATCGCTGCGGTCGATGCAGCATTTCGCCACGGCCACCAAGCGTGCGGGGTTCTCGGGTCTGGTGCTCACCGAGACCGGACGCACCGCATACCTGTCGTGCGTGGCCGCAACCATGGCCGAACCGGAGCTGGATCTGGCTACCGGGGTGGCGGTTGCGTTCCCGCGGTCACCAATGATCACGGCCTCGACGGCGTGGGAGCTCGCCGAAGCAACCGGTGGACGGTTCCGTCTGGGTCTCGGCACGCAGGTGCGCGCGCACATCGAGCGTCGATACGGAACGGCGTTCGACCCACCCGGACCACGGCTCGAGGAGTACGTGCGCGCAGTGCGGGCATGTTTCGCCGGATTCCGCGGTGAACCCTTCGCGTTCGACGGTCGCTTCACGCAGATGTCGCTGCTGCCCAAGGCGTGGTCGCCGGGAGCGATCTCGGTGGACGATCCGCCGGTGGACGTGGCTGCTGTGGGGCCGTGGATGTTGCGCATGGCCGGACGCGTGGCCGACGGTGTGCACGTCCACCCGATCAACACCGACGTGTATCTGCGCGACACCGTGGTGAGTGGTGTTGCTGCCGGCGCGCAGGAGGCGGGTCGCTCGTCGAGCGCAGTGCAACTCATCGTGCCCAGTTTCACCGTGGTGGGCGACACGGCAGAAGAGCGCGCGCCGTGGCGCGAGATGGCGCGTCAACAGGTGTCGTTCTACGGGTCCACGCCCAACTACTCGTTCATCTTCGAGCAGATCGGTTTTCCCGATACCACCGCCCGGATACGGGCATGCCAGAAAGCCGGCGACATCGCAGGCATGGCCGCCGTGATCACCGACGAGGTGCTGGACCACTTTGTGGTGTCGGCACCGTGGGATGGTCTCGCCGACGCGTTGGTTGCCCGCTACGGCGGTGTTGCAACACGTGTGGTGCTCTACTACGGCGCTGCCATGCACGACCGTGACACGCGTGACTTCGAGCGTCTCGGTGAAGTCGCCCGGGATGTGCTCGCCCGGACCGAGAAGTGATGATGCGTCGGTAGCCTCGGGCAGCGTGCTGCTGGCCGAGCTCGAAGTGTGGCACTCACGCCCTATTGCGCCGACACGACGTGTGTCGCTCGGGCACCTCGTGCTTCCCGCTGACCCGGCACCGGGTGTGGGCGGTCTGCTGCTGGGTGCTGTGGTGGCAGCTCATGCACCCGAGATCGACGAAGAACTCGCGCCCGACATCCACCGTCTGCTCAACGAGGTGGAGCGCGGCGACCGTGTGGTGCAGCCGAGGTTGCGCCACCGCTTCCAGGTGGACCGACACGGCCTCGCCCGTTCGCTGCACTCGGTGCACAGCGAGGGCGAGCAGTTGACCTTCGAGTTCCGCAGTCAGGGAACACCGCTGCAGCAGGTACTCGGTGCGGTCTATGCGCTCGAGCGACTCGAACACGGAGCTCGGCGAGTGGTGGCCCCCGCTCTGCGTCGTGCGTACCGGTGGCGAGGGCCGCTGGGCCAGGCATTCATCGAGGCGCTGGTGGGCGGCGCGTCGTCGAGTCTGTCGGCGGTCACCAACCCCACGGCATGGGCTCTCGATCTCCTCGGCTTCCCACCCGGCACGGTGCGGCCGTCGAAGAAGGATGTCGCCGCCCGCTTTCGCAGCCGGGTGCGAGATGCACACCCGGATGCGGGTGGCAATGCCGATGTTGCTGCGCGTCTCATCGCTGATCTCGGCGAGGCGCGGCGCATTCTCAGCGCCTGACGCATCGGTGTCGGATCAGCCGACGGGTTCGGCCCCGGGCGTCGGCTCGTCGGTGCCCTGCTGCGCGGAACGATCCTCGGGGTTCAACTCCTCGAGTTCGCGGTGCGCGGATTCGGGAAGCCGGGTGAGCACGATGGCCGCTACTGCGATCTGACCGAGCGCAAGGACACCGAGCGCGGGCGCATAGCCGAAGTCGCGATCCACGAGTTGTCCCATGGCCACGAGTCCGATGCTGCCGCCGAGCAGGCTCGATGCAGTGATGATGCCGCCAGCGCGACCGCGGCTGGCAGTGGGGAACAATTCGGTTCGGTACACGATGATGGCGGGAACGGCCGCGCCCACACAGATGCTGCCGAGAATCGCTGCACCCCACATCGGCGAGCCCGACACCGCGAACGACGAATTGATGAGCAGTGTGCCGAACACCAGCGCAGCCACGCCGATGATGCGTCGGCCGTAACGATCGGCGAGCGCGCCGCCCACGAGCAGGCCGATGGCGGCGGGAGTTGCCGTGAGGATCGTGAAGAGCGTGACGCCGAAGTTCGTGTAGCCGCGCACCTCCTCGAGGTACCGGTTCTGGAAGAACGATGCTGGTGCCACGAACAGATTGCTGAAGAACGCAATGGTGGCCATCGCCCCGAGTCGTGGCGTGCGCAGGCGTGGTGCGCGTGCATGGGTGGTCTGGAAGCGGATCGTCTCGGGGAGATGTCTGCGCAGTGACACCGCCACGGTGAGCCAGATGAGCGACGCAGCGAACGGGATGCGCCATCCCCAGTCGGCAACTCCGGTGAGCGGGAGCAACCACACACAGACACCACCGCCGAGACCACCCGACATCGCCATCACGCTGGCGGCGTAGGCGCGGCTGTTGCGCGGTACTTCCTCGGCAGCCACCACGGCGATGAGCAGATCGAGTGCGAGGCCGAGCGGTCGCCCGATGGTCTGGGTAGCGACGAGGATCGGGAAGTTGGGGGCCAGTGCACCGAGTGCGCACACCACGGGCGCCGCCACTGCGAGCCAACGGATCACGCGTCGTCGGCCGAATCGATCGGCGCGAAAGGCAAAGGGGAGCGCGAACACGATGCCGACGCGCACGATGGCTCCGGCGATTCCCTGTCCGGTGCCCCCGACGTCGAACGCATCGCTCACCTTGTGCGCGGTCTGGGTGAACAACGTGTTGGTGAACGTGCAGCACATGGAGGCAGCCGCCAGCAGGCCGAGCACCAGTACCTGTCGCTCGTCCAGACGATCGCCCGGTGCCCACCACGGTTGTTTGCCCTCGGGATGCCCGGGCGCGGGCCGACGCCGCAGCGACATGCGCACGAGCGGTCCGAACACCCACGAGAACCACGGCAGTTGGAGCCGGTACTCGATCGACTGTGTCCCATCTGCTGAGACGCGGCGCCGATAGTGGACGAAGGGTCCATGGGCCTGGGTGAACTCACCGGGCGCCACCTCGCACTCGAGGACGAGATCGTTGCGGGGGGTCAGTGCATGGCTCACCGCCTCGGCGGGGAGGTGCTGCAGAATGCGTTTGTCACCCCGTCCGTGCTGCGGCCGCACGGGTGGAGCATACTGACGGCCAGTGGTAACGAATCCGTCATATTCGCCAGCGGACGGGGCCGGGCGTGCCGAGCGCATCGTGGCCCGTCGCAGTGGTCCGCTGAGCGGCGAGGTGACGGTTCCGGGGGCCAAGAACGCCGTGCTCAAACTGATGGCGGCCACACTGCTCGCCGACGGCCGCTACGAGTTGTCGAACGTGCCGGCCATCGACGATGTGGCCACCATGGGCGATCTGCTCGCAGCGCTCGGCGTGACGAGTCACATCGATCCGCAGCGTCGTGATGTGCTCGTGCTCGAGAACCATGGCTCGATCGTTCCCGAGGCCCCCTATGACCTCGTGGAGCGGATCCGTGCATCGATCGTGGTGCTCGGGCCGTTGCTGGCCCGTTGTGGTGTGGCGCGTGTGTCGATGCCGGGTGGCGATGACTTCGGCAAGCGTCCCATCGACATGCATCTCAAGGGGCTCGAAGCACTCGGTGCCACGTTCGAGTTGCGTCGTGGGTACATCGAGGCACGCGCCGAGGCCCTGCACGGCGCCGACATCACGCTCGACTTCCCGAGCGTGGGCGCCACCGAGAACATCGTGATGGCTGCCGTGCTCGCCAAGGGCGCAACCGTGATCGACAATGCGGCGCGCGAACCCGAGGTGGCCGACCTGTGTCACTTCCTCAACGCCATGGGTGCGTGCATCGAGGGCATCGGATCGCCCACGCTCTACGTGCACGGTGTTCCTCAGCGTGATCTCCAGGCCGCCGAGCACCGGGTGGTGGTGGACCGGGTGCAGGCCGCCACGTACATGGCGGCCGTAGCGGCCTGTCAGGGAGAAGTGGTGGTGCGCGGCGCCCAGGCCGAGCACATGGAGATGTTCATCAGGCGACTGCGCGAGATGGGTGTGCAGTTCACCGCCCAGACCGACGGTGTGCTCGTGTACGCCGACGACCGACGCCTCCGCTCGCTCGACGTACAGACGTTGCCGTATCCGGGCTTTGCAACCGACTACAAGCCGCTCATCGTCACCCTGCTCACCGTGGCCGACGGAGTGGGGATCGTCACCGAGAACCTGTACCCGGGGCGTTTCCGGTACGTCGAGGAGCTCCAGCGCCTCGGTGCCGACATCCGCACCGACGGACATCATGCGGTGGTGCGCGGTGTGGCTTCACTCGACGGTGCGCCGGTGCGTGCCCCCGACATCCGGGCAGGTGCTGCGCTGGTGGTGGCCGGGCTGATGGCCAACGGTGAGACCGTGATCAGCGACGTGCACCACGTGGACCGCGGTTACGACGACTTGGTGGGCAGGTTGTCGTCGCTCGGAGCCGACATCGAACGGGTGCGCTGAGCCCGCACCCTGCGCCGGGCGAACCACAGCAGCCCCGCGATACCTACCAAGGGGGCGAA
>JAFMJD010000192.1 GCA_017853685.1 Actinomycetota bacterium | reverse complement strand
CGCCGGACTCGTTGCACCCGACGACATCACGTTCGCCTACTTGGAGGGGCGCCCGCACGCGCCCAAGGGCAAGGCGTGGGAGCAGGCGCTCGACGACTGGCGCACGCTGCGCTCCGACGATGGCGCTCGCTGGGACAGTCGGGTTGACATCGACGGCTCGTCGCTGCGCCCGCACGTCACCTGGGGCACCAACCCGGGCCAAGTGGCATCCATCGACGACGTGGTTCCCTCGCCGGACTCGCTCGCCGATGCCACCGCCCGGGACACCGTGTCACGCGCACTCGAGTACATGGGTCTGCAGGCCGGCCAGCGCATCCGGGACATCGCGGTGGACACCGTGTTCATCGGATCGTGCACCAACAGCCGCATCGAGGACCTGCGCGCCGCTGCCGCTGTGCTCGAGGGCCGGCGCGTCACCGTGAAGCGTGTGATGGTGGTGCCGGGATCGCACGCGGTCAAGGCCCAGGCCGAGCGCGAGGGACTCGACCGCATCTTCCGCGCTGCAGGGGCCGACTGGCGCGAGCCCGGTTGCTCGATGTGTCTGGCCATGAACCCCGACAAACTCGCCCCCGGCGAACGCTCTGCCAGCACGAGCAACCGCAACTTCGAGGGTCGACAGGGCCGCGGTGGCCGCACCCACCTCGTCTCACCCGCCGTTGCTGCCGCCACTGCCGTGGCAGGCACCTTCACCACTCCGGAGGACCTCCAGTGAAAGCAGTACGTGTGATCTCCGGAACCGGGCTACCGCTGCGTCGCTCCGATGTGGACACCGACCAGATCATCCCGGCCGAATGGCTCAAGCGCGTCGAGCGGACCGGCTTCGAAAAAGGTCTGTTCTCCACGTGGCGTGACGACCGCAATTTCGTGATGAACGACGAGCGCTACGCCGGCGCCTCGATCCTGGTGGCCGGGCCGGCGTTCGGCGTGGGGTCCTCACGCGAGCATGCGGTGTGGGCGATCCAACAGGGAGGCTTCGACGCCGTGATCGCCCCGAGCTTCAGCGACATCTTCCGCAACAACTGCACCAAGAACGGGCTTGCGCCGGTGGTGCTGCCCGAGTCGACCGTGGTGCGGATCTGGGAGGCCATCGAGAGCGACCCGCACACCACCATCATCGTCGACATGGAACGACTCGTGGTCGAAGTACCTGCTGCGGGGCTCACCGAATCGTTCCCGATGGATGCGCCCACACAGGAGCGATTCCTGCACGGGCTCGACGACATCGGCATCACGCTCACGCATGCCGACGCCATCACCTCGTATGAGGCTGGCCGCCCGGCCTGGCTGCGCTGAGTAGGAGAAGAACGGCGTCGGTCAGCGGTCGAGCTGCTGGCCGCGGTTGCCGCGAATCGGTTCGGTGACACCGTCCCATCCACGCGCGGCATCCTCGAAACGCTTGAACACATCACGGATCTCCGGTGTGTCGCCGTGCAGTTCGAGGAAACAGCCCAGTGCCGGACGCGTGTCGATGTACACCACATCGGCAAGCGACCAGAGCGATGACGCCGTGGGGAACCCGAGGCGCTCGTACCGCTTCGCCTCCTCGAACGGATCCGGCACGAGGCACCCGATGTGGTGGAAGCCTTCCTCGCCGCGGCCGTACATGTCCCGATAGATCGAGGGTTCGTCGTCGTACTGACAGATGAACTGCACATGGGTGGGTCCGTGTTGCCCGAACGCGTAGCCCACATCGGCCGTCATCTCGTTGCCGCGGTACAGGTGCTTGTCACCCATGTGGTGCGGGGTGATGAAGAACGGGCCAGCGCCCGTGAGGCGGGTCCACTTGCGCGCTGCCTCCTCGAGGTCGTTGACGAAGAATGCGTGCTGGATGATCGGATACCGGATGAGGGGACCGTCGCTCATTTCGTTGCTCTTTCTCGTGAGGAATTCGGGTTCGTCGGGATGCAGGCTCGTTGGGGATTCAGGGACAACTCACGGGTGGCGACTCGGCAGCACCTCGGCAACCGGCGGCAGCACCACGGGATGACCGAGCCAAGCCCCGATGTTCTCGCCCGTGCGTCCGTCGGGACCCTCTGCGATGAGGTCGAGCACCAGTTGCCCCATCTGCTCGGGTCGCATCCACGTTGCCGCCAGGGCAGGCGTGATGCGGTCACCCACTGCCTGGCGCACCATCTCGGAATCGGTGGCATCCATGCACAGCGCGTTGACGCGGATGTTCTTGGAGCGCAACAACTTCGACCATGACTGCGTGAGTCCGTTGATGCCGAACTTCGACGAGTCGTAGACATCCATCATCGTTCCCCCACCGGTTGCATATCCCGGGGGCGGGCAGATGTGATCCGTGGCGATGTTGACGATGTGGCCGCCGCCGCGGGCAACGAGGTGCGGGATCGCCGCACGCCCCGTGAGGAACACGCCGCGCAGGTTGGTGGAGTGGACGCGGTCCCAGATCTCGACGGACTCCTCGTAGGAGTCCGTGAGCGCACTGGTGCGCTGCCACACGCCTGCATTGGCCACCACGATGTCGAGTCCGCCGAAGTGCGCAGCAGCGGCATCGACGAAACGGCGCACCGACTCCGGCTCGCGGACATCGCTGATCCAAGCCTTCACCTCACGGCCGCTCTCGCGTGAGAGTTCATTGGCGACCGAATGCACACGCACGTCGAAGTCGCCAACCGCCACGTGCGCACCGGCGCCGGCGAGCATGCGGGCGATTCCCCGACCGATTCCCTCGGATGCGGCACCGGTCACCAGAGCGACGCGGCCGTCGAGTGCGCCCATGTCAGCCCCTCGTGAGGAACTCGACCCAGTTGCCGTCGGGATCCTCCACCATCGAGATGGTGGTGCCGGGCATCAACTCGGTGACCGGAACCCGAACCTTGTATCCAGCGGCGGCACACGCGTCGGTGATCTCCTGGATGTTGGACACCGTGATGGTCCAGTAGCGATAGCCGAGTCCACCACCGGGCCCGCCCTTGGCCGGCTTGGCCTCGGGGGTGGGCGTGAACTTCAGCAACTTGATCATCGAGGTGCCGCACATCAGGCGCCACATGTGGGCGCCGCCGGGCATCGGGTTGTCACCCGCGCTCTTGAAGCCGAGTGTGTCGCGGTAGAACTTCAGCGACGCATCGATGTCGGTGACGACAATTCCGAGATCGATCGAGTCCTTGGTCAGTGCAATCCCCATGCAGAGGTTCTAGTGCGCCGGGACACACCCCGCCAAGCGATCGACGTGACCTGTTCCCTCCACACGCAACCCGCTCGCAACTCACGCTCAACCGGACCCGACGGTCCGACTCGCCCGGAACGGGTGGTTCAGGGCAGCCGCAGGGTGAACGTGTAGGTGTAGGAATCGTCAGCGTTCCGGACGGTGCGGAGCGAACCCTCGGCATCGAGGTACGCGCCCGTACCGCCCACGACCGTCCGCACCTGTGGATCGCCGACCTCGGGCTCTTGCTTGCCCGGCTTGACCCTTGAGGTGCCGTTCACGGCGATCGAATCGTTGTCGTTGAAGCGGAACGTCATGACACCAGTCCGCTCCTCCTTCACCGCCGAAGCCCCCGTGCCCTTTCCGAGGCGCGTGGTCACGAGCACCCCGGTCATCTCCCCGGCGGGTTTGCCGTCCATCGTGAGCGGCACCGTGAGTTCCAGGCGATCGCCCAGCGACGGCCCGGGTGGGTCGAGGTCGACCACCTTGGACACGCCCGGCGTCGGCAAGAACGTCACCACCAAGGTGGTGGTCGCCCCCTTGACCCCGTCCTGCACCGTGCCGGCACGATCGGCGCTGTTGCACGCCGCAAGCGCGAGCGCGGCCACGACGAGCAACAGGGTCTGCTTGGTGGGCATCTGCTTACCGCTCATCGATTCCTCCGAAGAAATCAGTTCTTGCGATCTCAACCGGGGACTATCTGGCTGATCCGGCACGCTTCTTCACCCCAAAGGGTGCATCGTCAATACGTCAGGTTGTAGCGGCGAGGAGGCTCGTCAGG
>JAFMJD010000191.1 GCA_017853685.1 Actinomycetota bacterium | reverse complement strand
TGTTCATCTACGACCCGGCCTACATGCAGACCGCCGCCTGCAAGTCGTCGATCACCTACCTCGACGGCGACAACGGCGTGCTCCGCTACCGCGGGTACCCCATCGAGCAGCTCGCCGAGAAGTCCACCTACCTCGAGGTGGCGTATCTGCTGCTGAATGGCGAGTTGCCCACTGCCGAGCAGCTCAAGCAGTGGACCTTCGATGTCACGCACCACACGTTCGTGCACGAGAACATGCGCAAGCGCTTCCTCGACGGTTTCCACTACGACGCACACCCGGTGGGCATGTACGTGTCGTCGATGGCCGCCCTCGGCACGTTCTATCCCGAGGCCAAAGATGTGCTCGACAAAGACGTCCGCGACAAGCAGATCCTGCGCCTGATCGCGAAGGCGCCCACGATCGCCGCGATGTGCCACCGATTCTCGGTGGGCCTGCCGTTCGTGTACCCCGACAACAACCTGTCGTACCCGGCCAACTTCCTCAACATGATGTGGAAAGTCGGCGAGTACGAGATCGACCCGCGGCTCGAGCGGGCGATGGACGTGCTGTTCATCCTGCACGCCGACCACGAGCAGAACTGCGGAACCACGGCCATGCGCGTGGTGGGTTCGAGCCAGGCCGACCCCTACTCGGCGGCGGCGGCTGCATCGTCGGCTCTCTACGGTCCGCTCCACGGCGGCGCCAACGAGGCCGTCGTGCGCATGCTC
This sequence comes from Actinomycetota bacterium, assembly GCA_017853685.1. GTDB lineage: Bacteria > Actinomycetota > Acidimicrobiia > Acidimicrobiales > Ilumatobacteraceae > WLJO01. The sequence continues at coordinate 3,322 of JAFMJD010000191.1, read as the reverse complement.
ACCGAGATCGGCTCCATCGAGAACGTCCCGGCGTTCATCGAGGACGTCAAGAGCGGCAAGGCCGGCAGCCGCCTCATGGGCTTCGGCCACCGCGTGTACAAGAACTACGACCCGCGTGCGCGCATCATCAAGCAGACCGCGTACGAGGTGTTCCAGGTCACCGGCAAGAACCCGCTGCTCGACATTGCGCTCAAGCTCGAGGAAGTCGCCCTCAACGACGACTACTTCAAGAGCCGCAAGCTGTACCCGAACGTGGACTTCTACTCGGGTCTCATCTACCAGGCGATGGGCTTCCCCGTGGAGATGTTCACCGTGCTGTTCGCCATCCCGCGCACCGTGGGCTGGCTGGCCCACTGGCAGGAACTGCTGACCGACAAGGATCAAAAGATCAGTCGGCCGCGCCAGTGGTACGCGGGCCCCGACTCACGTGACTACGTGCCGATGATCCAGCGCTGACCTCAGCGCACCAGTTCCGGCCGGGCGTATGGCCGGGTCACGAGATGTCGAGCAGGATTTTGCCGATATTCGCGTTCGTCTCCATGCGAGCCTGTGCTGCGGCCACCTCGGCGAGCGGGAAGCGCGAGTCCACGATGGCTCGCAGTTGCCCCGAGTCGAACAGGGGCAACATCTCGGCTGCGAACCGCTGCGTGAGTGCGACCTTTTCCTCGATGGGTCGCGCCCGCAGCACCGTGCCGATCAGTTGCATGCGCTTGCCGAGCATCGCCCCAACGTTCACGTTGGCCGATCCGCCGCCCATCACGCCCACCTGCACCACACGACCCCGCAGGGCGACCGCCGAGATGTTGCGGTTCACGTAGTCGCCGCCGATCACGTCGAGGATCACATCCACGCCGCGGCCTGCCGTGATCGTCTTGATCTCCTCCACGAAGTCCTGGGTGCCGTAGTCGATGACCGCATCTGCCCCGAGTGCTCGCAGCGCCGCCACCTTGCCGCCGCTGCAGGTCACTGCCACACGCGCACCCACGGCCTTGGCGATGAGAATTGCGGCAGTGCCCACTCCCGAAGCGCCGGCGTGCACGAGCGCCCAACGCCCGCTCGTGAGACCGCCCTGCACCACCAGTGCATCCCACGCCGTGAGGTACACCTCGGGAATCGCAGCCGCGTCATCGAGGCCGACGCTGCGTGGCACCGCCATGAGTTGGCGTTCGTGCACGGCAATGCGTTCGGCGTAGGCGCCGCCGCCGGTGATCGCCATCACGTGATCGCCGGGCGACCACAGTCGCACCCGATCGCCCACAGCGGCGACGGTTCCCGCGAACTCGAGTCCCGGGATCTCGAAGGTTTCCGGGTACGGATTGGCGTACAGCCCCATGCGCTGCAGCAGGTCTGCCCGGTTGAGCGCCGTGGCCCGGATGTTCACCAGCACTTCCTCGGGAGCCGGAACCGGATCGGGGATGTCCTCGATGGTGAGGACCTCGGGACCACCGTGGGAATGCAGGACGACTGCGCGCATGGCAAGAGTCTCGCGCTGTGTGTCAGCGACCGCGGAACTCGGGCGAACGCTTCTCGGCGAACGCCTTGCGGCCCTCACGAAAGTCGTCCGAGACCCAGCACTGGTCGATGAGGGCTTGTGCAGCGCCAAACGTTGCGCCCGGCGTTCCGATGACGGCGCCGATGACCGCCTTGGCTGCGGCGAGCGACAGCGGCGCATTGGAGGCAATCCGACGAGCGATGCTGGTGACTCGCTCCTCGAGGTGAGCCCGCGGTACTACCTCGTTCACCAGACCGAGTTCGAGCGCACGATGGGCGTCGAAGCGATCGCCCGTGAACATGATCGTGGAGGCATGTGCAGGACCCACGAGCGACACGAGTCGCTGCACGCCGACGAGCGGATAACCCGCACCCAGCGGTCCGGCCGGAATCGCGAAGACCGCGTCATCGGCTGCGATCCGGATGTCGGCCTCCATCGCCACCATCAGTCCACCACCGATGCAGAAACCGTGCACCATCGCGAGCACGGGTTTGCGCGTGTGCAGCGTGAATCCCTTGCGTGCCCCGGGCGGCGGATACGTCCCCTCGCCGCGATCCAATTCACCCATGTCGGCACCGGACGCGAATGCTTCGTCGCCGGCGCCGCGCACCACCACCACACGCACCTCGTCGTCGTCCTCCCAGGCCGCCAACACCTCGGTGATCGCTGCGAACATTCCCTCGGAGATGGCGTTGCGCTTGTCCGGTCGGTTCAGCGTCACCCAACCCACGCGGTTATCGATATGGGCCCGGACCTGTTCGGTGGTTGTCGAGACGTTCCGCACACTCGCACGGTACGCGATGCGTCACCAGGCGAACGCACCCGCACGCGCTCCGGCGATCCCGTCGCTGTCGACGGTGCGCAGCCATTGGCTGGTGATTGCTGCCATCGACGACGGCATTCCGGCCGTTCGAATCCCGTGCCCGTCGAAACCGAGGAATGCAGGCGCTGCGGCCCGGTTCGCCTCGGCGAACACGCCGGCACGCGCTGCAAGGGCATCGGCCCCGGGCCCCTTGCCTGCGAGGATCGTCGCCTTGATCTCGCGTCGGGCCAGACCGAACACGTGCTGAGCCTCGTGGGCGGAGCCCCGGGCCACCAACCGTCCGCCGAGTTCGTCGAGTGCCCGTCGCAACTGCTCGTGCGCCCTCGCATCGAACGGAACGACAGGGACCGATGTGTCGACTGCTGCGTACACCGACCAGATGACATTCGCGGCCGTTGCACCCACCGCTCGGTCGAAGAGACGTCGACAGAGTTCGGTGAGTTGGGTGTCGCTCGAAGATGCGCAACCCGCCACTGCAGTGTCGGCATCAGGGTCGAGCGGACCGGCGATGCTCCATGTATCGCACAGTGCGACAAGTCGGTGATGCACTGCGGAGCGCGCCGCCGCGGTGTGTGCAGACACCTCCGCAGCGGCACGTTCGCGACGACGTCCGTCGACGCTCACTCGCGTTGCGAGCCGCTGTACATGCCCCAGCGCTCGCGTTGATGACTGCTGGAGCGGGACCACCCGCGTGTACAGCACCGTGTTCACCGCGGCGATGTCCACTCGACGTATGCCGAGCCCGAGCGCACTCGCCGCCATCTCGGTCGCACGCGGCACTGCGAGTGTCTCGATCTCGCAGCACACGGCAGGCAGTCGCCGGCCGAACCACGATGGGTCACGCACCCAGTGGCCGGGCGATGGCGCCTCCCACCGGGTAGTCATGTCGGGGTCTGCCCTGTGGGCCCCGTGGGAGCCTCGATGAGGCGCAGCACGCGGTCCAAGCCGCGCTGGGCGCCCGGCTCGGGCAGGGGCAACAGCACCGTGGGGATTCCCGAGAACACGGC
>JAFMJD010000190.1 GCA_017853685.1 Actinomycetota bacterium | reverse complement strand
GTTCCAGTTGGTCTGCCCGAGGACGGCAATCACCTGCTGCAACTGCGCCGACGCGTGTGAATCGCCCACGTGTGGTAGCACCGTGTCACGCAGAATGCGTGCGATCCCTGCTGTGGATTCCAAGGGCGTGGGCCTCATGAGCGGACCTCTCTCATGAGCGTGCGCATCACACCATCGGTTGGCGGCGCAGCACGGTCTCCGGAATCGTCGAGGAAACTCGAGACCGCCGCGAGTGCGATCACGGCCAACTTGAACGTCGCCAGCACCTGCCAGAAGCGCAGGCGTTCGGGTTCGATCGTGATACCAGAGCGAGCGCAGTAACGCTCGAGGAACATCGTTGCGGTCCACTGGTCGCCGAGGAGGTGCTCGGTGCGGTAGATCGGGGCGAGATACCAGCCCACATCTTCTGCAGGGTCGCCGAGGTGGGCGAACTCCCAGTCGAGCAGCACGCTCACCCGGCCGGTGCCGTCGTCGTCGTCAATGAGGACGTTCGCTGGGCGGAAGTCGCCGTGCACCAGCACCGGTCGCTGCGGAGGAGGTGGCCGGTGTTCATCGAGCCACATCGCCGCGTAGGCGAGTTCGGGCTGTGGTTGGCGCGCAACGCGGCTCCACTCGTCGCTCCAGCGATCGATCTCGTTGCGCGCGGGATCGACTGGTACGACACCGAGGCCCGTGGTTGCCGGGTCCAGACGATGTGCATCGGCGAGCAAGTCGCACAGGTCATGCGCGAGGCCCAGTCGACCTGCAGGGCCGAGACGGAACGGGTCGCGGTCGCGCAGCACCGAGCGGTCGGCGCGTCCGGAGTTGCACTCGAGCACCATCCATGGTCGCTCGAGCCGACCGCCGTCGAGATCGGCGGCAACGATGACCGGCGTGGGCAGTGGCTCGTGTACCAAGGCATCGAGCACGGTTCGTTCCACTGCGCGCTCGGTGTTCGCAACACTCGTGACGGGATCGCGACGCAGCAGCATTGGGCGCGTCTCGCCGTGTTGCTCGAGCTCGAACCACCAGTTCTCCCGGGAGGATCCACCCGAGAGACGCCGCAGGCCCTGCACCGACACCCGCACGCCGAGTGCACTGCTCAACGCGTCCTCGAGTGCACTGCTGAGTGCCGCGCCTTCATCGGCGGACATGGCCGTACCTCTGGTGTCCACCCAGCACCATGTACTCGGCAACACCGAATCCGTGTTGGCCCTCGCAAGCCACCTGCACTGCGTGATCGCTCGAGTTCGCTCCCCAGTGCTTGAGTTGCGCTCGATCCGAGAGATCCCACGTGTCGTGAACGAGCGAATCCTCGCCCTTCCAATGACCCTGGAACCATCCGTCGATCCCTCCGTACCCACCGCCGCGCAGATGCGCACGCCCGGAGAGTGCGGTGACATCGACATGCAAGATACGACCACCCAGCAAAGTGACATCAATCGAGCCACCGACGAGCGTGGGCGTTGGAGCGCCATGCTCAAACTCCAGATCGTGACTCACGCGGAGCACGCGTGCGCCCGACACCGACTCACCCATCAATCCGCACGAGAGGTGGGTGGGGGTTCCGTCCGCATCCTCGAAGAGGTAGAGGTGCATGCCGAAATCCTCGAACTGCACCGGCATGAACAGCAGAAACCGCCAGTCCGGACGCTCGGTGGGCGGAGCACCCTCTGAACGCGGGAGCGGGCGCACCCCCCACGAATGATCGCGCTCGCCCCACCAGTCGTCCGGTGACAGCGTGATGCGCTCGCCGTCCACGCGAAGTTCGCCTTCTGCACGGCCCACCTGCACATACCGGACCAGATCATGGGTAACGCGCGGACCTGCTGTCTCGAAATGCCGCTCTTCGAGGAATGGGTCGAACCGGCCGAGCCAGTCGATATCGAACGACATCTCACTCGGGTTGTCCGCCAGCGCGAATCGCAGACGGCGGTAGGGCTCCACGATGTCGCACGACAGCGGTCCCACCCGCATCACATCACGGCGTGGCGTGAGCCGACGCGAGAGACGGAGATTGCGCTGGTGGCCGCGGTGAGTGAGTGAGACGAAAGCCTCCTGCACGTCTTGATTCGGATACTGACCGAACCCGAGCGTGAGTACCGTGGACCCATCGCGTGTGTCCTGCATGCTCACCCAGTAACGCTCGCGCCAACTCGGATCGCTCGAACCCACCAACGCATGTGGAAAGGCCACCTGATGGTTGAAGTGCTCATCGGGAGCGGTCAGCATGGGTCACCTCTCGTGGACCGAAGTGTGTGCAGCGGCAAGGTGCTCACGGCGGAGCAGATTCTTGTCCACCTTCCCGGTGGCGAGCACCGGCAAGGGTTCGTGTCGAACGTGCCAACGGGCGGGAATCTCGAAATAGGCAAGGTGTTCCGCAGCGAACCCGCGGAGTTCGGCGTCCGTTGCCGAGGCCACCGGATGCAGCACCACCGTCGCCACGAGTTCCTCGCCGAGATCGTCGTGCGGCACACCGAGCACTGCAGCGTCGAGCACCGCCGGATGGCGCATGATCACGTCCTCCACGTGCGGACACGCAACGTTCTCACCGCCGCGGATCACCACGTCTTTCGAACGCCCGGTGATGTACACGTAGCCGTCGTCGTCGATCCGGCCGACATCGCCGGTGTGGAGCCACCCCTCGGAGTCGACAGTGCCATCGTCGAGCCCCACGTAGCCGAGCATCACCGTCGGCGAGCGCACGAGGAGTTCCCCGCTGCCGGTGTGGTCCGGCGCGTCGACTCGCACCTCGACGGGCGGATACGGACGCCCACATGTACCCGGGCGCGCCTCCATCTCGTCGGCCCGCGCCAGTGTGAGAAAGCCTCCCGACTCACTGAGCCCCCACGTCGACGCCAGTCCACGTCGGAGGTGCGGAACGCGCTCACGCAGTCGGTCGAGCAGTGACTCCGGCACGGGAGCGCCGCCGAGCGGGAACGAACGCAACGACGAGAGGTCGGTGGTCATGAACCGCTCGTGCTCCACGACGCGCTTGGCCGTAGTCGGGACACCACCCCATGACGTGACACCCTCACGCTCGATCAACTCGAGCACCTCTTGCGGGTCGAAACGTCCGCGCAAGAACACCAACCGACCACCCGCGATGACCTGTGTGACGAGATGGCTCACACCACCGATGTGGAACAACGGAACCGACACGAGATTCACCGTCTGTGGTGCGTCGGCTTTCTGCTGGTGCGGAAGCCGACGCGAACCGAACAGCAGGTTGTGCTGATTCGCGATGACAGAGCGGTGCGAAAGCCGGACACCCTTGGCCCGACCGGTGCTACCCGACGTGAAGAGAATCATGGCATCGCTGTCCTCGGCGGGCACCTCACCGTGGACGACCTGTTGCACCTCGGGTGCGTCGGCGAAGCAGGCATCGATGTCTTCGATGCGCAGCACCTGAGCACCCGCAATCTCGGCACGGTCAGTGAGCACGACCGCCGGCGGACACAGCCTGAGCGCATTCGACAGTTCGTCATCGCTCCACCACCGGTTGCCGAGCACCGGAACCGCGCCCAACACCCAGCACCCCCAGAGCCCGAGTACCCACGCAGGTGAGTTGTAGGCGAACATCACCACGTAGTCGCCCCGGCGCACACCGGCACTTCGCAGCACACCGGACGCGGCAACCGCCGCACGTCGGAAATGTTCGAAGGTGATGCGGGTCGTTCCCTGCACGAGGAACTCGCGCGCACCGAAGCGTGCCGAATCATCGAGCAACGCCACGAGCGATGTCGGTCGGGGGTCGAACGCCAAGCCGGGGTGGCCCGCGTACTCGCACGCCGCCACGGACTCACCCCACACCGTCATGTCAGCGGCCCCTCCACGTGGGCTTGCGCTTCGCGAGGAACGCGGTCACTGCTTCTTGCATGTCCGCGGAACCGAGTGTCATTGCCTCCAGATAGAAGCCGAGGTCGAACGCGTCCTCGGCCTGTGCCGATGTGACCTTGTTCATCGCTCGCTTGGTGAGTTGCACCGCCACCGGCGGCAGGGCAGCAACCTGGGCCGCCAGTTCGAGCGCGAGGGGACGAACCTCGTCGGGAGTGTCCACGAGATCGG
>JAFMJD010000189.1 GCA_017853685.1 Actinomycetota bacterium | reverse complement strand
TCGGCGGTCCCGCTCGCATTGGCCGGGAGCCTCATGGGGGCCCCGCTCGCATCGACCACCCTAAGCAGTACGGACTCATTCCAGACCCCGTCCGGCGTCCGTACCTCGAGAACGATGGCAGTTGTGCTCGCAAGCACCTCCGCCGGCACCGTGGCCTGCAACAGATAGATATTGTTGTAGACCAGATAGCCGTTCACCTTCGTGCCGTCGCCCGCATCACGGACTGTGAGTGGCGTACCGTCCAGATTCAGCATCTGGAAGTTCCAGTCGGTGCTGGTTGCTAGGTTCTCCTGCGCCCCGACCGGTGCCGGCGTCGAGTCGGCCGAGCCCGACGTGTTCGACGAACCACACGCTGCTGCCACCACGGCAAGCACGCTCACCAGTGCCACCCCGACGAGCGACCGCTGCCGAGTCCTTGTGCCCGATCGATGACTCATCGTGCTATTCCCTGCTCCCAAACCCACGGTGATTTCCCCCAGAAGCCTTCGTTGACGCTCGGTTCGTGGCCGGCGACCCATCCCGGGGCGCGCGACTCCAAGGTGAGTGTGACGGGGCGCCGCCTCGACGGCCTCACCCGAAAAGGGTGATTCTGGGGAGGCAGCAGCGGCCGGCGCCGCTACCGGACCGAGCCGCTACCGGCCGGCGAACTTCGTGGTCCGCAGGTACAGCAGTCGGGGAATCGTGGCGGCGGCCTCGTACTCGGCGGCCCGGGCGAGGAACCCGGCGGGCGGGGCCGGCTCCTCCATTCGTTCCAGCAGGAGACCGTTGTCGATGAGCGTGTTCAGGTAACGACTCATCGGCCGATGGATGAACGGGATGAACACACCTTGTTCCACCTGCTCGATGGTCTCGTCCTCGATGAGGTAGGGGCCGATGCGCCAGTACTGCTCGGGCGGGTCCAGCACCTGGTCGTCGATCCAGCCGCTGTTGGGGGTCTGGAGCAGGGGGTGGTTGAGGAAGAAGGCGAAGCGGCCGCCGGGGCGCAGCACCCGGGCGACCTCGGCGATGGCCGAGTCCACATCACGGATGTGCTCGAACACGAGGCAGGCCACGACGGCGTCGAAGGATTCGTCGGCGAACGGGAGGGCGGCTGCGCCGGCTCGGGCGAAGGTGGGGCCGCCTGCGCGCTCGCCGGCCACGGCGATCTGGTTCCAGGTGGGGTCGATGCCCACCACGGTGCGGGCGCCGAGTCGGGCGAGGAGCCGGCTGATCTGGCCGTCGCCGCAGCCCACGTCGAGCACACGGTCGTACCCGGCGAGCTCGGCGGCGGCAAGCGGGAGGATCTGCTCCTCGTACTCGGGGTCGGCGCCCTCGGTGAAGCCCGCGATCCACCAGTCGGCGTGGCTCTCCCACAGGTCGTCTCGATCCACTCCCACTCCCCCACTGTACGTACTTGCGCTTCTGACGGGCCGGGAGTCAGCGATCGCTGACTTTTGGTTGTTCGAAATCACGAGGCGAGGCGCAGCGCGTGGCGCAGAGTGCGGACCACGTACTGGGGTTCATCCACGATGTCGCTCGTGACGAACTCGATCACGGTCATGCCCGCTCGCTGCAGGTCGTTGCGACGCCGCGCATCCTTGCGTCGCTCCGCATCGGTCACGTGTCCGCGACGACCGCTCACTTCCACCACGACCCTCGTGCCCTCGAATTGGAAGTCCACGCGCGCAACGACCCTCGTCCCTTCCCGGAAAACCACCTGGCATCGGGGACGGGGCAGACCCGCCTCCCGGATCAGTTCGAGGAACTTTCGCTCGAGCCAACTCTCCACCCCGGCATCGATGAGCACTTGATCCATGCGGCGCACCCCGGACACCCCGGAGTCCCGGATGTCGTCGAGGCGTTCGGCCAGAAGGTGCGGGGTGGTCTTTCGGAGCGACACTGCCGAGTCCACCAGTCTCGCCAGGCGCGCCACAGGCAGACGGTGGGCGAGATCGATGATGGTTCGGGTCGGCGTGGTTGCCGGCACCGACCGCAACACCCCGGCTCGCCGGAGTTCCCGAGGGACCGGTTGTGTACCCCAGTCCGGGAGGGGAACGGTGCAACGGTCGACGTCGTCGAGGCGTCGGGCCGAGTGCACGGTGACCCGGCCACCGATTCGTCGGCTGTCGATGACACGAGCGAATTCGACGGTCTCGTCACGCTCGAATCCCGGCAACTCGTGCAGACGAGCTGCCGACGACTGGCACACGATCGCACGGCCGTCGAGGAAGAGTGCCGATGCCGCAAGTCGCAGCAGCCACGTAGCGGGTACGCCGGCACCCCGAAATACTCCCGGCGCCATCGATACGAGCACGCCCGAATTCCGGAGGTGTCGCACCTGGGAATCGCTCATCCCCAGTCGAAGCAGCTGCGAACGCGTCGCAAGACCAACTTGGGCCTCGAGGAGGCGACGAAGAAGTAGTTGTTCCGCTCTCATGACCCGTACTGAGTGCACGGCCGTCACGTGACGGAACCCGAATGCGAAACATCCGCCTTTCGGGCAACGAAAAGTCAGCGATCGCTGACTCCCGGCCCGTCAGAGCGCGGGTTAGTGGGGGTGGAGGTGGGCGTGAAGGGTTTCGGCAACGGCGTCGGGCAACCACGTCAGCGACTTGAGCTCCTCGAGCGTCGCCGCCTTCACCTTGTTCACGCCGCCGAGTTCCTTCACGAGCCGCTTCTTGCGGTGTTCACCCAGACCGGGCACGCCATCGAGCACGCTCTTGGTCATCCGCTTCCCGCGTAACTCCCCGTGGAACGTGTTGGCAAAGCGGTGCGCCTCGTCACGTATGCGCTGCAGCATGAACAGCGCATCACTCCCCCGCGGCACGTTCACCGGATCTGACGAACCCGGCACGTACACCTCCTCGAACCGCTTGGCGAGCGACGCCACCGGGATCTCGTCCTCCAGTCCAAGCGCACGCACCACCTTCACCGCCACACCGAGCTGGCCCTTGCCGCCGTCCACCAACAGCAACTGCGGCGGGTACGAGAATCTGCCCGGCCGCTCACCGAGCGGAGTGTCGCGCTCTTCGATGTACGCCGTGAGTCGCCGCGTGAGCACTTCCTCCATCGCCGCGTAGTCGTCGTTACCCGGAACGTCTTTCACCTTGAAACGCCGGTACTCACGCTTGGCGGGCAGTCCGTCCTCGAGCACCACCATCGAACCGACGTAATCGGTGCCCTGCAGGTGCGCCATGTCGTAGCACTCGATCCGCAGCGGCGCCTCGGGCAGCGCCAGCAGATCCTGCAGCTCGCTCAGCGCGCGGCTCCGGCTGTTGTGATCGGCAGCCCGACGCATGCGGTGCCGCGTGAACTCCTCCTTCGCGTTGCGGGTCACCATCTCGTGCAACTCACGCTTGTCGCCGCGCTGGGGAACACGGACCTGCACGCGTGAGCCACGGGCCGACGACAACCACTCCTCGTAGGTGTCGAGATCATCGGGCTCGCACGGAACCAACACCTGCTTGGGGATCCCGGCAGCAGGTTCATCGCCGTACATCGCTTCGAGAATCCGATCGACCAGTCCGCCCGGCGAGAGATCCTCCACCTTGTCCACCACGAAACCCTTGCGGCCCACCACGCGCCCCTTGCGCACGTAGAACACCTGCACCGCCGCCTCGAGATCATCATCGGCGATCCCGATCACGTCGAGGTCCTCGCTGCGCTCGGCCACCATCTGTTGCTTCTCGATGGCGCGCTGCACCGCTGCGAGTCGGTCTCTGAGTCGTGCGGCCCGCTCGTACTCGAGCCCGGCAGCAGCCGCCTTCATGTCGGCCCCGAGGCGTTCGACGATCTCGTCGGTGTCACCCTCGAGAAAGGCACAGAACTCCTGCACCAGTTGTCGGTAGGCGGTCTCGTCGATCTCGCCCACGCAGGGCCCGGAGCACTTCTCGATGTGGAACAACAGGCACGGGCGTCCGAGTCGGTGGTGCTCGTTGAACTTGCCGGGGGAACACGTGCGGATGGGGAAGGTACGCACCAGAAGATCGAGGGTGTCACGGATTGCATACGCGTGTGCGTACGGCCCGAAGTAGCGCCAACCCTTCCGCTTGCGCCCTCGGGTCACCATCG
>JAFMJD010000054.1 GCA_017853685.1 Actinomycetota bacterium | reverse complement strand
GCGTCGCGCAGGGAATGCGCGCCATCGGTTGGCACCGTCGCACCGACCCGACGTGGGTGGCCCCTGCGGACCGACCGAACATTCGCCGTGGCCTCGGTTTCGCGTTCTGCATGCACGGCACTGCGATCCCGTTCCTCGACATGGGCGGCTGCTCCATCAAGATGAACGACGACGGCAGTTTCAACGTGCTTGCAGGTGCAGCAGATCTCGGCACCGGTGCCGACACCGTGCTCTCGCAGATCGCTGCAGAGGTGCTCGGCGTCCCGCTCGATGACATCAAGATCTACTCGGGCGATACCGACATGACGCCTTTCGACGTGGGCGCATACGCGTCGTCCACCACCTACATCTCCGGTACAGCGGTGAAGCGAGCCGCCGATGCGGTTCGCTGGCGCATCAAGTTGCGCGCTGCCCGCCTGCTCGGCATCCCCGAGGAGGAAGCCTGCTCGATCGAGTTGCGCGATCGCCGCGCCTGGGCACCCGACGGACGATCCGTCTCGCTCGAGGACATCGCACTGAACTCGCTGCACACCGAGGATCACGAGCAGATCATGGGGACGGCAAGCTACGTATCACCCGATTGCCCTCCCCCGTTCGGCGCACAGTTCGTCGAGATCGAACTCGACGTCGACACCGGGCAGGTCACCGTGGTGAAAATGGTGATGGCGGTGGACTGCGGTGTTGCCATCAACCCGGTGACGGCATCGGGCCAGATCGAGGGAGGCATGTTGCAGGCTCTCGGCTATGGGCACTGCGAGGAGTTCGCATTCGACGAGAGCGGCCGCATGCTCAACACCGAGTTCGACGACTACCGCATCTACCGAGCCGACGAGATGCCCGAGGTCGAGGTGTTCCTCGTCCAGACGATGGAGGACTCGGGTCCCTTCGGGGCCAAGGCAGTCGCCGAGATCCCCAAGGACGGTGTTGCTCCCGCTCTGCGAAGCGCCATCCTGCACGCCACCGGGGTGGCGATCGACGAGATTCCCTTCACGCCCGAGCGCGTGTGGCGGGCACTCCAGCGCCCGAGCACATGACCATCATTCGGGCCGACTGGGTGATCGCCGAACCGGGCGAGACACCGATAGAGCGTGGCGCCGTCCGCATCGAGGGCGCCACGATTTCCGCAGTCGGTCGCTTCGAGGATGTTCGGGCAGACGCACCCCACGACGAGATCGTTGATGGATCGGGGTGTGTTCTCGCTCCGGGCTTCGTGAACACTCACGTGCACATGTACGGCGTTCTGGCTCACGGCATTCCGCTCGCTCAGGCCCCCGACGGTTTCTGGTCGTTCCTCGAAGACTTCTGGTGGCCCAAGGTGGAAGACGCGCTCGACCAGCAGATGATCCTGGCCGCTACCCGGTGGGTTGGTGCCGAACTGCTACGGACAGGAACCACCTGCTTCTACGACATTCTCGAGGCGCCCAATGCCCTCGGGGGGATCCTCCTTGCCCAACGAGATGCCGTCGAGCAACTCGGCCTGCGCGGCCTGCTCAGTTTCGAGGCCACCGAGCGCATCGACACCCAGAACGGCGAGCGGGGACTCCAGGAGAACGTAGAGATGATCCGGGCGGGCGCCTCGGCAGGGGCCGACGCGTTGGTTCACGGGCTGATGTGTATCCACACCACATTCACGTGTCCCCCGGCCTTCATCCAACGCGCAGCGGCTCTGGCCGCCGAACATGGTGTGCTGCTGCACGCACACGTGAATGAGGGCAGGCACGAGGGCCTGCTGTGCGCCGAGCGCTATGGCGTTCGCACCCTCGAGCATTATGACCAGTTGGGTGTTGCGGGCCCGGGCCTGCTCGCCTCGCAGTGCGTTCAGATGTCGGAGCGTGAACTCGACCTCATCGCCGAGCGTGGTGTCCGAGTGAGCCACATGCCGCTCTCGAACTGCGAGGTGGGGGGCGGGATCGCCCCCGTACCCGAACTGCTGGAACGATCGGTGACGCTCGGGCTCGGCTCCGACGGATACCTGAACGACATGTTCGCCGTCATGCGGGGCGCCTTCTTGTTGCACAAGGCCCGCCTCTGCAACCCACAGGTCATGCCCGCTCACGAGGTGTTCCGGCTTGCAACGCACGGTGGCGCCGAGGCGCTCGGGATCGGCGACCGCATCGGTCGGCTGGCCCCCGGCTTCCGGGCCGATCTGCAACTCATCGACGCGCGCTTTCCGACTCCGGCGTCGGCACACAACGTGTACGACCAGTTGGTGCTCTGGCGCAGTGGAGCAAACGTGCGCGATGTCATGGTGAACGGGGCGTGGCGCGTCCGCAACCACTCCGTTGTCGGGTTCGATGCAGAGCGGGCGCGAGCACACGTCGGAGAACAGGCACGGCGGCTGTGGAACGCGACGTGATCCACGAACTCGCTCGCGCTATAGAGCGCGGCGATCGGGTGGTGATGGTGACCGTGGTGGACACCCACCGCTCCGTCCCGCGGCACGCGGGCTCCAAGATGCTCGTCTTTGCCGATGGCTCGACCCGAGGCACCATCGGTGGCGGGGAGATGGAGGCTCGGATCATCGCCCTCGCACTCGAGAGCCTCTCCGACGGACGTCCGAGACTGACCCGATTCGAACTCGTCGACCCACGCAAGGGAGATCCGGGCGTGTGCGGCGGCGACGTACAGCTGTATCTGGAGCCCTACATGCCCACGCCCACCGTTTTCATCATCGGCTGCGGCCACGTCGGTCGGGCCGTTGCCGACCTCGCGCACTGGACCGGTTTCCGCGTCGTGGCCTTCGACGACCGAAGCGATCAGGTCTCTCCCGATGTGCTGCCACACGCCGATGTTCGGCTGCACGGCGCCATCACCGACGCAATCGCGACGTGCCCCATTACTTCCGACACGCACGTGGTAGTGCTCACGCGGAACATGGGCCTCGACCTCGAGATGCTCCCGCCCCTGCTCGGCACCGGCGCCGCCAGCATCGGAGTCATGGGGAGTGATCGTCGCTGGGCCACCACGCGCTCGGAGCTCGAGCGTCGTGGGGTGTCGGCTGAACACCTGGATCGCGTTCGTTCGCCCATCGGACTGGAGTTGCAGGCGGAAACACCCGAGGAGATCGCGATCGCCATCATCGCCGAGATAGTCGGCAGTCGCCGCGGGGCGTTCTGACCCGTGCTGTTCGCCGACTATCCGGTACTCGTTCGTGGCGGAGGAGACCTCGGTACCGGGGTGATCGTCCGGCTCGTGCGTAGCGGGTTCCCCGTGTTCGTCACCGAACTGGAGCGCCCACTCGCGGTACGGCGTCGGGTTGCGGTCGCTGCCGCGGTGACCGAGGGCTCGATCACGATCGAAGGAGTTCGAGCCGTACGCGTGCAAGACGGAGCCGAGGCCCGCGCCGCTGCCAGCCGTGGTGATATCCCAGTTCTGGTCTCGGAAGGTCTCGCCGACGTGGGTGCCCGCATCGTGGTGGACGCACGGCTCGCGAAGCGCAACATCGATACACACCTGCACGACGCCGAGTTCGTGATCGCTCTCGGTCCGGGATTCATTTCCGGTGTGGACTGCCACGTCGTGATCGAGACGGCGAGGGGTCACCAGCTCGGCCGCATCATCGAACACGGATCAGCACTGGCCGACACCGGTGTTCCCGACAGCGTCGATGGGCGCGGCGCAGAGCGGGTCCTGCGCTCACCGGCTGCCGGTTCGATGGTCTGGACGGTCGAGATCGGCGACCGGGTACGCACCGGCCAAGCCATCGGTTCCATCGGCGGAACGACCGTGCACGCGCCCTTCGACGGGATCGTTCGGGGCCTCATCGATCCGAGCACCCCGGTACAACAAGGCCTCAAAGTGGGCGACATAGACCCGCGCCTCGACACCAGCGTGAACCAAGTGTCCGACAAGGCATTCGCCGTCGGCGGCGGCGTCCTCGAGGCGGTACTTGCATGGATCTCGGCGCGCACCTGACGGCCGGACTCGAACTGCGCGAGCGCGAGTTGATCGCCATCGTGGGTGGAGGCGGAAAGACCACGCTCATGCGAGCACTCGCCCTGCACGGTGCGCGCTCCGGTCGATCGGTGCTGGCCGGCACCACCACCAAGGTGTACGCCACGCAGGCACATGGCCTCGATCACTTTCTTCATCGCGAGCGAGCAGGCGACAAATTGATTGGCGTGGACCCACAGGAGGTGAACCGTGTGTTCGAGTCAAGAACGTACGACTGGATCGTGGTCGAAGCCGACGGTTCCCGCGGCAAGGTGGTGAAGGCACCCGGCCATCACGAGCCGCCGATTCCGTCCCGCTCCACCCACGTGGTTGCGGTTGTCGGTGCCGACGGCCTCGACCGTGTGATCGAAGACGTTGCACACCGACCGATGCTCGTCGCAGCCGTCTGCGGCTGCGGACCCTACGAACGCTTCACGGTGCCACGGGCCTGCCTGCTCCTCACGAGCGATCGGGGATTGCGCAAGCACGTTCCCGCCGACGCTCGCTTCACGGTGGCCATCACCCGAGTCGGTGAGCGACAGCGGGCACTCGCCGATGCACTAGTGGGTGCGTTGCAGAGCCACGGCGTACCCAGCGTGCTCCTCCCGCTTCTCCCAACGGACCACGATCCGATTGGCCCCGATCGCTAGCCTTCCCACGATGTTCGCCTCGAGTGTCAACCTCATCCCCGAGGCACCGGTATCGGATCTCGTGCACCTCGGCGTGCTTGCAGAGGAGTTGGGATACGACCGCTGTTGGGTCTACGACGAGGGTCTTGCCACTAGAGATGTGTACGTCACACTCACCGCAATCGCCGCACGCACCACCCGGATCCGACTCGGCACCGGGATCACCAATCCGTACACCCGACATCCGGCCACCACTGCAGCCACCATCGCCTCCCTCGACGAGTTGAGCTCGGGCCGCGCCTTTCTCGGAGTGGGTGCCGGTGGCAGTCTCACACTGGGTCCACTCGCTATCGAGCGGACCCACCCGCTCCAGAGCGTGAGCGATCTGCTCGCTGCATGCCGAGGCCTGCTGGACGGCGATGTGGTGAACATGACCACACCGGGATTCGAGCTTCGGAACGCTCGACTGGGTTTCCCGTGCCGCCGAGGTATCGAGATCTGGCTTGCCGGTCGTGGACCCAAGATGCTCGCTCTCGGCGGGCGCCGCGCCGACGGCGTCATGCTGGACTTCATCAACAAACCCGATATCGGGCAGTCGGTCGAACTGGTCCGCAGCGCTGCTCGTTCCGCTGGGCGCAACCCGCGCATCTGCTACTCCACCATGGTGATTACCGATGATGCGGCCATGGCCCAGACCAAGCCACACATGACCTACCGACTCGTGGACTCGCCACCTGCCATCAAAGAACTCCTCGGCATCAGTGCTCACGATGTCGACCAGATCCGTTCTGCCATGGCCGACGGTCTCGAGGCCGCGGCCCAATACGTACGCGACGAATGGGTACTGCCCTTCGTCATCGCTGGATCGGTCCAGGAGTGCGCGCAGGAACTCGCCGAACTGGTGGACCGGCACGGGATCGACGAGTTCCTCCTGCCGGTACTCGATCTGCATCAAGCCGAACCACTCATGCGCGCGGTGGCCGACGTCGTAGGTCGTGCTCGCTGATGTCCGGTCCCCCCGGCACCGGACCCGAGCGGTTCCTGCTGCCGTGCTTCACCGAGTCGGCCGAGTCGGTGGTCCACCGCTGCGGGTACACCCCGCTCCCACAGGCACCGTTGCCAGCGTTCCGAGATCCCGAGACCACTCCGGTGCTCGAATCGCGGGACGAGCCATTGGTGCCGCTCCAACACCGCCGCATCCGCGTGCTGTCCAACTATTGGCATGCGGGCTGGGACCATGCCCTGCCCACCACATGGTTGCGGGCCGAGGCCCTCGACCGACTCGGCTCGGCGGCTGATCGGCTACCCGAACGACTCGGCCTCGCAGTCTTCGACGCCTGGCGTCCACTCGCGCTCCAAGCCGAACTCTTCGATGCTGCGTATCACGAGCCCGGCCTTCCCCCCGGCTACGTCGCCGAACCGGTCGCCGACCCGTCGACTCCCCCGCCTCATCTCACCGGCGGAACCGTGGACCTGACGCTCACCCTCGACGGCATCCCCCTTGCGCTCGGCACCGGCTTCGACGACTTCACGCATCGTGCCGGCGCAGCAGCGCTCGAGCCCGAACCCGGTCCGAGTCGGGACCTGCGACGGTTGCTGTACCGAGCGATGCACGATGTCGGCTTCGTCGTGCTGCACTGCGAGTGGTGGCATTTCGAGTTCGGAACCCGGCGATGGGCCGCCCTCACCGGGACTGCACCGCTGTACGGACCGGCGTCCCTACCCGCCTGACCAAGTCGTCGGGCACCGCACCGACTCAGCCGGGACTGCGTGGGTGAGCCGTCTCGCCACGTATCGTGGCCCCATGTCCGCAGCACTCTCGTGGGAGGAGCACGGCTTCTTCCGTGTTGCTGCGGTCTCACCCGCAGTGACGGTCGCGGACATGACCGCCAATACCGCGTCGCTCCTCACTGCTCTCAACGAGGCCGCCGAGCGCGGCGCACAGGTCGTTGTGAGCCCCGAACTGGGCATCACGGGGTACAGCGTGGGCGATCTCTTTGCCCAGCAGTTGCTCATCGAGACCGCTTGGGAGTGCACGATCGGTCTCGCCGCCGCCCTCGCACACCACGACGCACTCTTCGTGGTCGGCTTGCCCGTGCGAGCAACTGACGGCCGGCTCTACAACTGCGCAGCGGCTCTCGCCGGCGGTCGCATCGTGGCCCTCGTCCCCAAGCAGTACCTCCCGAATCGATCCGAGTTCTACGAGGACCGATGGTTCACGAGGGCATTGGCGCGAACGATCCCCGCCGAGCACCGGGGAGTACCGTTCGGCACCGACATCGTGATCGGCTTCGGCGACACCGCAACAGTGGGCATCGAGATCTGCGAGGACCTCTGGAGCCCGCAGCCACCGAGCGCATCGCTCGCAGTGGCGGGAGCCAACATCATCGTCAACCCGAGTGCCTCGCCCGAAGCACTCGGCAAGAGCGATTACCGCCGCGAGCTCGTGCGTCTACAGTCGGCGCGCTGTCTCGCTGCGTACCTCTACGCCGGCGCCGGACCCGGCGAGAGCACGACCGACCTCGTCTTCGGCGGGCACTCGCTGATCTGCGAGAACGGTTCGGTCCTGGCGGAATCAGAGCGCTTCCGCTTCGACACCCAGGTGATCACCGCCGACATCGACCTCGCCCAACTCGCTCACGAGCGCAACACCAATTCCAGTTTCAGCGCAGCAGCAACGCCACTGCTTCGCCGGGTGGACATCCCACGGCTCGCTCCCCGAAGCGCAATCAGCGTTCTGGATCGACTCATCGATCCGCACCCTTTCGTGCCGAGCAGCACATCGGACCGGGATCGTCATTGCGAGGAGATCTTTCACATCCAGGCGACGGGGCTCGCGAAGCGCTTGCGCCACACGGCAAGTCGTACCGCCGTGATCGGCATCAGCGGCGGCCTCGACTCCACGTTGGCGTTACTCGTGGCGGCGCGGGCCCTGACGATGCTCGGACGCCCCGCATCGGACATCGTGACGGTGACGATGCCCGGGTTCGGCACGACCGGGCGCACATACACCAACGCCGTCGGTCTTATGAGCGCACTCGGCACCACCCAGCGCGAGGTGAACATTGTCGACGCAGTGGGTGCGCACTTCGACGACATCGGCCACGACCCGACTCGACACGACATCGTGTACGAGAACGCCCAGGCGCGTGAGCGGACCCAGATCCTGATGGATCTCGCCAATGAGCACGGTGGTCTGGTGGTGGGCACCGGGGATCTCAGCGAAGCCGCACTCGGCTGGATGACCTTCAACGGTGACCACATGTCGATGTACCACGTGAATGCGGGCGTGCCGAAGACACTGGTGCGGCACCTCGTTCAATGGGCAGCCGATCGGGTCTTCGGCGAGTCGACTCGATCCATCCTCCACGACATCATCGACACACCGATCACACCGGAACTACTCCCCCTCCGTGACGGTCAACTTGCACAACGTACGGAAGACGTCGTCGGTCCGTACGAGCTGCACGATTTCTTCCTGTTCCACGTCGTTCGGTACGGATCACGCCCCGGAAAGGTCGCGGCCCTCGCCGAACTGGCGTTCAGGGGCACCTACGACAGGGCAACGATCGTGCGATGGCTCGAGGTGTTCGTGCGACGATTTTTCTCGCAGCAGTTCAAACGATCTTCGATGCCCGATGGACCCAAAGTCGGATCGGTCGCCCTGTCACCACGCGGCGACTGGCGCATGCCGAGCGATGCGGTTGCGACGGCGTGGCTCGATGAGGTTGCCGCACTCAGCGCAGCAACGGCCTGACCTGCTCGGCATACCGCTGCATCTGCTCCTCGGCCTTTTCGTAGGTATCACCCGGGAAGTGGGGGTAGATCGTGAGGTGCTTCAGCGAGAGTGCGTCTTGGTACTCCGCGATTCCCGCAGCAACTTCCTCGGCCGTGCCGATGATCCACACCTTCTGGTCCACTGATTCCTCGAGGGTGGGGATCAGGCCTGCAGGAGCCGGCTTGCCGTCCTTGCCCATGTAACCCTTCGACCAACCGTAGGGTCCGAGGAACTTCCAGTATTCGTCGTGCCCGTTGCGAGCCGACTTCCACGCCGCCTCGTGGGTGTCCTCGATGCAGATGTTGAGCACCAGATTGCGCTTCTCACCGGGTGCAAGCACACCGTGGTGCTGCTCCCACACCTCTTGGAACTTGTGCCAGCGCTGCTTGATGAAGTCGTGGTGCATGAGCCAGAACACGCCGCCGAAACCGCGTTCGGGAACGTGCTGCAGCGTGGGGGGCGACGTGATCGCCTGCCACACGTCGTAGGGGTACAGCGGCCTCGGCACCAAGGTGAGGGTCTCCACGAAGCCACCCCGATCAGGGATGCCGGCAGGCGGGAAGTTGTAGTACTTGCCGTGGTAACTGAAGGTCTCGTTCTCGAACGCGGTGAGCACCACGTCCATCGCCTCGTCCATCATCTCCCGGTTGATGCGGTCGGCCTCGGCCTGGTCGGGATTGTCGAACGAACCGACCTGGGTGCCGAGTGACTGGGCCTCACGGGGCACGGTGCCGCGGGCGACGCCCAGCACGCCTCGTCCGCCCGAGAGGTTGTGCATCATCGCAAAGTCTTCGGCGAAGCGCAGCGGGTGCCACTGGGGCACCACATGGAACATCGCACCGATCTTGATGCGCGAGGTGCGCTCCGCAAGTGCAACCCCGAACAGGATGCCGTTGGGCACAACCTCGTAGCCCTCGTACTGGAAGTGGTGTTCGGTCAACTGGAAAACGTCGAAGCCGAGTCGCTCTGCGGCCACACCCATGTCCAGCAGCCGCATGGCCGCATGCCACATCTCTTTCTGGGTGTAGCGGCGGTCGGTGGGCTTGGGAAGTCCGGCCCCGGCGTCGTCCATCTCGACGGCACCAAACATGAACACACCGGTTTCCATGGATCTCCTTGTGCGAGACGCTCGGATGAGACCGAGGAGGGGCTACTTCTTGCCGCGCGTTGCAGGGGCCCACTTGCCGGCCACGCGGTTGGCGAGCCATCCGAAGAAGACGAACACCGCAACGCCGAGGGCGCACGACAGGATCACGGCTGCCAGCAATTTCTCGCCCTCGATACGGGCCACATAGCGCTTGAGCAACTGCCCGATGCCCACATCGCCCTTGCCGAAGAAGAAGTCGCCGACGATCGCACCGATCACCGAGAGACCAGCCGAGATACGAAGGCCCGCAAAGATGGCCGGCAGCGCAGCAGGGAACATCACCTTGCGCACCCGCGTGAGCCGGCCGGCACCGTGGAGGGTCAGCAGATCGTGCAGACCGGGTTCGGCCGACAGCAGGCCGAACAGCGTGTTCACGATGATCGGGAAGATGGCGATGATCACGCAGACCACGATCCGGGAGGTGCGTCCGTACCCGAACCAGAAACCGATCAGCGGAACGATGGCGAGAATCGGGATGGCCTGCAGCATCACGAAATACGGGAAGAACGCGCGCTCCACCAACTTCGCCTGGCTCATCACGATGGCGAGGAAGAAGCCGAGCAGGATCGCAATCACGAGTCCCCAGAACGCCACCTTGCCGCTGGACCAGAGGCCCTTCATCATCTCCGAGAGCGTGTCGGAGTCGGCGAAGCCCTCTTTCCACACCAGATGCGGGGGCTGGAGCAGGAAGCGCCGCTGCTTCTCCAAGATCACGTAACTGATGAAGTACCACACGCCGATCGTTGCGGCGCCCACCAAGAACGGCGGGATGAAGATGCGCCACAGTGCCTCGCGACGCAACTTGACGACGGGCTCGACCTCGAGGTCGGGCGCTGCCGGGGCTGCGCTGACCGTCTCCGGTGCGCCGAGATCGGTGCTCATGCGTGTGCTCCTCGGAGTGCGTGGCTGATCTGACCGCTCAGCCGGGCGAATTCGGGATCGAAGCGGATTTCCGGTTGGCGCGGGTACGCGAACGGAACATCGAACTCGGCGACCAGACGTCCGGGGCGAGCCGACATCACGAGCACCTTGGTGGAGAGGAATACTGCCTCGCTGATCGAGTGGGTGATGAACAGACCGCCAAAGCGCTCACGTTCGAACAGGCGGAGTGTCTCCTCATTGAGGTGTTCCCGGGTGATCTCGTCGACGGCACCGAACGGCTCGTCGAACAAGAACAGAGGCGGCGACAGGGTGAGCGTGCGGGCAAGCGAAGCACGCATCTTCATGCCGCCGGACAGCGACTTCGGGTAATGGTTCTCGAAGCCGGTGAGACGAACCGTCTCGATGGCCTTGGTCGCAAGTGCGGCACGTTCGGACTTCGGGATGCCGTGCAGCTCGGCGAGAAGTTCGACGTTGCGCTGCACGGTGCGCCACGGCATGAGGGTGGCGTCCTGGAACACATAGCCCACCCGGTCGCTCTCGAGCACGACTTCGCCCGACGACTGCTTCAGCAGACCCGTCGCGATCTTCAGCAACGTGGACTTTCCGCAGCCTGATGGACCCACGATGGTGACGAAGTCACCCCGGGCGATGTCGAACGACACGTTGTTCAGCGCACGGGTGCCGTCCGGAAAGGTCATCGAGATATTCCGAAACGACACCGCTGGTGTTCCCGAGGCACTCACCTGTCTGGACTCCGATCTCCCACTGTTCGCATCAGACCATTTCCGAGCGACGTTTCGGCAACATTTCGGCTGCAAAACGACTTGACTTTTTGCTGAACACGGCAAATCCGCCGCCCCCGGCGACGCTACCCTAGCAGTGCTCAACCGTTGGCCAGCGACCGCTGGTGAACGCCACAAACATCCACACAAGGGGGAGTTCATGAAGTTGAGGAAGGCGGCAATCGCAGCCGTTGCCCTGGCTCTCGTGGCCGCTGCTTGCAGCGACGACGACACCGAGTCAACCACCACGGCCGCACCGGCCAGCACCGAGGCACCGGCTAGCACCGAGGCACCGGCCAGCACCGAGGCACCGGCCAGCACCGAGGCACCGGTGGACGTGTCCCTCAAGGACGTCTGCCCGGATCCCTTGGTCATCCAGACCGACTGGTTCCCCGAGGCCGAGCACGGCGCTATGTACGAGCTCGTGGGCGAGGGTTACACCGTCGACGTCGAGAAGAAGGTCGTCACCGGCCCGCTCGTGACCGGCGGTGTCGACACTGGCATCAAGATCGAGGTCCGCACCGGCGGTCCGGCGATCGGCTTCGCCGCCCCGTCGGCGCAGCTGTACACGGACAGCTCGATCCACCTCGGTTACGTGTCCACCGACGACGCGGTGAACTCGTATTCGAAGGCCGCCACCATCGCAGTGGTCGCCCCGCTCGAGATCAACCCGCAGATGATCATGTGGGACCCCGCCACCTACCCCGAGGCCAAGACCATCGAGGATCTGGCGAAGCTCGGCGTGACCTTCAACGTGTTCGGTGGTCAGACCTACACCGACGTGTTTGTGAAGCAGGGCAAGATCCCGGCAGACCTCGTTGACCCGAGCTACGACGGCTCCCCGCAGCGTTTCATCGCTTCGGGCGGCAAGATCGCTCAGCAGGGCTTCGTCTCGGCCGAGCCGTACCAGTACGAGAAGGAATTCGCCGAGTGGGGCAAGCCGGTTGCGTACCAGCTCATCCACGACGCGGGCTTCCAGATCTACAGCCAGCCCCTCGCCATCCGCGCCGCTGACAAGGCGACGCTCGACGGCTGTCTGAAGAAGTTCGTGCCGATGGTGCAGAAGGCAGCGGTGGATTACGTGGGCAGCCCCGCTCGCGCCAACGCGATCATCATCGACGCCGTTGCCCAGTACAAGGACTTCTGGGTGTACGGCCAGGGCGTGGCGGACTTCTCCGGAGCCAAGCAGAAGGAGCTCGGCCTCGTGGGCAACGGCCCCGATGCCACCCTGGGCAACTTCGATCTGGCCCGTGTGCAGACCGCCATCGACCAGATGAAGGAAGCCGGTTTCGAGGTTCCCGCCGAGTTGACAGCGGAGACCATCGTCACCAACGAGTACATCGATCCGAGCATCGGTCTTTCCTGACCGTTCGACGATCAATAACAGCGTGAAGTTCGGGCCGGCCCTTCGGGGCCGGCCCGTTCGCGTGTCGGGCGAGCGGCGCCGACCTAGCGCGGGTCAACGAATGGGAAAGCGGGCTACTTCGCCCAGCGCCACACCGAGCATCTCGACGGATTGCTCGAAGAGTCGGGCGCCCTCGGGAGCATTCGCTGCGGTGGGATCGCCGATCACGCCCGATGGATCGAAATCGTCCGACATCCAACCGAAGCTCACCGCCCCACCGAATTTCACGTAGCGATTCGAAGCAAGCTCCTCGGGTACGTGTCGCTCGGCCAACGACATGTCGACGAGGTCGGGACGCAGATGGAGCAGCACCGAGGTCTCCTCGTGTCCGGCGTGCACGCCCATCCCCAATTCCGAGGGCGCAGAACTGCCCCCGGCAGCAGGTGGCGCGAACGGGTGCATGAGAAACGTCTTGAGTCCGTGCGCGAGCCGCAGCTCTCGACAGGCCATGTTCAGCAGTGCCGTATTGCCTCCGTGCCCATTGAGCAGCACGAGCGAACGCGCACCGGTACGGGCCGCACAACGACCGAGGTCGTCGAGCACCGACATCATCGTGGAGGCCGACATCCAGAACGTGCCGGCGTTCCATGCGTGCTCGTTGGACTTGGTGTAGGCGAGCGACGGCAGGAGCCACACGTCGTGTTCGTCCCCCACACGCCCGACCGCCGCTTCGCCCGCCGCCTCGGCAACGATCAGGTCGGTGGAGTACGGAAGGTGCGGGCCGTGTTGCTCGATTGCGCCGAGTGGGAGCAGCAGGATGGATCCCGGTCCGACTGCGTCACCGATCTCGGATGCTCGCAGGTCAGCCAGACGACGGTGTGATGCCATCTCCCGAGCGTACGACGATCCGTCGGGCCGACACGACCATCACGATCGCGCCATCACCGCTGGGCCAGTTGCACCACCATCTGCAGGAGCACGTTCGCCCCGGCCTCGAGATCCGTGGGGGCAGTGTCCTCGGCGAGGTTGTGACTCAGGCCGTTGATGGAGGGCACGAAGATCATCGACGTCGGGCAGACCCGCGCAAGCATCTGTGCGTCGTGGCCAGCACCCGACGGCATCCGGCGACACGAATGACCGAGACGACGCGCGGTGGATTCCACCAGTTCCACCATCTCGGGGTCGAACTCCACCGGTTCGAACCTCGCCAACGACTTCATAGTGATGTCGCACCCCTCGTCGGCGGCCATGCGGTGGGCAAACCCGAACAAGGTCTGTTCGGCCTCCTGCAGAATCCGCTCATCGGTGTTGCGCAGGTCCACGGTGAAGGTGACCTTGGAGGGAACCACGTTCACCAGATTCGGAAAGACGTCCATTCGGCCGGTGGTTGCAACCTGGGCGCCGCCCAGACGATGAGCGATCATGCGTGCCTCGGCCATCACGCGGGCAGCCACCACCAGTGGATCCCGACGCAGGCGCATGGGAGTGGTACCTGCATGTGCCGACTGACCCTCGATGGTCAACTCGGTCCACGAGATCCCCTGCACACCGGTGACGGCACCGATCGTCACCCCTTCGTCCTCCAGCACCGGCCCCTGTTCGATGTGCAACTCCACGAACGCAGCCGGGAAGGCTGCAGCCGGACACGGTGTGGCGCCCGAATAGCCGATGCGATGCAGTTCGTCTCCCAGACGGATCCCCTCGGAATCCCGCGCATCGAGCGCTGACTCGAGCCCGAGCCCACCCACGTAGACGAGACTGCCGAGCATGTCCGGGGCGAAACGGGCCCCCTCCTCGTCGGTGAAGAACGCCACCTGGAGACCGCGTCGGGGTCGGACGCCGGCAACCTGCAGAGCCTCCACCACCTCGAGACCGGCCAGCACCCCGAGGTTGCCGTCGAAGCGACCTCCGGTGCGCACGGTGTCGATATGCGACCCCATCATCACCGGAGCGAGCGTCGGGTCGGTTCCCCGCCAGGTCGCAATGGCGTTTCCGATGCGATCGACATGCACCTCCATGCCGAGATCCCGCATCCATCCCGTCACGAGGTCTCGCCCGTCACGGTCCGCATCGGTGAGAGCGAGACGCGCGTTGCCCCACTCGCCCGCCGGACCGTTCACCCGACCGACTTCGCCGAGGGCGGCGATACGACTCAGCAGACGACCGAGATCGATTCGTAGCGCATCGTCGGGCACCGGCTTCACGCCGATCACGCTAGCGAGCGGGCACAATGACGGGGATGCATACGTTCGAGGAGACTTGCCGGGATGCCTGATTTCGATGCCATCGTGGTGGGCGCAGGTCACAACGGACTCGTCTGTGCGGCATACCTCGCAAGGTCGGGAATGCGGACGTTGCTCATCGAGGCCCGCGAAACCGTCGGTGGCTGCGCCTCGAGCGAATCCTTCGGTGGCGTGACCGTCAACATCTGCAACTGCGACCACATCACGTTCCGCACGACACCCGTCATGTCCGAACTCGGTCTGGCCGACCATGGATTGCACTACATCGACGTCGACCCCGGTCAGCTGAGCATCCCGTGGCCCGATGCCGACGGCACACATCGACCCGCCTGGCCCGTGTTCCACGACGTCGAGAAAACCGTGGACGCACTCGGGGTGCTCTACCCGCGTCAGGCGGCGGCGTACCGACGCTTTGCGAAACTGGCCGTTCCCGCGCTGCGCATGGTGCTCGAGGCCGCCACCGAACCGCCGTCGGTCCGACGCCTGTCGGCAATCGCGGCCCGCTCCCCCAAGGCAGCATCCACGCTGATGCGCTGGAGTCGCCGGAGCGCCGCCGATGTGCTGCGCGAGTTCTTCGACGACGAAGCGATTCTTGGACCTGCATTGTGCACCGGACCGGTGGTGTGGGGCGTTTCGCCAGAGATGCCCGGCACCGGACTCGGTGCGCTCAGCGTGGCCATGCGCCATGCGGCTCAACTCGGTCGTCCCGTGGGCGGCAGCGGCATGGTGCCGCGGTCACTCCAGCGCGCCTTCGAGGCTGCCGGTGGCACTACTCGAACCTCGAGTCGGGTCAGCGCGATTCTGTGCGATGCGCTGCGCGTACGCGGCGTGAGACTCGACGACGGAACGGTGATCGAAGCATCCACGGTGGTGTCAGCCTGCGACCCTCACGCAACGTTGTTGTCCTGGTTGCACGGACCGCCCGAGGGCGCACGTCGAATGATCGAACGCTGGCGAGCGATCCCCCAGTACGAGGGCTACGAGTCCAAGATCGACGCCGTCATCACCGAACTTCCGCGCTATCGCAGCGTCGACCCCGACGTTGCCAAGCGCATCGGCTTCGACCCGCTCGCAGGCTCGGCGATGATTGCGCCGCCGGTGTCCGAACTCGCGGCCGGGCACGCCATGTCCTTGCAGGGACGCGTGATGCCGCGTCCGGTGATGTTCGCCAACATCCCGACCGCGTTGGACCCGTCCATGGGTTCGCCGGGTCAACATGTGTTCAGCCTCGAATGCCTCTACACCCCGTACAACGTGGAGGGCGGCTGGTCCGGCTCCAGCGAACCGAGGCGGTGGCTCGAGGGCTACGCGTCGATCGTCGAACCCGGGTTCCTCGAGCATCTCGGCGAATGGCGAGCCATGACGCCCGATCGCTACGAGACCGAGTTCCACATGCCACTCGGTCACGCCACCGGATTCGCCGGCGGCCCGTTGGCTGCGCTGCGCAACAAGAATCCCGAACTCACCGAGTACCGCACGGCGGTACCGGGCCTCTACCTCACCGGGGCGGCCACCTTCCCCGGCGCCGGCGTCTGGGGCGCAAGCGGACGCAACTGCGCCACCGCGATCATTTCTCGCTCCCGCTGAGGCACACTACGACCGTGCTCAGCGGTACCCGCCTGTTCAGCGTCCGCAAGATTCCGGTGCATGCTCACTGGAGTGCCTTCATCATCGTTGCGCTCATCAGCGTCAACATCGGCTCCGCGGCCGGACTGCTCGTCGCTGTGATCGCGGCGCTCGCATTCCTCCTCTCGATCCTGCTCCACGAACTTGCCCACGCACTCGTGGCCCGACGTTTCGGCGTGGGCACCGATCGCATCACGCTGTGGGGTCTCGGCGGCATCGCCTCGCTCGACCGGGATTCCCCCTCACCCCGCGCCGAGGGCTGGACCGCATTCGCCGGCCCTGCCTGTAGCGCCGCCCTCGGGGCATTCGGGATGGGGGCGGCCGGTTTGTTCCGCCTCGCCGATCTCGACCACGTCTCGATCGATGTGCTCTTCTGGCTCGGCATCATGAACGCCGGGCTCGCTGTCTTCAACTTGCTTCCGGGCGCACCACTCGACGGGGGCCGGATCGTGAGCGCATGGCGCTGGTCCCGCCACGGCGACCGCTTCCGCGCACGTGAGGAGGCCGCTCACGCAGGTGTTGCTGTGGGCATGGTGGTGACGGCTGCAGGCACCTTCCTCGTGCTGCGTGGAGTGGGCGGGCTCATGCTGCCGATGACCGGTCTGTTCATCGCCATCAACGCTGCTACCGAACGGCAAGGGGCTCGGGCTGCGCGTCGCCTCGAGGGCATCAGCGTGCGTGACCTCACGTGGTTCGGCATCGCGCAGGCCGACGCCAGCACCAGCGTGAGCCAAATGCTGTGGGAGCGCTCACGACTCGGCGGCGCCGGACTCGTAGCAGTCACCGACCCATCGGGCGAGATCAGCGGCGTGGTCACCGAGGACCGCATGCTCAAGGTTCCCGAGGAACGTCGGGACTCGGTACGGCTCGCTCAGTTGATGATCCCGCAGGCGAACCTCGCTCGGCTCTCGCCTGACGACTCACTGGTCCACGCGCTGGCCCGCATCAGTCCGTTCTCCCCAGTGGTCACGGTCTGGAACGGAACGCATCTCATCGGAACCGTGCCCACCGAGCGCCTGCGTCGCCAACTCGAACTGCACTGAAGCGTTCTTGCCTCAGGCGTTTCGTCGTCTCAGGCGTTTCGTCGTCTCAGGCGT
>JAFMJD010000188.1 GCA_017853685.1 Actinomycetota bacterium | reverse complement strand
ATCCTCTCTGCTCCTCGTGGTGTTCGCGCAAGCGAGCACCAACGAGTCGAGCGAGAGGAGGTGAATTCATGGAGAATCCCCGACCCGAGAAGGTCGCCACCGTTACCGAGATCGCAGCGAAGTTCCGCGAGTCAGATGCGGCGTTGCTCACCGAGTACCGCGGCTTGACCGTGGGACAGATGGCCGAAGTGCGTCGTCAGTTGCGCGGTGCCGGCGGCGAGTGGAAGGTGTACAAGAACACCCTCGCCCGCCTCGCCGCTACCGAGACCGGTGCAGGCGAACTGTCGAGCCAACTCGTTGGCCCCACAGCGATCGCGTTCGTGAAGGGCGACGTTGCTGCCGCAGCCAAGGTGCTGCGCGAAGCATCGAAGGCCAACGCGGCACTCGTGCTGAAAGGCGGCGTGATGGGCGACAAGATCCTGTCCGCCAAGGACGTGGAAGTCCTCGCCGATCTGCCCTCGCGCGACACCCTGTTGGCGATGTTCGCAGGCTTGCTCACCGCACTGCCCCGCAACTTCGCGTACGGCCTCAAGGCACTCATCGATCAGAAGTCCGAAGCCACACCGGCAGCGTGACCCCGCTATTGCTCATCGCAAACATTCGTTCATCAACACAGATTCGTTACAAGGAGTAACAACATGGCTCTCACCAAGGAAGAGATCCTCGACGGCATCGCAGCGATGTCACTCATGGAAATCAAGGAACTGCTCGACGCGTTCGAGGAGAAGTTCGGCGTGTCCGCCGCTGCCCCGGTGGCAGTGATGGCCGCTGGCGGCGGCGGTGGCGCAGCTGCCCCGGCCGAGGAGGAGAAGGACGAGTTCGACGTCATCCTCACCAGCGCAGGCGCACAGAAGATTCAGGTCATCAAGGTGGTGCGCGAAATCACGAGCCTGGGCCTGAAGGAGGCCAAGGACCTCGTGGACGGCGCCCCGCAGAAGGTGCTCGAGAAGGTCAACAAGGACGACGCCGAGAAGGCCAAGGCCAAGCTCATCGAGTCGGGCGCCGAGGTCGAGATCAAGTGATCTCGTCGGTGGGCCGCTGAGCTCACCGCATTGGAAATGTCCGCACGCTTGGGGCGGGGGCGCAGGCCCTCGCCCCAACGTCGTTCTCCGGACACAATGACGGTGTTCGACCGGAGGGTCGCGCACTGGGAGGATCGGCCATGACAGAACTCTGGAAGTACGGAGCCAACGAACTCGCCGGGATGATCGCCCGGCGGGAAGTGTCGAGTCGAGAGGTTGTCGATGCGCATCTCGATCGCATCGAGGCGGTGAACCCCGAGATCAACGCAGTGGTGCGTGTGCTCGCCGATTCGGCGCGCAGCGCTGCTGACGCAGCGGATCGAGCAGTGCGATCGGGTGAGCGACTCGGCGCACTGCACGGCGTTCCGTGCACGGTGAAAGAGAACATCGATCTCGCCGGCACGCCCACCACCCAGGGCCTCGTGGCGTTGCGTGACGCAGTGGCACCCGTGGATGCACCGGTGGTGGAGCGCATGCGAGCGGCCGGCGCGATCCCGATCGGGCGTACCAATCTGCCCGATCTCGGCCTGCGGGTGCATACGGACTCGGAGTTGCATGGTCTCACCCGCAATCCGTGGAACCTCGATCGCACGGTGGGCGGATCCTCGGGCGGTGAGGGCGCTGCGCTCGCGTCGGGGATGAGCCCCATCGGGCTCGGGAACGACATCGGCGGTTCCCTGCGCAACCCGGCGCATTGCTGCGGGGTTGCGTCCATCAAGCCCACCACCGGCGTGGTGCCCCATGCCACGGTGATTCCGCCCGAGGACGGGGGGATCTCGTCGCAGTTCATGCTCGTGGAGGGGGTGATGGCCCGCCGTGTGGACGATGTTCGCACCGGGTTGCTGGCCGTGGCCGGTGCGCACTGGCGTGACCCGGTCAGCGTGCCAGCGGTGCTCACCGATCTGGCCCCGGGCGCCACGTGTCGGGTGGCCCTGCTGCCCGAACCCCCCGGTGGCTCCACCCACCCGGGCATCGCCGCGGCCGTGCGGGCGGCGGGCGCGGCCCTCGCCGAGCGTGGTCACACGGTGGTCGAGGCGACGCCTCCCTCCTATGAGCGGGTCCTCGACCTGTGGGCGAGCCTGCTCGGGCTCGATCTGAGGAACCAGCTTCCCCTGCTCGAGATGGTGATGGGTGCCGATGGCAAGCAGTTCCTCGTCCAGGGAATCGACGGGTTCGCCGTGCTGGACCTGCCGTCGGCCCTGAACCAGTTCGCCGAGCGCCAGCGCCACCAGCGGGAATGGGCCGAGTGGTTCGAGGGATTCGATGCCTTGATCTCGCCGATCTGGGCCCAACCCCCCTTCCACCACGGTTACGACATCGAGTCCCCCGAGGCGGGGGCAGCCGTGCTCGACCTGCTGCGGCCGGTCAAACCGGCCAACTACCTCGGACTGCCGGGGGCCTGCGTGCCCACCGGGATGGTGGAGGGACTGCCGGTTGCGGTTCAGGTCATGGGCCCGGCCTTCACCGACCTGCGGTGCCTCGCCCTGGCGGGCCAGATCGAAGCGGCCCTGGGCCTGGCCACCCCGATCGATCCCCGCCGCTGACCGGGTCGGGGGTCAGCCCAGCCGGGTTCCGGCGGGGGATGCTTGACGACGCGAGCCCGCTCATTTACCGTTCCCGACCAGCAACAACCCGCCCGGCCGCTCCGGCCGGAGCGGTTGATTTCAGTCGCTCCCGAGCGGTAGGCTCGTCGTTTGCCGTGCGTCCTGACTCCTCTGCACCAGTTTCCGTGCTGACGTCGCGCGCCCCGGCAACGATCCACCCGCCGCTCGAATTCGAGGAGTGACCCTTGGCCGCCCGTACCTCAACCCGCGAGCGCTACTCCTTTGCCAACCTGAATGAGGTCCTGGAACTCCCGGACCTCATCGACATCCAGCGCGCCAGTTTCGACTGGTTCCTGGAGCATGGTTTGGCAGAGACGTTCAGCGACATCTCTCCGATCAAGGACTTCTCCGAGGCTCTGCAACTCGAGCTCGAGTTCGACCCGAACGACGAAGACCTCAAGCCGCAACCGAAGTTCTCGGTGGAGCAGTGCAAGGCGAGGGACATGACCTACGCCGCGCCGATCTTCGTGCGTGCGCGCTTCATGAACCGCAACACCGGTGAGATCAAGGAGCAGACGGTCTTCATGGGGGACTTCCCGATGATGACCCCGAAGGGCACCTTCATCATCAACGGCACCGAGCGCGTCGTCGTGTCGCAGCTCGTGCGCAGCCCCGGCGTGATCTTCGAGCCCGGTGAGCGCTTCCGCCTCCGCAACCTGTCCAAGCACCAGTTGGTGAAGGGCACTATTCACCCCTACCGCGGTGAGTGGCTCGAGTTCGACGTGGAGCAAAAGCCCGGCAAGGACGTCACCGCCGGCACCCGCGTGGCCCGCAAGCGTCGCATGAGCATCTTCACGCTGCTGCGCGCACTCGGATACGACGAGGAGCACGCACCGGGCTTCATCGACCGGTTCGTGAATCACTTCGAGTTCCTCGAGGGGCAGTGGGAGAAGGATCGCAACATCGCCCCCACGCAGGACGAGTCGCTGGTCGAGATCTACAAGCGCGCACGCCCCGGTGAGCCGCCCACCCTCGACTCGGCCCGCGCGTACTTCAAGAACGCCTTCTTCGAGAACCGTCGCTACGACCTCAGCCGCGTCGGTCGCTACAAGCTCAACCGCAAGCTCGGCAACGAGGTCGCCCGTCTGGGAGAACTCTTCGGCCTGAGCGGCGATCTGCTCGATCTCCCGGTCGAGGGCCAGGACGTGTTGAGCCGCTGCGAAGTCGTCGCAGCGATCTCGTACATGCTTCACCTCGTCAAGCAGGAGCCCGGTTACCGCTTGGACGACCAGGACCACTTCGCCAACCGCCGTATTCGTTCGGTGGGCGAACTGATCCAGAACCAGGTGCGTATCGGTCTGTCGCGTATGGAGCGCGTCGTGCGCGAGCGCATGACCACCCAGGACGTCGAGGCCATCACGCCCCAGACCCTCATCAACATCCGTCCGGTGGTTGCTGCCATCAAGGAGTTCTTCGGAACATCGCAGCTCTCGCAGTTCATGGACCAGGTGAACC
>JAFMJD010000053.1 GCA_017853685.1 Actinomycetota bacterium | reverse complement strand
GCCGCTCTGCATGTCGGTCGGGATGTCTCGCAGGTTGTTCACCACGAGCAGGGCACACGACAGTGCGCCCGTGCCGCACCCGGCCACCACCGAGATCCACGGAAGTTGCTCCACGATCACGTACGTGGTCCCCGCAGTGGCGACGAGACCGAAGAAGACGAAGAC
Organism: Actinomycetota bacterium; assembly: GCA_017853685.1. Classification (GTDB taxonomy): domain Bacteria; phylum Actinomycetota; class Acidimicrobiia; order Acidimicrobiales; family Ilumatobacteraceae; genus WLJO01. The sequence continues at coordinate 17,688 of JAFMJD010000053.1, read as the reverse complement.
GAAGACCTCGCCGAGACCGAGGTAGCCGTACGGACGGGGTCCACCGGTGTAGAACCATCCCGCCGCCACGGCGGCGACGCCCACGGGGATCAACTCCCATCCCACGAACAGCACGAGCACGCCACCGGCAACGAGTGCCACGCCGAACGAGAGCAGTGCAGCCCGTCGCACCGCAGCCGCAGGCTTGATGCCGCCGCCCACCAGACGAGCCGGACCGACACGGACATCGTCGGTGCCGCGCACACCATCGCTGTAGTCGTTCGCGTAATTCACCCCCACCTGCAGCGCGAGCGAGACCAGCAGTGCCAGACCAACACGCCACCAGGCGGCACCGCCGACGCCCACCGAGGCGGCGAGGCCAACCGCGACGGGAACCACCGCTGCCGGCAGCGTGCGGGGGCGAGCACCGAGAAGCCACGGATTCACGGCCCCGACCCTACGGCGTGGGAGAGCGAGAACCCGTGGCATAGGTTGGGCAGGGCTATGAGACGTTTGGTGGTGCTCGACTTCCCGGGGGGTCCTCGCTTCGTCGACGAACTCCGCCGTGTCTGGGACGACGGCGATGCAGCGTTCGTGCTCGATCAACGGCTCCCACGACCCGCCGCCGAGCGCGTGGTTGCCGCCATGTCGCCGTCGGTCATCCGCAACGAGGGCGGAGAAGCGCTCATCGACGGCGGGCTGCCCGTGGAGCCCGATGATGCGTTGGTCATCGCAACGAGCGGCACATCGGGTGAACCCAAAGGTGTCGTGCTCACGCATGCCGCAGTCGAGGCGTCGGCTCGGGCCACCTCGGCGCGCATCGGTGTGCGAGACGACGACCACTGGCTCGCCTGCCTGCCCGTGGCGCACGTCGGTGGGGTTTCGGTCATCACTCGCGCACTCCACCTCGGCACGCGACTCACCGTCCTTGCCGCTTTCGATGCCGAGGCCGCCATGTCGTCGGGCGCAACGCTCGCCAGCCTCGTACCGACTGCGCTTGCGAGGCTGGATGCATCCCGATTCCGCGTGCTGCTCGTGGGCGGGGCACGGGCACCCAAGGACCTTCCCCCCAATGTGCTCACCACATACGGGATGACCGAGACGGGCAGCGGCGTGGTCTACAGCGGTGTTCCGCTCGACGGGGTGGGCGTACGGATCGACGACGACGGCCTCATCCATCTCCGCGGGGCGATGCTGCTGCGCACGTACCGCAACGGCGTGGACCCCAAGGACTCCGACGGTTGGCTCCCTACCGGCGACGTCGGGGCTTGGGACACCACCGGCGGCGACCGACGTCTCGTGGTCCACGGCCGCCGCGGCGACATGATCAACACCGGGGGCGAGAAGGTGTGGCCCGATGCGGTGGAACATGCACTTGCAGCCCATCCGGGAATCAGCGAAGTGGCCATCGTGGGCCTCGACGACCCCGAATGGGGTCAGCGCGTGGTAGCGGTCATCGTGCCCTCGTCGGGCTCGGTCCCCACCCTCGACGACATCCGCTCAACGGTGAAAGCGACACTGCCCGCATACTGCGCGCCACGACAGATCGTCCTCACCGACAGCATTCCCCGAACAGCGCTCGGCAAGATCCGCCGCAACGAGATCGTTGCGGCCATCCCGCAAGCCTGATTACTCAGTCGTTCACCATCACGCCTGCGCCGCCGTCGATCACGAAGGTGTCGCCGGTAACCCACGACGCCGCGTCGGAACACAGGAACGTGGCGAACGTGCCGATGTCATCGGGCTGACCGAGACGCTTGGTGGGATTCCGACTGGCGATGCTGTCGCCGAAGTTCGCCACGAGCACGCCCGCAAAGTCAGTGTCCACCAGACCGGGCGCGAGCCCCACCACACGCGTGGGCCCGATCTCGCTCGCAAGTTGGCGCGTGAACATCACGAGCGCAGCCTTGGTGATGTTGTACACGCCGAGTGCACCACCACCGCGCACACCCCCGACCGACGAGATGTTCAAGATGACGCCCGGCTTGTGCCGGAAGGCTTGTTCGTACGCTGCCTGTGTCCAGAAGAGCGGACCTCGGATGTTCACCTGAAACGTCTTGTCCCAGCGTCCTTCGTCCACACCCATGAGCGGGCCGTAGTACGGATTCGTGGCTGCATTGTTCACAAGGATGTCGAGGCCCCCGAAGCGTTCGATGGTGGCGGCCACGCAACGCTTCCCCGCCTCGACATCACCGGTGTTGGCCGCGAACGTGGCCACCTCACCGGGCATCGAGGCCGCCGCCTCGGCGAGCTGGTCCTCCTTGCGAGAGACCAACATGACTCGGGCACCGCTTGCCGCCATCGTCGATGCGATCGACCGACCGATCCCCTTGGACGCCCCTGTAACGAGCGCCACTTTTCCGTCCAACCTGATGTCCATGTCTCGACAGTAGCGATACCGGCAGGTGTCCACGATTCCCGCGTCGCCAGCGCGCCCATGTGGTGGATACGGTGATCCCGTGACGCAGCCCAATCGCCTGGCCACCGAGACCAGCCCGTACCTGCGTCAGCACCAGCACCAGCCCGTGGACTGGTATCCGTGGAGCAACGAGGCGTTCGCCGAGGCGCAACAACGCAACGTTCCCATCATGTTGTCGGTCGGCTACTCGAGTTGCCACTGGTGTCACGTCATGGCCCACGAGTGCTTCGAGGATGCCGAGGTTGCTGCTGTGCTCAACCGCAACTTCGTGAGCATCAAGGTGGACCGCGAAGAGCGCCCCGACGTCGACGCGCTCTACATGGATGCGGTGCAGGCACTCACCCAACGTGGGGGCTGGCCCATGACGGTCTTCCTCACACCCACGGGCGAACCCTTCTTCGGTGGCACCTACTTCCCGAGACCAGCGTTCCTCGAGTTGCTCGACGCCGTCACCGGAGCCTGGCACGACAAGCGTGACGAGATCGATCAGAACGTACGCGCCCTGATCGCTGCCATCAGCCAGAGCACCCGGCTCGAACCTGCACCCGACCTGCCCGGAACCGCCGTCCTGAGCAACGCGCTCGAGGAACTCTCCCGCCACTACGACCCGCTCTGGGGTGGCTTCGGCAGCGCGCCGAAGTTTCCCTCCACGATGAACCTCGAAGTGGTGATGCGCGCATTGCACTCCACCGAGAGCCCCCAACTGGCCGACGTGCTGCAGACGACGCTCGACGCCATGGCGAGTGGAGGCATGTACGACCACCTCGGCGGTGGATTCGCTCGCTACTCCACCGACCGCCAATGGCTGGTGCCGCATTTCGAAAAGATGTTGTACGACCAGGCGATGCTCCTGGGTTGCTACGTGCACGGATGGCAACTCCGCAGCAATGAGCACTGGGCTCACATCGTTGCCGGCACCGTCGACTACGTGCTGGACACACTCGCGACACCCGAGGGCGGCTGGTGCTCCTCCGAGGATGCCGACAGCGCCGACCAGCACGGCACGGTCGGCGAGGGCGAGTTCTATCTCTGGACGCCCGACGAAGTGCGCGCAGCAGTCGGCCCCGACGATGCCGCCATGGCGATCGAATGGTTCGGCATCTCCGAGACCGGCAACTTCGAGGGCCGCAGCATCCCGAACCGTCTGCACGCCCGCGGCATCCTCGCTCCCCCGCCCGAGGTGGATCGCGCGCGCCGCGCAATGTTCGCGTTGCGGGCGAACCGTCCTCGACCCGCCCTCGACGACAAGGTCCTGACCGAGTGGAATGCCTTGTTCCTCGCAGCGCTCGCCCAAGCAGCGGGGGCCTTCGCCCGGAGCGACTGGCTCGCCGCGGCAATCCGCAACGGCGAGTTCCTCCTCGCCCACCTGCGTCGCCCCGATGGCCGCTGGTGCCGCTCGTGGCAGCGAACAGGTGGAGCACGTCACGATGCTCTGGCAGGCGATCATGCGGCACTCGTCGATGCCTTCACGCGCCTCGGCGAAGCCTCGGGTGAGGCCCGATGGATCGGACACGCGCGCGAGTGTGCCGATCTCCTGCTCGACCACTTCTGGGATCCCGAACGCGGTGGTGTCTTCACCACGGCCGACGATGCAGAGTCGCTCGTCGTGCGCCAGAAGGACATCGTGGACAATGCATCGCCATCGGCAAACTCGGCGACTGCTGTGGCGCTCTACCGGCTGTCCGCCCTCACGGGCGAGACCCGATACGCCAACCACGCCGACCGCATCCTGCAACTGCTCGCGGCCCCCGCAGGATCTGCACCGCTCGGTTTCGGCAACCTGCTCTGCGCCGTCGCCATGCGCGCCGGCGGGCTCACCGAGGTGGCCGTCGTTGGCGAGCGCAGTGATCTCGTGCACGCAGTCCAGCGCGCATATCTCCCCGACACCGTGCTGGCGTGGGGCGAGCCGTACGACTCGCCCCTGTGGGACCAGCGCACGGCGGAAGCGGCGTACGTGTGCCGGAACCACACATGTCAGGCGCCGGCACACTCGGTCGAAGCGCTCATTGCAGCACTGAGAACGTCATGAGCCTTCCCGATGTCCTGGCGGCCGGCGGCATCGTGTGGCGGTTGATGGACGATCACCTGCGTGTCGGCGTGGTTGAGCGCCGGCGGTACGGCGGCGACATCTCGCTCCCGAAGGGAAAACTGGATCCCGGCGAACGCCTCGTCGACTGTGCGGTGCGCGAAGTCGCCGAGGAACTCGGCGTCACCGCCGTACCCACCCAGTTGGCCGGACTCATGTCGTACCGCGTGGGCGAACGTGACAAGTACGTGATCTTCTGGGAGATGCAGTGGGTCGCCGACCTCCCCGATGGGTTGGATGACACCGAGGTTGCGGACCGCCGTTGGCTCGATCCGAGCGAGGCACTCACCGTGCTGACCTACGAACGCGATCGGCGACTGCTTGCCGATGTGCTCAGTCGGCGTTCACCCGGATGATGCGGGCCTGGGCATCGGCGATCACGAACCCACCCCGACTTGCGTCACCGGTGACATACACCCGGATGGTGAGTCCGTCTGTTCCGTAGATGCCGTTGTCGATCTGCACGTAGCGCGAGTTCGGATCGTCGACCCCGAGTCGTTCGGTGGCCTCGTCGACGAGGGTCGACAACCGACTCCACGGAACCTGGTCCACCGCAAAGGTGGGCGGCGCTCCCCCAGCATGGATGAATCCCACGCGTGCCACGCTCAGTTCGCCGCGTCGCCACTCGTAGTGCGACACCCCGAGCAGGTCGACGAGGTCTTGGGTGCTGGCGAACGCATAGTTCGGGAAGAGATTGATCTCGTAGAAGCGGGTCGGCGATCCGGGGATCCGCTCGTCCAGATAGCGACCGAACGCATCACCCACCCCGGTATCCCACAGGTTGTCGCCATCGGACTCGGCTCCGATCTCCTCGCGCAGTGCATCGTCGAGCGACGACGGGGAACGTCCCGTCGAACGTGACGCTTCGCGATGTGCCTCGATCACACCGCGTGCAGCGATCACGACCGCAACCACCACGAGTGCCAACACACCGAGCAGCACCACGGCACGACCACGCCGTGAGGTGTCCGAACGGGTCACCAGCGACCCCAGTGCACGATCTCGTCAGGTGTTCGACGGGGACGCTGCGCCGAACGCCCCTGGCGTTCCGGCTGAGCGGCCGGCCAACCCAGCGCGATCGCCCCGAGCAACTCGAGATGTTCGGGCACCGCGAGCGCCGAGCGCAGCGCTCGTTCGTTGCGGCTCACGGCGAAGAACAACGCCCCGAGCGACGACTCCTCTGCAGCGAGGAGCAGGGTCATCACGGCCATCGACGTGTCGATCGTCCAGTACGGCGCCGACCATGCATCGGTGCTCACGCCCCAACCCGTGGACTGCTTGTCCGGTTCTGCGTAGCGGTCGAGATATGCCTGCGGATCGGCGAACGGCAGCATGATGACCGGCGCACGCAACAGACCCGGGAAGGCGAAGTTGCCTCGGCGCTCTGCCGGGAGCGTGATGTCCCAGAACTGTGCGGTCTGTTCGCCGCGCAGCACCACGAGATGCCAACCCTGGGTCTTTCCAGCGCTCGGCGCGCGTCGCGCCAGATCAACGAGGCTCACGATGAGCGATTCGGGAACCGCGCGCTCCGGGTCGAAGTCCCGGGTCATCCGTCGCCGTCGGACGACCGAATCGAAGGAGTCTGCGGCGCTCAGCGCTTCCCGAGTTTCACGAGGTCCTCGGCCATGGTCCAGCCGTAGGCGATGAGCGCGCCACCCTTGTCGGGCTTCACACCGGCGAACAGCGAGGCGACATCGGCCGAGATCTTCTCGGGCTTGAGCGACTGGTGATCCAGAAAGCCGCTCTGTCCGGCGCTCTTCACCACGAACGACTGCTCGTCGTAGGTGGAGTCCACACCGAACCGCTTGGCCAGTCGACGGCCCCACGCCCGCTCTTCGCCCACTGCACGGTGACCGGGGCGCGGAATGAGGCCCGTGAGCGGCTTGAAGGCATCGAAGGCATCCGGGAGCACCATGCGGGTGCCCACCACCACGTCTTCGTCGGGAAACGCCATGAGTGCCCGATGGAAGGCCTCCGCCATGAGCGCCTTGAGGACAGCATCACGCTTGGCGGTTCGCTTCACCGACAGCAGACCGATGAGCACACAGGGGGTTCCGCCGATGCGCTCGAGGGTGGAATACATGATTCCGTTCAGCTTTGCGTCCACGCGGGCCCGGGTGCACAGCACCCAGTCCTCCTTGGCCTTGGACAACTGACCGATCCCGAACGCAGCCCCCATCGAGGCCATATCGTCGAGGTCGGAGTCGGTGAGGGCAACGCAGTCGCGAGTCTCGATCTCCACGGCCATGTCGCTCACACCCCCTTGTTCTGCGTCAGCCGGCGGCCCCGGCTGTCGTTCGAGACCCCCCTATTCTGCCACCCGAGGGCGACAGCACCTCAAAGGAGACCGGTTTGGGCCCCGAACGGCCCGCCCCACGGGGGTCCGGGGCCTCAGAGCACGACGGCGTCGTGGCCGAAGGCCACCCGCAGCTCCCCGACGGCCTGGTCCAGATTTACCCGGAACTCGTCGTTGAGGCGCACCACCTTGTTGTCGCCGATGTCCACCAGCACGGGTGACTCACCGGGAAACTCGCTCAGGATCGCCTTCAGGCGTTCGATCCTGCGCTCGTCGAGCGCCCCGGGTGGAAGCCGAAGCCGCAACGGGCGGTTGGCGGCGAGTTCGGCCGAATCCACCAGCGAGATGTCCTGGGCCATCAGTTTGGGCACGTCGTCCCGGCGGTCGAGGCGGGCCCGAACCGTGACGATCGCATCATCGGAGAGTTTGTGGCCGTGTTCGAGCATCATGCGCGGGAACACGGTGACCTCGACGGAGTCGTGGAGATCCTCGAGCACGAAGACCGCCATCTGATCGCCCTTCTTGGTGAACTTGCGGGTGAGGCCGGTGATCAGGCCGCCCACGGTCACAAAACTGCCGTCGTCGCGTTCGGCAATCTCGCCAAGGGAGCAATCGCTCCGGCGACGCAGGATGCCCTCCACGCCGAGGAGTGGGTGATCCGACACATAGAGCCCGAGCATCTCTTTTTCGTACTTGAGTCGGGCGGGCTTGTCGAACTCCACATCGGGAATCGCTATGCGCTGGTCGAACAGCGGACCAGAGCCGTCGCCGAGGTCGTCGAACAACGACATCACGCCCTGATCACGTTCGCGGCGGCGGGACACCGTGGTGTCGATGATCTGTTCGAAGACCGCGAGCAGTCCCTTGCGCGGATGGCCGAGCGCGTCGAATCCACCCGCTTTGATGAGTGACTCGACGGTGCGCTTGTTGAGCACCTGTTCGGGCACACGCTCCACGAAGTCGTAGAAGGACTCGAACGGCCCGTTGGCCGAGCGCTCCGCAATCAGTTGCTGCACGAGTCCCTCGCCCACATTGCGCACGGCCGAGAGACCGAAGGTGATGGCCTGCGGTTCGGTCGGGTCGGGGGCGAAGTCCATCTCGGAACGATTCACATCGGGCACGAGCACACGCACCCCGCTCGCCCGGGCATCGGCGAGGTAACCGCCAGCCTTGTCGAGGTTCGACTTCACCGATGTGAGCAGACAGGCGAGGTACTCGACCGGAAAATTCGCCTTGAGGTACGCCGTTTGGTACGTGATGAGCCCGTAGCCGTAACTGTGGCTCTTGTTGAACGCGTAGTCGGCGAACTTCTCGATCACGTCGAACAACTGCTCGCCCAGATCACGGCCGTAGCCGGTGTTCTCGCAGCCATCCTCGAACTTGCTGCGTTCCTTCGCCATCAAGGCGCGGTCCTTCTTGCCGCACGCCTTCCGCAGGCTGTCCGCCTGGGCCATGGTGTAGCCCGCGAATTTCTGGCTCACCCGCATCACGCTCTCCTGATAGATCATCAGGCCGTAGGTGTCGCTGAGCACGGTCTCGGCGTCGGGGTGGAAGTACTCGACAGGTTTGCGGCCGTTCTTGCGGTCGGCGTAGTCGTAGTGCATGTTCACGCTCATCGGGCCCGGTCGGTAGAGCGCAATGAGGGCCGATACGTCGTCGAAGGAGTTCGGCGCCATCGAACGCATGAGTGTGCGCATCGGCGCCGACTCCAGCTGGAACACCCCGACGGTGTCGCCACGGGCCAACAGTGCGTAGGTGGCCGGATCGTCGAGCGGTACGTCGTTCACCTCGAAGTCCGCGTCGTGACGACTGCGGATCATGGACACCGTGTCGGTGATGACGTCGAGGTTCCGCAGGCCGAGGAAGTCCATCTTCAGCAGACCCAGTTCCTCGACACCGTGCATCTCGTACTGGGTGACGACGGGCGCCGATTCGGGGGGAACCCCCGGCTCGGGCTTGCGCTGGATCGGCAGGTACTCGGTGAGCGGCTCGCGCGTGATCACCACTGCGGCGGCGTGGATGCCGTCCTGACGACGGAGCCCCTCGAGCCCGCGCGCCACGTCCACGACGCGCTTCACATCGGGGTCCACCTCGTACATCGCACGCAGCTCCGACGCCGCCTTGTAGCCGTCCTCGAACTTCGGATGCAGTTCGAGACACGCGTACAGCGGTGTATCGCGCCCCATCACCAGCGGCGGCATGGCCTTGGCGATCTTGTCGCCGACCACATAGGGGTAACCGAGCACTCGGGCAGCATCGCGAGCGGCGGCACGCGCCTTGATGGTGGAGAAGGTGACGATCTGGGCCACGTGATCCCGGCCGTACCGCTCGGCTGCATAGCGGATCATCTCGTCGCGATACCGCGAGTCGAAGTCCATATCGATGTCGGGCATGGAAACGCGCTCGGGGTTCAAGAAGCGCTCGAAGATCAAGTCGTACTTGATGGGATCCAGATCGGTGATTCGCAGGCAGTACGCCACCGCACATCCGGCTGCCGAGCCACGACCCGGGCCCACACGGATACCCGACTCACGCGCGTGTCGGATGAGGTCCCACACGATGAGGAAGTACGAGGAGAAGCCCATGTCGGCGATGACCTTCAACTCGTAGCCGAGGCGCTCGGCGACATCCGGGGTGAGTGTCTCGCCCCAGCGCTGCTTGGCCCCCTCCCACGCAAGGTGTGTGAGGTACTCGGTGTCGTTCGCGAAGCCCTCGGGCACCTCGAAGCGCGGCAGTTTCGCCGTGCCGAACTCGATATCCACACTCGCCCGTTCGGCGATCCACAGCGTGTTGTCACAGGCCTCGGGGTAGTCACGGAACAGCGATCGCATCTCCGCCGCACTCTTGAGGTAGTGCTCGTGCCCCTCGAACTTGAAGCGCTTGGGGTCGCTCATCAGGGCCCCGGTCTGCACACAGAGCAGGGCGTCGTGAGCCTCGTGGTCCTCGCGGTGGGTGTAGTGCGAATCGTTCGTGGCGATCAATGGCGCACCGATACGGCGAGCGATCTCGATGAGCTTCGGGTTCGTCTCGTGCTGCGCGGGCAGGCCGTGGTCCTGCAGTTCGACGAACAAGTTGTCGCGCCCGAAGATGTCCTGCAGTCTCGCCGCCTTCTCGAGCGCTCCCCGCTCGTCACCGTTCAAGAGACTCTGGAGCACATGGCCACCGAGACATCCGGTGGTGGCGATGAGCCCCTGGGCATGGCGCTCGAGCAGCTCCCAGTCCATGCGGGGCTTGTAGTAGTACCCCTCGAGAAATGCGTTACTCGACAACTTGATGAGGTTGCGGTAGCCGATGTCGTTCTCGGCGAGCAGCGTGAGGTGGTAATAGAGCTTCTTACCGCCCTCGGTGTCACCGCCGGAGTCGTCGATGCGTCCACGGCGCGCCGGGCGCTCGCTGCGGTGCTCGTGGGCCATGTAGGCCTCGGTACCGAGCACTGCCTTGATGCCCTGTTTCTTGCACTCCTTGAAGAACTCGATGACGCCGTACATGTTCCCGTGATCGGTGATGCCGATGGCGGGCTGGCCGTCGGAGACAGCCTTGGCAACGAGTTGTTCGAGGCGCGCCGCTCCATCGAGCATCGAGTACTCGGTGTGTACATGCAGGTGGGTGAACGAGTCCCCCACGGGGGCGCTCCTCGACAGGATCTGGCGGCCACGACGGCCGACGACGACTTACAACAGTGTGATTCGTCAGGCTAGCAGTCGGCTGCGCGGCGCCGTCCAGACCGCCCCCAGAACCCGATTCGGGCAGGTCAGCGGTCCTGCGAGGTGCCCCTCAGAGGCCGGCGAGGCGCCCCTCAGAGATACGTGCCGGGTCGGTCCGGCGGCACTCCCGGGAAGTCGCCCGGACCCATGGTTCCCTCGGGCCCCATCCCCCGCATCGGACCCGGCCCGAGCTGGGAACGCATCTGCTCGAGTTGTTGGCGCGCGGCGATCTGCTGCGCGAACAACGTGGCCTGGATGCCGTGGAACAGTCCCTCGAGCCAGCCCACGAGTTGGGCCTGGGCCACGCGGAGCTCTGCATCACTCGGCACCACGCCGGGCTCGAACGGCAGCGCCATGGAACGCAGTTCTTCGGCAAGATCCGCCGACAACGACGACGCCACCTCGTCGATCGAACGCTGGTACACCCGGGCGAGGCGCTCACGGCTGCGCTCGTCGAGCGGAGCCGCCTTCACCTCGTCCAGGAGTTGCTTCACCATCGAGCCCACGCGCATCACCTTGGCCGGCTCGCTCACTGTCTCGGTCATGACACCGTCGGCCCCGGGGCCACCCGGGCCCGCCAGCAGCACCACATCGGGTTGCTCGGTCTCCATCTCTTGGCCGTTGTCGCTCATCGAGTCACCGATCCTTCTCTGCTGTACATCAGTCTTGCGCCCTGCATGCACGTCACCACGCTCACGCACGCGAACTTGCGAGCAATGGTACGTACATCTCCTCAGCAGTGAGCGATCCGTGCCGGCACACCAGCGCAAAGGGACCCGAATCCGCCGGGTCGTCGAAGCTCACCGCTTCTCGGGCCACCAACGCCACGTCGCCGAGTCGACGCGCCACGTCCGATGCCATGTACGGGCCGAACCATCCTTCGTCCAACACGCGTTCGCGGGTCACCACCCACGCAACGGACTCGTGCTGGGTGCATGCATCACGCAGTGCCCCAGCGGCGCCGGGTCGGGCATGGAACCAGCGGAACCGACCCTCGCCACTCTGGTGACGAGTCGCTGCGAGCACATCGGCACCCGGGCTCACCACGCGATCACCCACGTGCACCTGACCGTGATCGGCAGTCACGCACAGCACCACATCGTCGGGGAGCGAACTCACGATGTCGCCCACGAGGCGATCGATACTGCACAACTCGGCGTCGTAGTGATCGCCGAGGCCGTACTCGTGCGCAACCTTGTCGAGTCCGTCGTAGTAGGCGTACACGAACGACTCCCCTGCAGCCACGAGGCGGTTCACCTCCACCACGAGGTTCGACGGCGTGCGCCAACCGACATGGCGAACACCGAACAGATGCGCCTCGGTGAATGCAGAGCCCGCAAGATCGGCGCGACTCACCACGGGCACGCGCTCACCGAGGAATGCCCTGTGAGATTGGAGTTGGCGCGGTGGGATCCGCTGTCGTGCATCACCACGAGCACCCCACCACCGCAGCATGTTCACCACCTCGCCACCGACATCCATCCGGTACCCGAGAATCCCGTGTTCGGCGGGGGTGAGGCCGGTGCTGATCGATGTGAGTGCCGTGGAGGTCGTGGTGGGCGCCACCGTGGTGATCGGGCCCCCTGACATCGACGCCAGAACCGGCGCAAGCGATGTGCGCGCCCCGAGTTGGAGCCATCCGAGGCCGTCCACCACGAACAGCACCACCCGTTTCGCCTCGGCCAATACCGACGGAAACCAGTCCGGGCGGCCCACGCCGGGAGTACGGGTGCCGAGGATCCCCGGCACCACACCCCGGACATTGGCACCGGAGTACTCGGGCAGGATCGGATCGGTCACGGGCGACTAGTTGACCATCTGGCCCTTCGAGAAACAACCGACCGGGGCGCCGGCTCGATCCGCACCCGGTCCGCACGCACCGCAGCATCTACGATGGCGATGTGCGGGTGTCGACCAGGGGTGACTATGCGTGTCGAGCGCTGCTCTCGCTCACTCTCCACGACGACGAGACCGGCCCCACCTCGGTTCGGGACATTGCCGAACGCACCGGACTCCCCCAGCCCTATCTCGAACAGATCCTGCTCGCCCTGAAAGGCGCCGGACTCGTGCGGTCCAAACGCGGCGTGGGCGGTGGCTACGTGCTGGCACGTCCCGCCGATCAGATTCATCTCTCCGAGATCGTGTCGGCCGTGGATGGCCCCATCGTGCTCGGTGACTTCGGGCAGCCTCATCAAGACGGCGCGTGCGATCACGAGGGCCAGTGCGTGTTGCTCGCCGTGTGGCAGGCCGCAGGTGAACACATGCGGCGCCACTTGGAGTCCTACACGCTCGCTGCGATCGCTGCATCAGCCCGCGGTCAGGCCTCATGGCCGTCGCTCGACCACGATCACACCCACTGATTCCTGCTCCGGCACCGGCCGGACCGTCAGGAGATCTCGCCGCTGTGCAGACCCTCGATGATGCGCTGCAGGTCGTCCGGCAGAGGAGCATCGAACCCAAGGTGCTGGCCCGTCACTGGGTGATCGAACTCGAGATGCGCTGCGTGGAGGAACGGGCGCGCCAGACGGATCTGGCTGCGTGCACCGCCATAGGTTGCGTCTCCCACCACGGGGAATCCCGCACCCTCGAGGTGCACACGGATCTGATGCGTTCGACCGGTCTCGAGCCGACAGCGCAGCAGCGAGACCTTGGGGCGGCCGAAACGCTCGACGACCTCGAAACGCGTCCGGGACGCCCGTCCGCCGGCAACGACCGCCATCTTCAGTGGATCACGCGGGTCACGGCCGATCGGCGCGTCGATCACACCATTCGACGACTCCGGCTGACCCCACACGAGTGTGAGGTACTCACGCACCACATCGCGGTGTGACAGCGCGTCGACGAGCACTTCATAGGCGCGCGCTGTACGCGCAACGACCAGCAGACCGCTCGTACCGATGTCGAGTCGATGGACGATGCCCGGCCGGGCAGCCTCCCCCACGGATGCAATCTCCGGATAGCGGGCCAACAATCCGTTCACGAGCGTTCCGTTCGGGTTGCCCGCACCGGGGTGCACCACCTGCCCCACCGGCTTGTTCACCACAATGACGTCGCTGTCGTCGTACACGATGTTGCACGGAACACTCGGCTCGGCCTGGGGCAGCGGGGCGAGCGCTATCGCCGTCTCGTCGATCTCGATCGACTGTCCTGCACGGAGGCGAAGCTTCCCGATCACCGACGGCTCCCCGTCGAGCGACACATGACCGTCGGCAACCAGTTGCGCGGCCACTGTGCGCGTCACGTCGGCCAGCAGCGAGACCACTCGATCGAGTCGTTCACCGTCGAGCGCAGGAGGGATCTCTTCGTGAATCACGACTCGACCCGTCGGGGGCGTCCCCAAATGGACGCGACCACGAGCAGGATGCCCCCCACGGTCACACCGATATCGGCGATGTTGAACACCGGCCACCACTGCAGGTCGATGAAGTCCACCACCGCACCCCGGAACCAGGCCTCGCCGCGGAACAAGCGATCGCACACATTGCCGGCCGCGCCGCCTACCACGAGTCCGACGGCGATCAGACCGAGACGACTCCCGTCCACGCGCAGACCCAGCAGGAGGTACACCACCACCACGAGTGCGATCACGCCGAGAATCGGCCCGAGTCCCTGCCCCTTGCCGAACGCCATCCCACTGTTGAACGACAGGTTGAAACGCAGCGAGCCGACCACATCCACCGTGCGACCACCCGAGAGGCGCGAAACGGCCCACGACTTGGTGATCTGATCGAACGCCACCCACACCGCCGCGAGCGCAAGGCTCAGCCGGTCGATTCGCCTACGTCGAGTGCGCGGTGCGGCGACCGCCTGTTCGGGCGCGCCGCTGTCTGACTCGGTGGACATGGACTCCGTCGAGGGTTCGGGTAGCGCCGCAATCAGCGGCGTCCGATTCCCCCGGCCTTTTCGTCGACACGAAGCGTCGCCCACGGAATCGCCCGGAGCCGCTCTTTCGGGATGGGACTGCCGGTCAACAGCGAGTAACCGTATGTGCCGTTGGCGATTCGCACGATGGCATCGTCGATCTCGATGACGATCTGACGAGCCTGCGCCGACAGCGCAAGGTCTCGTTCGCGCTCCACCACCATGGTGTCGCCCTCGCCGCTCTCGTCGTCGAACTGCACATCGCCCATCTCCACGTCCTCGATGAGCGAGTTCGCCTCGTCCTCGAGACGAGACGCCTGTCCGGTGAGCTGCTCACGCTCCTCGAGCAGAGCGGCTCGCTGACCCTCGAGGAACTTCTGGTCGAAGTCCTTGGACGGTGTGATGGTGACACCGGGCTTGGGCACGATCGGCTTGGGCCCTTGGTACACCGGCACCAGCGGACGCTTGACCTTCACCGGCGGCTTGGGTGCGACCACCTTGGCCGCACCGGTCGACGCTGCGGCGACCTTGGGCTGCTTGGCGACGACCTTGGCCGGGGCCTTCTTCGCGGGCGCCTTCTTCGCCGGAGCCTTCTTCGCGGGCACCTTCTTTACGGGAGCCTTCTTCGCAGGTGCCTTCTTGGGCGGCGCCTTCTTCACGGGTGCCTTCTTCGCCGGAGCCTTCTTCGCGGGCACCTTCTTCGCCGGCGCCTTCTTCGCGGGCGCCTTCTTCGCAGCAGCCTTCTTCGCAGGCGCCTTCTTGGCCGGAGCCTTCTTCGCACCAGCCTTCTTGGCCGGGGCCTTCTTGGCAGCCTTTTTCGCGGACTGTGACTTCTTTGCCGTGGCCATCGTCAGACGCGCCTCCTCTGTGCGGTGGCGTACTGTACCGCCCCTGCCCGGACCCCGGTCAGGCCCGACGGACCCCGATGACGGGCTCTTCGCCCCCAGCCACCGTCACCGCAACATCGAGTGCGAGGGTCTCGCCCAGCACGAAGGCTCGGTGAGCCTCGAGGGCCTCCAGCCAGACCGAGGACGCGGTGACCGTCAGGTGGATCCGGTCACTCACCTCGAGGCCGGCCGCGCGACGTTCCTGCTGCACCAGGCGGATCAAGTCCCGGGCCAATCCTTCGCGCTCGAGTTCGGGACTGATCCGGGTGTCGAGCACCACCACCCCGCGGTTGCCGGGCAGCGCAGCGCAGGCGCCGTCGCCCGTCGGCACGAGGCGCTGTTCGAACTCTCCCGGCAACAGCTCCACACCACCCGCAATCACCCGGTCACCGTCGAGCGACCAATCACCGCTCTTCACGGCGCGAATCACCTGCTGGGTCTCCCCGCCGAGACGAGGGCCCAACACCTTGGGCAGCACACTGAGATCGAACGACGCGTGCGACGCCACGTCGGACGTGAGCACCAGTTCCTTCACATTCACTTCGTCTTTGATGATGTCGACATGCGGTCGGACCGGCTCCACCGAACCGTGTTGGGCGACGAGCACCGACGCGAGCGGTTGGCGAACCCGAAGTTCGTGCTTCTTGCGCAGCGCCAAGATGGTGGAACACACATCGCGCGCCTGCTGCATGCCGGTGAGCAATGCGTCGTCGACGGGGAAGTCGTCCGCCGACGGCCACGCCTCGAGGTGCACACTGCTCCCGCCGGTGAGGGCCGTGTACACATGCTCGGTAGTGAGCGGCAGCAGCGGTGCCGCAACCCGGCACAGCACCGACAGCGCGGTGTGGAGCGTGTCGATCGCATCTTGGTCGCCGGCCCAGAAGCGGTCTCGGCTGCGACGGATGTACCAGTTGGTGAGCGTGTCCAAGAAGTCACTGATGCTGTGACACGCGCTGAACAGGTCGTACTCGTCCATGTGGCTCGTCACCCGCTCGACCAGCGCACCCAGCTCCACCAACAGATAACGGTCCAACACATCGGTCTGATCCGTACGTTCGCGGCCCGTGAGACCCGCAGCGTTGGCGTAGAGCGAGAGGAAGTACCAACTGTTCCAGAGCGGAAGGATCACCAGACGAACCGTCTCGCGGATCCCAGACTCCGAGACCGAGAAATCGGCGCCGCGCAGGATGGCCGACGACAACAGGTGCCAACGCATCGCGTCAGAGCCGTACTGATCGAACATCAGCATCGGGTCCGGATAGTTGCGGAGGCTCTTGGACATCTTCTGGCCGTCGTCGCCCAGCACCACGCCGTGGCTCACACAAGTGCGGAACGCAGGACGGTCGAAGAGGGCTGTCGCCAGTACGTGGAGCGTGTAGAACCAGCCGCGCGTCTGGGCGATGTATTCCACGATGAAGTCGCCGGGATAGTGATCCTCGAACCATTCCCGGTTCTCGAACGGGTAGTGCACCTGGGCAAAGGGCATGGAGCCGGACTCGAACCAGCAATCGAGCACCTCTGGCACCCGCCGCATCATCGAGGTTCCCGATGGGTCATCGGGATTCGGACGCACGAGTTCGTCTACGAACGGACGATGGAGATCCTCGACCTTCACGCCGAAATCGCGCTCGAGTTCGGCGAAGGCGCCATAGACATCGATGCGGGGATAGTCGGGGTTGTCGCTCTTCCACACCGGAATCGGCGAACCCCAGAAACGGTTTCGGCTGATGGACCAGTCACGCGCGTTGGCGAGCCACTTCCCGAACGAACCGTCCTTGACGTGCTCGGGCACCCAGCGGATCTGTTGGTTCAGTTCCACCATGCGATCACGGAACTCGGTGACCTTGACGAACCAGCTCGAGATCGCTCGATACACCAGTGGTTCGGCGCACCGCCAACAGTGCGGGTACGGGTGGTTGTACGAATCGTGGCGAACCACCACACCTGCGTCCTTGAGGTGGCGGATCACATCCTTGTTCGCCTCGAACACGTGCTCACCGGCCCACAGTCGGATCTCGGCGGTGTAACGCCCGCGACTGTCCATGGGGCACACCGTGGGAATGCCCGCAGCGTTGCACGCAATCTGGTCGTCCTCGCCGAAACCCGGGGCGAGGTGCACCACGCCGGTGCCGTCCTCGGTGGACACGAAGTCGGCGCCGATCACCCGGAATGCATTCGGTGTGTCGGCGAGAAAATCGAACAGCGGCGTGTACTGGCGTCCGACGAGTTCACTGCCGAGCAGCGTGCCCACGCGCTGTGCGCCTGCAAGTTCCTTCTCGTACGAACCGAGTCGAGCAGCCGCAAGGATGTAGCGCTGCGAGTCCTGTTCCATCACCGCGTACTCGACCTCGGGGCCGACAGCGAGCGCGAGGTTCGACGGGAGGGTCCAAGGCGTTGTGGTCCACGCAAGGATGTGGTCGCCGTTGTCGAGGCGGAACGCCACGGTCAGCGCAGGA
>JAFMJD010000187.1 GCA_017853685.1 Actinomycetota bacterium | reverse complement strand
GCAGGTACGGGGCGAGTTGGTCGTGCACCTCGGGAGCATCGAGCACCTGCACGTCGATGCCGGCAGCCCGCAATCGTGTGACGCCAGTACCCGACACCCGGGAATCGGAGTCGAGCACGCCCACCACGACGGCAGCGACGCCTGCCTCGATCAGTGCATCGGCGCACGGCGGGGTGCGTCCGTGGTGGCTGCACGGTTCGAGGGTCACGTACACGGTGCTGCCGCGAGGATCGGACCCTGCAGCGGCGACCGCATCGAGTGCCACGCGTTCGGCGTGTCGTCCACCCGGGGGCTCGGTGGCGCCCTCGAACGTGCGGCCGTCGAGGGTCAGCACGCAGCACCCCACCCACGGGTTGGGGGAGGTCGAGGTTCTCACCGTGGCAGCTGCGGCCACGGCCCTGAGCATCGGGGAGGGCGCCGTCATGCAGCCCCGGACGCTATGCCAGTTCCTGCAGCAGTGCCCACGCCTGCTCGACGTGGCGTCGTTCGGTGGTGCGACCGCCGATGGACACCCGGCAGGCCACGGCGCCGTCGAGCACCGTGCGGGTGAACAGTGCCCGGCCACTGGCGTTGGCCTTCTCGATCATCGCGTCGGTCTCGAGGTCGCCCTCCTTCAACCGCACGCACAGCAGGTTCAGCGGGTGCGGGGCGATGACCTCGAACCGCGGGTCGGCGGCCACCCACGAGGCGAGTTCCTGGGTGAGGCCCACGTGCCGGCGCATCATGTCGATGGCGTCGGTCACGCCGCCGGTGCGGATCGTGAACCACAACTTCAGCGAGCGGAACCGGCGGCCGAGGGGGATCTGCCAGTCGCGGTAGTCGATCACGGCGCCGGCCTCGGCGGCCTGCGAACGCAGGTACTCGGGAAGGATGCTGAGGGCGCCCAGCAGCGCGGCGCGGTCGGACGTGTAGAACAGGTCGCAGTCGAAGTTCACGCCCATCCACTTGTGCGGGTTGGTGCAGTAACTGTCGGCCAGTTCCACACCGTCGTTGATCCAGCGCATCTCCGGTGCCAGTGCACCGATGCCGCTCATCGCTGCGTCGACGTGCAGCCACATGCCGTTGGCGCGCGCCACGTGGGCGATGTCGGCAGTGGGGTCGAACGCCATGGAACTGGTGGTGCCGCGGCTCGAGCACACCCAGAACGGCTGCAGTCCACGGGCCCGGTCCTCGGCGACCATGCGCTCGAGTTCATCGACGCGCATCGCGAACGATCCGTCGTGGGGTACGACTCGGATCTGTGACGTGCCGATGCCCGCCACGCGGAGGCCCTTCTCGATACTGCTGTGTGCCTGAGCGGTGGCGTATGCAACGAGGTTCGTGGTGTCACCGATGGTGTTGATGCGGCCGCCGGTGACGCGCCAGCGCGCCGCCAGCACCGACGCCAGCGTGGCCTCGCTGGCCGATCCCTGGATCACACCGCCACCGGTGGCGCTGGTGCTGCGGAACTTCTCGGGCAGACCGAGCAGTTCCTGCATCCAGTCCATCATCAGGGTCTCGACCTCGGTGCAGGCGGGGCTGGTGACCCAGCTCATGCCCTGCACGCCGAGGCCCGATGCAGCCAGGTCGCCGAGGATTGCCGCGTAGCCGGTGTTGCCGGGGAAGTAGGCGAAGAACTCGGGGTGTTGCCAGTGGGTGATGCCGGGCATGATGACGCGGTCCATGTCGGCCATCACGGCGTCGAACGACTCGGCGGTGGCGGGCGGATGTTCGGGCAACATCGCCCGGATCTCGCCCGGCTGCACCTGGCTGCCGACGGGGTACCGCTCGATGCCCTCGAGATAGTCGGTGATCCAGTCGATGAGGGCGTGGCCGTGCGTGCGGAACTCGTCGGGCGTCATGGGGCCACCCTAACGATGGGCACTCGCTACGGTCAGGGGATAATGGTCACACCGGCAGAGCACCATCCCGACATCGATCCGCAGCGTTTCGCGGTGCACCACGCACCACCGCGTGGTTTCCGGCAGGCGTACGTGCGGGAGGGTGTGGGCGGCGTGCCGTTGCTGTGCGTGCACGGGTGGCCGGAGAGCAAGCGCATCTTCTGGCGGGTCATCGAGCCGCTGGCCGCTGCGGGGTTCGAGGTGATCGTGCCCGACCTACGCGGCTTCGGTGACAGCGAGCTCGGGCCCGACGGCTTCCACGACGTGGCCAGTCATGCGCTCGACCTGCACGCACTGGTGCGCGACGTGTTGGGTCACGAGCGTGTCGTGGTGCTGGGTGGCGACCTCGGGGGTCCCGTCGTGCAGGACCTCGCCCTGCGGTACCCCGAGTGGGTGGACCGCATGGTGTTGTTCAACTCACCGCTGCCGTACCTGAAGGACCTGATGGCCGACATCGCCGACACGCGGCCGCCGCGCGAGTCGAGCGACTACTTCTTCCGCCAGGGCACCGATGCGGATGCGTTGGCCGCCGAACTCGCCACACCGGGCGAGCGGGTCCGCTACATCGCCACCTTCTACACCAGTCGGTTCTGGGCGCACCCCGGTGCGTTCTCGCCCGACCAGGTGGTCTTCCACGCCGAACCCTTCGCCGATGCAGCCCACCTGCGGGCGTCGTTCGGCGGCTACGAGAGTTCGTTCGATGCGTCGAAGCGGGCGGCCCCGTCGATGATCGGCCGCAACGAACGCACGCGCACACTGGTGCTGCACGGTCCGAGCGACCGGGTCATCTATCCGGCCTTCGATCGCATGGCCGCAGTGGTGTTCCCCAACCACGTCGGCCCGTTCCAGTTGCGCGACTGCGGTCACTTCGTGCCGTGGGAGGCGCCGCACGCTCTGGTCAGTGGCACGATGGCGTTCTGCGGCGACCTACTGGCCCGACGGGGCTGACTCACCCGGTTCGGCGTTCACCACGGCGTCGCGGCGTCGCACCCCGGCCACCACGCGCCATCCCACGAACGAAAGGCCGAGCACCAGCACGCCGAGCACGAGGTACATCTCGGGTCGGCCCTTGGCGGTGCTGCCGCAGTCCGGACGCTCGAGGGTGCCCACGCAGTCGCTCACGTTGCGGTCGGGCAGGTACGGGTTCTCCTCGACGGCGGACGTGACGGTCTGTTCGCCGGACGTGTACGGATTGTCACCACCGCAGGCTCCGAGGAGCGTGAGCGAGGCGGCGATGGCGGCCAGCAGGCGGGGGAGACGGGGCATGCACCCATCGTGGCAGCAGTTCCCGCCGTTCGCTCGTCGTACGGGAAGCCTGATCGTCGGACACGGCGAGGGTCGGGGCCACGGATGCATCGGCATCGCCCATCAGCCCCTACCATCGACGCCGTGACGCAGCGACACGACACGGTGCTGGTGGTTGATTTCGGGGCGCAGTACGCCCAACTCATCGCCCGGCGGGTACGCGAGTTGAAGGTGTACAGCGAGATCGTGCCGCACCGCATCACGGCGGCCGAGGTGCAGGCGAAGGCGCCGGCGGCGATCATCCTGTCGGGCGGCCCGAAGAGCGTGCACGTCGATGGCGCGCCGGTGCTCGATCCCGCCATCTACGAACTCGGCATCCCGATCCTCGGCATCTGCTACGGCGTGCAACTCATCGCCCAGCAGTTGGGCGGCACGGTGGGGCGCGGTCTGCGCGGCGAGTACGGCAGGGCGAAGGCCACTCGTACCGGTTCGTCCACGCTGCTCGATGGAACTCCCGACGAGCAGGACGTCTGGATGAGCCACTTCGACGCGGTCACGGTGGTGCCCGAGGGCTTCGTGGCAACGGCCTCCACTCCCGACGCTCCCGTCGCAGCGATGGAGTGCCCCGAGCGTCGCATCTTCGGAGTGCAGTGGCACCCCGAGGTGGTGCACAGCCCATTCGGCATGGCCGTGCTCGAACAGTTCCTCCACCGTCTCGCCGGGTGTCGGCACGACTGGACGATGGACTCGATCATCGACGAGCAGGTCGAGCGGGTGCGGGCCCAGGTGGGCACCGGCAAGGTGATCTGCGCGCTGAGCGGTGGTGTCGATTCAGCGGTGGCTGCGGCGCTCGTGCACCGCGCCATCGGTCATCAGTTGGTGTGCATCTACGTCGACACCGGGTTGATGCGTCTGAACGAGAGCGACCAGGTGGTCGAGACGTTCCGTCGCAACATGGGCATCGAACTCATCCACGTCAGCGCCGGGCCGCGGTACTTCGAGAAGCTGGCCGGTGTGGTCGACCCCGAGACGAAGCGCAAGATCATC
>JAFMJD010000186.1 GCA_017853685.1 Actinomycetota bacterium | reverse complement strand
GGTCTGCCGGGTGCACTCCCGGTGCTCAACGAGCACGCAGTAGAACTCGCCATGCGTGTGGGTCTGGCGCTGAACTGCCGCATCGAACCGTGCACGTTCCACCGGAAGAACTACTTCTACCCAGACATGCCGAAGGCCTACCAGATCAGTCAGTACGACCAACCGCTGAATGTGGACGGCTATCTGGATCTGCCCGACGGCACCCGCATCGGCGTCGAACGAGCGCATCTCGAGGAAGACACGGGTAAGTCCACGCACGTCGGCGGCGATGGACGCATCCACGGCAGCGAGGGAAGTCTCATCGACTTCAACCGCGCCGGCGTGCCACTGGTGGAGATCGTGTCCCGACCCGACATCCGCACGGTGGATCAGGCCAAGGCCTACGTGAACGAACTGCGAGCGATCCTCGCATCCATCGAGGCATCCGACGCCAAGATGGAAGAGGGTTCGATGCGTGTGGATGCAAATGTGTCGGTGCGGCGCCCCGGGGCGGTTCTGGGCACGCGCTGCGAGATCAAGAACGTGAACTCGGTCCGCTCGCTCGGTCGTGCCATCGAGTACGAGGCGCGTCGTCAGGTGGACATCCTCGAAGCAGGCGAGCGCGTTCGTCAGGAAACGCGTCACTGGAACGAGACCGATGGGCGCACGCACACGCTTCGCACCAAGGAAGACGCCGACGACTACCGCTACTTCCTCGAACCCGACCTCGTCCCACTGGTTCCCGATGCTGCATGGGTGGAGCGTGTTCGTGCCTCGATGCCGATGCTTCCTGCTGCTCGCCGGGCCAGGCTCGCCGACCTCGTGGGCGTGCCGGTGACCACCGACGCGGTGTGGACCGTGGTGGACCGCGGTCAGGACGACTATGTGCTTGCGGCAGTGGCTGCCGGTGGAGTGCCCGAGCGCGTGCTGGTGCACGTGCAGCAGGCGTACGCCGAGGCCGGCGCACAGCCGTCGGTTCCTGCAGCGGGTCTCGGTGCCCTCACCGTGCTCGAACGCGATGCGAAGCTCACCGCAACGCAGGCCAAGGACGTTCTGGCCACCATGCTCGAGACCGGCAGTGGTGATCCCGCAGCGATTGCCGCACAGAAGGGCTACGAGGCGATGGACACCAGTGCCATCGTCGACGCAGTCGACGCTGCCATCGCTGCCGATCCCGCGGCCTGGGACAAGTACTGCAACGGCGAGGAGAAAGCCGCGGGGGCGTTGGTGGGCAAGGTGATGAAGGCCACCAAGGGACAGGCCGACGGCAAGGTGGTCACTGCACTGCTGCAGCAACGCCGGGTCGAGCGGGCCGGCTGACCCGCGTGACGGGGTCCTGCGTGCGGCGGTAGCGTTGCGCTCCGTTCCTTCCGCAGCGCAACGAGCGATCCGGAACGTTCTCGACTGGGGGAGTGCAGTGGACCAGATCATCATCAACGGACTGCGCGTCATGACGGTGGTGGGCGTGCTCCCGCACGAACGCGAGGCTGCCCAGCCGCTGCAGGTGGACCTGTCGCTCGATGTGGACCTCGCCGATGCCGGGTTCTCCGACGAACTCGCCGACACGGCGCACTACGGACTGGTGGCCGAGCGAGTGGCTGCGGTGATGCGCGAGTCCAAGGACCTGCTGCTCGAACGTCTCGCCCATCGCATCGCCGAGGAGGCACTGCTGGTGGACCGGGTGGAGGCAGTCACCGTGCGCCTCACCAAATTGCATCCGCCCATCCCCGAAGACCTCCAGTCCACCGCCGTGCAGATCACGCGCAGCCGCCAGCATCTGCAGGTACCGGTGCGTCAGCAGCACACCGCCGTCGTGGCCCTCGGCAGCAATCTCGGCGACCGTGTGGGTTTCCTGCGCTTCGCCGTACGCGAACTCGGCCCGCTCGTGCGCCAGTCACGCGTGTACGAGACCGATCCGGTTGGTGGCCCCGATCAACAGGGTGCGTACCTGAACATGGTCGTGGTGGTGGAGACGCCGCTCGATCCGTTTGCGTTCATCCGCCGCTGTCAGCGCATCGAGGCCCTCGCCGGACGTCAGCGCATCGTGCACTGGGGACCGCGCACGCTGGATCTGGACCTGTTGTTCTACGACGACGCCCACATCCACACCGACGAGCTGTACGTGCCGCACCCGCGCATCTTCCAGCGTCGCTTCGTGCTGCATCCGCTGTCGGATGTGGCGCCCGAGCGTTGCCCCGACGGCTGGGACGACTTGCTGCCCAAGGGTGGCGTGTGGCCCATCGGTGAGCTCGACGAGCTCGAGTCGGGTTCCGACACGCTCTGAGCGAACCGTTCGTCCGGACTCGGTCCGGCGCGGTCAGAGTCCGAGTCGGCGCTCCACGGCACGCACCCGATCGGGATAGTGCGCGCGGCCGTACTCGGGCTGCTGGCGCAGCACGATCTCCATGAGCTCCCAGTGCTGCGGGGTGTCCTTCCAGGGCAACGCGATGTAGATCGGCAGATCCCAGCGGCGCAGTTCGTGCAGATTGCTGTACACGCGCTTCTGGTAGAGGTAGCGCTCTTCCCACGGCCAGTTGCTCGGGGCGAATCCGGTGCCGGGGTCGATGATGCAGCGATGGCGCATGCCGAACCGGTCCGCATCCGACAGGCGGTGCTCGAAGAACTCCACGATCGCCTCCACCGGATCGCGTCGAACGTGCTGCATCTCGCGCGGATTCGGCCCGGACAGGAACGGCACCACGATCGGACAGTCGAAATCTGCAGCAACCTGCCACATGGCGTCGGTCTGCATGCCATCTGCTGCGTTGATCACCGTGGCGCCCGCCTCGAGTGCGCGGCGGGCCACTTCGGGTCGCCATGTGTCCACGCTCAGGTCCACTCCCAACTCGGCAAGTGCGGGCACGAGTGTGCGCAGGCGGTCCCATTCGTCCTGCCACGGCACCACTGTGGCGTTGTCGGTGGACCCCTGACCACCGAGGTCGATGGCATCGGCGCCCTGTGCGAGCAATTCGCGCGCCCGTGCCACTGCGCTCTCGGCATCGGTGGCGATCGAGTCTGCGTTCAACGAGTCGGGTGAGGCGTTCACCACGCCGTAGATGATCACGACACCGAACCGTATCGTGGATGCGTGACAGGTGGATCGGTTCGCACGTTCGACACATCGTCGTGGGACCTCGGTCGGGCAGTGGCGGCCAAGGCCGGGCGTACCGTGTCGATGTGCATCCCCTGCCGCAACGAGGCCGAGACCATCGGCACGCTGGTCACCAAGGTGCAGCGGTCACTGCTCGGCTCGCTGGTGGACGAACTCGTGGTGCTCGACGATCGATCGCAGGACGGCACCGGCCGGGTGGCGCGTGAGGCAGGTGCACGCGTGGTCCACATCGACGAGGTGCACGCCTTCTTCGGTTCGGGTTCGGGCAAGGGCAACGCACTGTGGGCATCGCTCGCCGCGAGTTCTGGTGATTTCGTGGTGTGGTGCGACGGCGACGTCACGAGTTTCGACGCCTCGTGGGTGACTCGTTTGGTGATGCCCCTGCTGCTGCACGACGACATGGCCATCGTGAAAGGTGCGTACGCGCGTCCCACCGACAACGGTGGCGGGGGCCGCACTACCGAACTCGTCGCCCGGCCGCTGTTGTCGTTGTTCTTCCCCGATCTGTCGCCGCTCGCGCAACCGCTCTCGGGCGAATATGCGGTGCGCCGCTCCATGGTGGAGCAGTTGCCGTTCGTGGAGGGGTGGGGTGTCGAGATCGCACTGCTCATCGATGCGCTGATGAGATTCGGTGCCTCGTCGATCGGCCAGGTCGATCTGGGCACGCGGCTGCACCGACATCAGGATCTCCAGAGCCTCTCGGTGCAGGCAGCCGAGGTGATGGCGACGTTGCTCGAGCGCACGCCGGCGGCCGCCGCGTTCGCTCACGAGGCGCCGGCACTCCTGCGCCCCAATGGTTCGGAGATCCCTCTGAACCTCGCCGAGCGGCCGCCGCTCGCTCAGGCCCGCATCATCGTGGACGAGTACGGCGAGTAGGAACCGCCGGACCCACTGGTCCGGTCATCCTCGGGCGGCGTCCACGAGGATCCACACCGCAAATCCGAAGAACAACAGCGCTGCACCGATCCGGATGGCGCGTTCGGGGAGACGTGCGCCCAACTGTCGGCCCACCACGATCGCCAGTGCATCAGCGGCAACCATGCCGAGCGTGGATCCGAGCCAGGTGCCGAACACACCGTGCTCGGTGG
>JAFMJD010000185.1 GCA_017853685.1 Actinomycetota bacterium | reverse complement strand
GGAGGTCGACCTCGTCGAACACCTCGCGGACCTCATCAGCGGTCATGAGTCCTCGATCGACGACGTGACGGACGAACCTGTCGATCGGATCGTTGGACGATGTGAACGACGCCACCTCGGCAGCGGCACGGTACTCCTCCGCGTCGCCCACGTAGTGGCCGCCGTGCCGGTACGTCTCCATGTTCAGCAGCGTGGCCCCTCCACCGGAGCGGGCCCGCTCGACGGCACGCCCGGCCGCGTCGAGTACCGCGAGCAGGTCGTTGCCATCGACCGTCTCGCCCACCAGCCCGTACCCGGCAGCGCGCACCGAGATGTCGGGCACCGCGGTGGTGCGACTTGCCGCCGTGAACTGCGCGTAGCGGTTGTTCTCACACGCGAACACGACAGGGAGTCGGTGGATGCCGGCGAAGTTGAGGGCCTCGTGGAAGGTGCCCTTGTTGGCAGCGCCGTCACCGAAGAAGCACACGGC
This sequence comes from Actinomycetota bacterium, assembly GCA_017853685.1. Lineage (GTDB taxonomy): Bacteria > Actinomycetota > Acidimicrobiia > Acidimicrobiales > Ilumatobacteraceae > WLJO01. Next base: position 3,729 of record JAFMJD010000185.1, on the reverse strand, counting down.
GACGTCACGACGGCGCTGGTACCGGATCGCGAACGCAGCGCCGGTGGCGATCCCGAATCCACCGCCGACGATGCCGTTCGCACCGAGCATTCCGATGGAGAAGTCGGCGACGTGCATCGACCCGCCACGCCCGTGACACGCGCCGGTCTGCTTGCCGTACAACTCTGCGAACATCGCTCCGAGCGAGATGCCCTTGGCGATCGAATGACCATGACCCCGATGGGTCGAGGTGATGTAGTCACTGTTGGTGAGGTTGCTGCACACGCCGACGGCCGTGGCCTCCTGCCCTGCACACGAATGGACGAAGCCGGGCAACTCACCGGCCGAGAACAACTGGGCGACGCGGGTCTCGAAGGCCCGGATCGTCTGCATGCGATGCAGCAGGTGCCGTGACCGTGCCGGGTCGAGCATCACATCATCGGTGTTCATGACGTCTCCATTCAGTGGCTCGTGTAGCCACCATCGACCGCCAGCACCTGACCGGTGATCATGCGCGACGCGTCGGACGCCAGGAACACCGCCGCATTCGCGATGTCGTCCGGCTCGCCGAGGCGGTCGAGTGGTGTGCGCGACAGGAAGAACTCCTTCAGGTGCGGTTCGGTGATCCACTGACGCTGCACCAGTTCGGTGGCGATGTGACCGGGAGCGATGGCGTTCACCCGCACCTGGTGCGGACCCCACTCGACCGCGAGCGACCGGGTCATCTGCACGATCGCACCCTTCGACGTCTGGTATCCCACACTCCCGGGGTACCCGACGAGCCCACCGACCGAGGCGATGTTGATGATGGAGCCGGACCGTTGGGCGACCATGTGGCGAGCGGCGTGCCGGGCGACGGTGAACGAACCGGCGACGTTGGTCGCCATCACCCGGTCCCAGAGTTCGTCGGCGTACTCGAGTGCCGGCGACCGGCCTCCGATGCCCGCACAGTTCACGCAGACATCGATGCCACCGAGCAGTTCGACCACCTGTTCCATCGCTGCGCCGATCGAGGCGCGATCGCAGAGGTCGAGTGCCATCAGATGGTGACCGTCGTCGCCGAGCGAACCCGATCGATCGGGGTCGATGCTCACGTCGGCCCCAACGACCGCGGAGCCCGATGCCACGAATGCCCGCGCGATGGCTCTGCCGAGTCCGCTCTCGGACCCGGTGACGAGCGCACGCTTGCCCTGCAGGGAGAACGCGCCGAGCCCCGACATGGTCACGGGTGGAGGCGGGCGATCAGGGTTCCCGCCGGGACTTCGATGTCGGACGCTGCCACGACGATCTCGAGCACCCCACTCGCGGGTGCCTCCATCTCGAACTCGGTCTTCTCCGACTCGATGACCACGAGGGGGTCACCCGCAGCGACCTGCGCACCGTCGGCCACGAGCCATTCGACCACCACGACCTCCTCGGCGAGTCCGCTGTGGGCGATGCGCACCTCGACCCCGTCAGATGTGCCCATGGCGCGCCAATCCCTCGAGAGGGCTCACTCCCTCACGCATGTCGTCACGCACCAACTGTTCGATGCCGACGATCTCCTCCGCCTTGGCGAGCACCGTCAGGATGTGCGCCTGGGGCACCACGAGCACCCCGTCGAACTCGGCGATCACCAGATCGCCGGTGCACACGGTGACGTCGCCGATCGTGACCGGCTGACCCGACGAGACCATCTCCCAGCGACCGATGCCGTTGCGAGGATTGACGTCGCGGTAGAAGACCTGGAGTCCGATCTCGCGGAGTCCGAAGGTGTCCCGGAGGTTCCCGTCGAGCACGACTCCCACACACCCGTGGCGCATCGCCGAGTTCCCGGTGAGCTCACCGAAGTGCCCGACGAAGCTCCCGGTGTTCTTCGACACGATCACCGAGTCGGCCGACAGTTGCGAGAACACCTCGAGGTACGACGCAATGCGAACCTTGCCCTCGTCCCACGACACCGGAGGAACGATCTCGGCCCCCTCGAGCGTGAACGCGATGCCCACGAACGACTGGTCGGGGAGCAACGGACGAAGGGACGAGGGGAGCACCTGCTCGGGGAGACCCAACTCGTAGAGAGCGTCGCTCACGGCAGGCAGGTACATCCGACGGAAGCGTTCGCACACCTCGGCGGAGGTCGGTGTGCTCACGACCCACCCGCCTGCTGATCGACGAGATAGTGGAGTGAGGCGAGCGCGTAGATCATCGCCGCCTCTGCAGCGCCGCTCTTGTTCATCGCCTCGTTGGGACTGTGCGCCCGCGGGAGCATGCCGGGGCCGAACGACGCCACACAGGGCACGCCCGCCGCCACCTGGATGTACGCCGCGTCGGTGGCTCCCGGAAAGGCGTCGAGACGCGGGGTACGGCCGAGCACCACTTCTGCGGCCGAGCTCAGCGACCGCACCACCGGATGGGCACCATCGATCTCGGTCGCGCCCACCATGAGATTCCATTCGAGCGTGGCATTGAGTTCGGGATCGGCGGCCATCGCGTCATCGAGGAACCGTTGGACGTCGGCCTTCACCTGCTCTTCGGTCATGCCGGGAACCGTGCGGATGTCGGAGGCGAACTCTGCACGGCCCGGGAACACCCCGTACGTGACGCCGGCACTCGCCGTCACCCCGACGTTCACCGTCGGTCCGAACCGACAGTACGGGTGCTCTTCGTAGGTGAGGTAGCTGCGCATCTCGCGCTGCATCTTGAGTGCCAACTCGGCCATCTTCAGCGTGGCATTGACCCCGGGCAGTTGGTCCGAGATCGACGAGTGCATCTGCGTACCGAGCACCACGATCTTGAACAGTGCCGCACCACGGCTCACCAGATGGATGGACTCCCACTCCTCGTGCACGCCCGCAGGTTCACCGATGACACACACGTCGGCGTCGACGTAGCCCTCGGCGGCGAGCCACTTCGAACCCACCCGCGAACCGTTCTCCTCGTCGGCGGTGAGCGCGAGCGACAACTTGCCGGGGAACTCGCCGAGCTCCTTCAGCGCTGCGGCGGCATAGACCATCGCAGCGATCGCCGCCTTCATGTCACCCGATCCGAGACCGATCAGTGAGTCACCCACGACCGTCGGTTCGAACGGGTCGGTGCGCCACTCGTCCATGTTGCCGGGCGGCTTGGTGTCGATGTGACCCGACAACATCAGTGTGCGGCCCGGCGTCGACCCACTGACGTGCGCCATCACGTTGGGTCGGGTCGGCTCACAGGCTGCGATCTCGGCGTCGGTGACCCCGAGTCGGGCGAGCCGCTCCATGATCACGCGGCTGACCGCCACCTCGTCACCCGGCGGGTTGACCGACGGCGTGCGGATCAGATCGCAGGTGAACTCGAAGATCTCGTCCGCACGCTGCGCGATGTACTCGGCCACACGGCGTTCCGCCTCGGTCGAGAGGCGACTCCCAATTCCTTCGAACATCACGTTCCTCCTCCTGATCGCTGCACGAACGCTGCGATCCGCTCGATTCCCTCGATGATGGTCGATTCGGACGCAGCGAGCGAGATGCGGATCGAGCCCTCGCCACCAGGACCGAAGACGCTGCCCGGGGCGATCGCGACCCGAGCCTCTCGCAGCAGGTCGAGCGCGAAGTCGAGACCGCCGTCGAACCCGTACCGACCGACGTCGACCAACGAGTAGATGGTGCCCTGCGAGCCGTACGCATGCAGACCGCATGCGGCGGCCGTCTTCATGGCGAGCACGGCCCGGTCGGCATAGGCGGCCCTCATCGCCTCGATCGGCTCACGCGGTCCGGTGAGCGCCGCTTCGGC
>JAFMJD010000184.1 GCA_017853685.1 Actinomycetota bacterium | reverse complement strand
ACTCACCGCCGTCATCACCGCAGCCAACACACAGGCCACTGGCGCATCGGTCGCCGCTGCGGCAACCACACCCACCACGCTCGTGCCGCCCACCACACTGGTGCCGCCCACCGCCGTGCCGTCAGCGACGCTGCCTCCGAGCGTGGTCATCGTGCCGTCCACGTCGCTGCCGAACCAGATCGTGCAGCTCACCATCCCGCCGCTGGCAACCTCTTCGGCGGTGCTGCCGGCCACGCCGCCGACGAAGAGCGCCTCGGGTGGCACCCGCACGCCGGTCACGGCCGCTCCGACGCCGGTCACTCAGGCGCCCGTTGTCACGCAGCCGCCCGCTCCCCCGCCGCCGGTCACCACCACCGCCCCCAGCAAGTAGGCACACTGCTCGCATGGCCACACCACTCGAGCGCACGTTCCGTGTGATGGGGTGCCAGGCGTGGGTGCAGGTCCACGGTGGCACGGCCTCGATGCTCGACGTCGCCGAGGCGCGCCTGCGCGAACTTGAGCAACTGTGGAGTCGGTTCCTCGACGACAGCGACATCACCCGCGCCAACCGGACAGCGGGTATCGCCACCGAGGTGGACGCGGACACGCTCGCCGTCGTGGGACGCGCCGTCGACGGGTGGCGGCAGACCAATGGCCGCTTCGACATCACCACCCTCCCGGCGCTGGTGGCTGCCGGCTACACGCACAGCACCACCACTGGTCACGCTGCAGCACCGCCCGTCGCCTCCACCCGCATCGGCACCACGGCGCTCATCGGCATCGATCATCAGCGGTCCACACTCACGGTTCCCGTCGGCAGTGCCATCGACCTCGGTGGCATCGGCAAGGGAATGGCTGCCGACATCACGGCGGAGGACCTCGTCGAGGCCGGGGCCACCGGTGTCGTGGTGAACGTTGGTGCCGACATCGCGCTGATGGGTACACCGAGCAACGACTCGTCGTGGGTGGTGGGCATCGATGACCCGCATCACCCCGGCCAACACGCGCTCGTGCTGCGCATGCAGCAGGGCGGCATCGCCACATCGGGTACCACGATCCGGCGCTGGCTCGACGCAGGTGGTCGCAGTGCTCACCATCTCATCGATCCGACGATCGGGCGTCCGTCGTCGACGTCGTTGCTCACCGCCACGGTGCTCGCCGCCGACACCGCCACGGCCGAGGTGTTCGCCACCGCAGCGATGATGCTCGAGCCCGCCGATGCCGTCGCCATGCTCGAGCAGGCAGGTCTGGCAGGCTTCCTCGTGTCCGACAACGGTGCGCACCACCGCACCGCCAGCCTGGAGGCATTCGTCCCGTGAACCCGCACTTCTGGTGGTACCTGTCGCGTGCGTCGGGGATGGTGGCGTGGGCCGTCGCCGGAGCGACGTGCCTGTGGGGCATCCTGCTGGTCACCCGCATGCTCAAGCCAGCCGACCGACCGGCGTGGCTGCTCGACCTCCACCGTTGGCTCGGTGCGCTCACCATCGCCACGGTGGCCGTGCACCTCGGGGCACTCGTCGCCGACAGCAACCCCTACGTGTACTTCGGGTGGCGCGAGTTGTTCGTCCCGCAGGGCAGTCCGTGGCGGCGGGCCGCCGTCACGTGGGGCGTCATCGCCTTCTACATCCTCGTGGTCGTGCAACTCACCTCCCTGGTGATGAAGAAGTTGCCGAAGCGGCTGTGGCGCGCCGTGCACCTCTGTTCGTACGCGATGTTCGTGATGGCCACGGTGCACGGGTTCCTCGCCGGCTCCGACGCAAGCCAACTGGTGTTCATCGTGGTCGCCAGCGCCGGGTGTGGCGTGATGCTGTTCGCCACCGTGGCACGGGTGCTGCAGGCGCGAGCCAAGCGCATGCCCAAGCCCGCCTGACGTCGATGGCCGCACCGCCGAGGAGTGCGGTGGGGGCGCCCCCGATGACGCCCCCACCGCTCCGCTCTGCCACCCGCTCGATCGGGTGTGGGCGGACATCGGGAGGATGACCTCAGTGTTGGTGTACTCCTGCGACGCCCGAACGCGTTAGGGCCGAACGTCCCCGCCCGCGGGAACCAGTGCCGCGCGGTCGCCGGCCGCGGCGAGGGTCAGCCTTGATCGGTACGACCTGAGGTGGGAGAGTCGCTGCCGTGAACGATTGGTGGGCGAGACACCATCGGCACGCATGCATCCCGCACGCGTCCGATGCAGCCATGTCCACGACCACGTCCGAGCATCGGCGCACCGGCAGGCACGTCGTGACCGTGCTCGCCGCCATGGCACTCGTTGCGGCCTGCAGCGGTCCCGACGCCGCCCGCCCCATCCTCGATCCATCGACGCCAGAGGTGTCGGCACCCCCGAAGGTGACCGATGTCGAGACCTCCGACGCTCCGACGACGTCGCAGGCTCCCTCTGACAGCGACGATGGGATTCGATGGTCCATCACCGACTCACCGGAGACGGGTGTACTGACGATGGTGGTTGCCGATTCCTCTGGACGGAACATCACGCTCGATCCCTCGACCGAACCGTCCACGAACGTCGCGATCACCATGGCGATGCGCAGCATCTACGTCAAGATGCGCCTGCCGCTCGGCGCCGATGGCTCGCCCGATCTGGTCACAGCGCATCCACTCATCCTCCAGGGAATGCCCAGGGAGGGTCCCGAGCCGGTGAACTGCCTGCTCGAGCGGCCGGACGTCATCACTGTCTGCATCGGATTCCCACAACTCGACCAGAGGGGATCGATGAACTACGCCGACGCGGCGAACCAGCCCGGCGACGTCTCGCGTGTGCTGGACGTGATCCTCGACAATCCGGACACCTTTGGCATCGTCGACGACCATCACATCGTCTACACCGGTGGGTCCATCGGGGGGATCACCGGACTGTGGTTCGTCCATCCATTGGCGCACGATCCCCGACTCACGGCCATTGCGGTGACGGCCAGTTTCGCCCCGTACTGGATCCCGGCATTCGGGGATCCGGCGAACTGGGACTTCGGACCGCAGATCCTCATGGTGAACGGCAGCGAGGACACCACCATCACCTACGAACTGGCGCGCAAGACGGTCGAGGCCGCCGGCGGGGCAAAACAACTGACGATCGTCACCGTGATCGGTGCCGACCACGGAGCCCCCTTCGGGAACTGCGGCACCGCCTCGGCCTTCTACGCAGCATGGATGGAGGCGGCCCTGACCGGGAGCCCCTCTCCATCTCCCGATGCGGTCACGACGTCGGGGTGCAGTGTGTTGGGCCTGATCGACGGCGGCACGAGCGGACCCGGTTCGGCCGCGCCGTTCATCCCTGCCCTGTAGCCAGGTCGATCGGCGAGCACCGACGCACCTGGCAGCACCACGGCCTGGCCGCCGATGAACTGGGTGATGGCCATTCGACTGGCGATGCGCACGTGAACCTCCGGGGGCACGATTCGGACAGGAAGGTGTTCGGCATCGGCGGGTCGGCCCTTGAGCCTGAAATGTTGATACACCTTGTAGCAAGTTTTCTGCCATGGCGTAGAGTGTGGCCATGGCGTTCGACCCGAAGAAGTGGACCACCAAGACCAACGAGGCCTTCGCCGCGGCCATCGACCAGGCGAGGTCGCTGCACAACCCCGAACTCACCCCCGACCACGTGATGGCGGCGCTGATGCGCCAGGAGGGCACCATCATCCCGGCGGTGCTGGCCAAGTTGGGCCTCGCTCCGCTGATGGTGCGCAACCGGGCCGACGAGGCCGTGGCCAAACTGCCCAGCGCACACGGCGGCAGCGATCCGCGGATGAACCGCGAACTCGACAACGTGGTGCAGAACGCGCAGAAGTACCAGAAGGATCTGCGCGACGACTACCTGTCGGTCGAGCACCTGCTACTGGCGATGAACCAGCGACTCGGCATCGGCAGCGAGGAACTGCTGCAGGCCCTGAAGGAAGTGCGCGGCAGCCATCGGGTCACCAGCCCGAACCCCGAAGAGTCCTTCGCCGCGCTCGAGAAGTACGGGCAAGACCTCACCCAGCGCGCACGCGACGGCAAGATCGATCCCGTCATCGGTCGCGACGACGAGATCCGTCGTGTCATCCAGGTGCTCAGCCGGCGCACGAAGAACAACCCCGTGCTCATCGGCGAACCCGGCGTCGGCAAGACCGCCATCGTCGAAGGTCTCGCCCGACGTATCGCCGACGGCGACGTTCCCGAGAGTCTGAAGGACAAGCGACTCATCTCGCTCGACATCGCGAGCATGCTCGCCGGCGCGA
>JAFMJD010000052.1 GCA_017853685.1 Actinomycetota bacterium | reverse complement strand
TACTTCGACGACGCACAGCGCACGGCCACCAAGGAAGCCGGTGCCATCGCAGGTCTCGAGGTGCTGCGCATCATCAACGAGCCCACGGCAGCGGCGCTTGCCTACGGCCTCGACAAGGGCTCCGAGGACGAGACGGTGCTGGTGTTCGACCTCGGTGGCGGAACCTTCGACGTGTCGGTCCTCGAGATCGGTGACGGCGTGTTCGAGGTGAAGTCCACCAACGGCGACACCCACCTCGGCGGTGACGACTGGGACGAGCGTGTCATCAAGTGGCTCGTCGAGCGCTTCAAGGCGGCGCACAACATCGATCTGGGTGCTGATCGCATGGCCGGCCAGCGGCTCAAGGAAGCAGCCGAGAAGGCCAAGATCGAGTTGTCGCAGGTGCAGCAGACCCAGATCAACCTGCCGTTCATCACCGCAACGCCTGATGGCCCGTTGCACCTCGATGAGACGCTGACCCGCGCGCAGTTCGAGCAGATGACCTCCGACCTGCTCGACAAGTGCCGCGTGGTGTTCGAAAAGGCGCTCGCCGATGCCGGCGTTTCCAAGGGGCAGCTGAACCACGTGATCCTGGTGGGCGGCTCCACCCGTATGCCGATGGTGCAGGACCTCGTGAAGGGCCTCACCGGCAAGGAGCCGCACAAGGGCGTGAACCCCGACGAGGTAGTGGCAGTTGGCGCCGCCATCCAAGCCGGCGTGCTCCGCGGTGAGGTGAAAGACGTTCTGCTGCTCGACGTGACGCCGTTGTCGCTCGGTATCGAGACCAAGGGCGGTGTGATGACCAAGCTCATCGAGCGCAACACCACCATCCCCACGCGTCGCAGCGAGGTGTTCACCACCGCAGAAGACATGCAGCCATCGGTGGAGATCCATGTGCTGCAGGGCGAGCGCGAGATGGCGATGTACAACAAGACGCTCGGCAAGTTCCAGTTGGTGGATCTGCCGCCGGCACCGCGCGGCGTTCCGCAGATCGAGGTCACCTTTGACATCGATGCCAACGGCATCGTGCACGTGTCGGCCAAGGATCGAGCCACGGGCAAGGAGCAGTCGATGACCATCACCGGTCAGTCGTCGCTGAACAAGGACGACATCGAGCGCATGGTGCGCGATGCCGAGGCCCACGCCGAGGACGACCGACGCCGCAAGGAAGAGGCCGAGGTGCGCAACACCGCCGACAACCTCGTGTACCAGACCGAGAAGGTGCTGCGCGAACAGGGCGACAAGGTGTCGGCCGACGAGCGCAGCGCGGTGGAGGGTCCCCTCACCGATCTGAAGAACGCACTGCAGGGCAACGACACCGGTGCCATCAAGGAGGCCACCGACCGTCTGATGAGCGCCAGCCAGGCCTTCAGCCAGAAGTTGTACGAAACGGCCGCGCGTGACACGAACGCCGCGGGAACCTCCGCTTCGGGTCAGGGCGCCGGCTCGGTGAACGACGACGAGATCGTCGACGCCGAGATCGTCGACGACAAGTGAGTCGGTGATGGACACCGACATGACGGATGAGTCGGCGGGAGCCGAGAGCGACGTTCCCTCCGGAGCGCAAGACACCGACACCGCTGTTTCCGATGTGGAGGCAGTGGTCGAGCACGACATCGAGTCATTGCTGTCGGAGCGGGATCAGTTCAAGGACATTGCGCTGCGATTGCAGGCCGACTTCGACAACTATCGCAAGCGTGTAGCCGCCCAGCAGACCGAGGAGGTCGATCGGTCCACTGGTCGACTCGCCGAAGCACTGCTACCGGTGCTCGATGCGTGCGAAGCAGCATTCACGCACGGCGTTGCGGGTGTGGAGCCGATCTGGTCGGCGCTCATCGGAGCACTGCAGAAGCAGGGTCTCGAGGCACTCGATCTCGAGGGCAAGGAGTTCGACCCGAACCTGGCCGAGGCAGTCATGCACGAGCCGGGCGACGGCGGTACACCGGTGGTGTCGGAGGTGCTGCGCACGGGCTACCTCTGGAAAGGTCGAGTGCTGCGCGCAGCGATGGTGAAGGTGCGCGACTGAAGTCGCTCGGTGTAACGACGGCCGAAAGAACGACGAACGGAGAAGGGGGTGTCTGATGGCGGCTCAACGTGAGTGGTTCGAGAAGAACTATTACGACGTTCTCGGCGTTGCCGAGTCTGCGTCGCAGAAGGACATCACCAAGGCGTATCGAAAGCTGGCGCGGCAGTATCACCCCGACACGAACCCGGGAAATACCGCGGCCGAGGAACGCTTCAAGGACATCAGCGCGGCGTACGACGTGCTCGGTGATGAGGCCAAGCGCAAGGAATACGACGAGGTGCGTCGCCTCGGTCCGATGGCCGGTGGTTTCGGTGGTGCGCGTCCGGGTCCGGGTGGCACGTATCGCTTCGATGTCGGTGGCGCCGATCTCGGCGATCTGCTCGGCAACATGTTCGGCGGCGGTGCAGGCGCGGGTGGACGCTCGCGCGGCAACGCCGGACGTGGTGTGGGTCCTCAACGCGGCGCCGATCTGGAGGCATCGCTCACACTCGAGTTCGCCGATGCGGTGCACGGTCTCACCACGAGTCTGCATCTCACCACCGACGCGCAGTGCTCCGTGTGCGCGGGTTCGGGTGCCAAGCCCGGTACGCCGGTGAACTCGTGCGGTGTGTGCCGCGGTCGTGGCGTGGTGGACGACAACCAAGGGTTCTTCGCGTTCTCGTCGCCGTGCCGCGCGTGCGGTGGCAACGGCGTGATGATCGAATCACCGTGTTCGTCGTGTAGCGGTTCTGGTGTGGAAAAGCGAGCGCGCGAAGTGAAGGTGCGCATCCCGGCCGGGGTTACCGACGGTCAGCGCATCCGTCTCAAGGAGCGGGGCGGCCCGGGTCGCAACGGTGGGCCGGCGGGCGACCTGTTCGTCGAGTGTCATGTGCGCCAGCACCCGGTCTTTGGTCGTGATGGTGACAACCTCACGGTGCGCGTGCCGGTCTCGTTCGCCGAGGCCGCTCTGGGCGCAGAGATCGAGGTGCCCACGCTCGACGGGCCACGAGTGGTGCTGCGTCTCAAAGCCGGCACGCAGAACGCCAGCCGTCATCGCATCAAAGGCCGCGGTATCGACTCGGGCAAGCACCGCGGCGATCTGATCGTCACGGTCGACGTCGTGGTGCCCAAGCACCTGTCGGCCGAGGAGCGAGCCGCAGTGGAGGCATTGGCATCGGCTTCACAAACCTCGCCGCGTCAGGCACTCTTTGATCAGTTGGCGTCGATGACCGGGTCACGGTGACGGGGATCCGGTGATGGTCTGCGATGAAGGGGGGAGGTGAGCGCTCATGACACAGCACCGTGCGGTGTACGTCATCTCGGTGGCAGCCGAGCTCGCTGGAATGCACCCCCAGACGCTGCGGATCTATGAGCGCAAAGGCCTGCTCGAACCCGCTCGCACTGCCGGCGGCAATCGGCGGTACAGCGAAGCCGACATCGATCGCCTCCGGCGGATCGCAGAGTTGGCGGCCACCGGCATGAACCTGGCGGGTATCCGCCGCGTGATGCAGTTGGAGGACGAGATCAGCCGGCTGCGCAGCGAGGTGGCCCAACTGCGAGAAGTGGTCAAAGCAGCCCAGACCGAGGTGGATCGACGGTCCCCCCGGCGGGATCTGGTGCCACTGCGCCAGGCAGTTGTGGTCTTTGGCGATTCCCCCTTGCGGAGAGAGTGAAGTCCAGCGTTATTCTTGCCACGCTGCGTCGTTAGAGAACGACGAAGGGGATGGACTCATGAAGATTTCGCGTCGTAAGGCGATTCAACTGGCGGGTGCCACGGTGGCAGGCGCTACGGCCGTACAGGTCGCCGGCATCTCGCCGGCCGACGCACTGCCCAAGCGGGTCGGCACCATCTATGTGGCACGACTCTGGGGCAAGAAGTGGGTGTACCGCCGTGATCCGGTGACGAGGCGCTACGTGCGTGTCAGGGTGAACAACACCAAGGGCATGTACCGAGGCACCTCCAACGCCAGCCTCAACGTGGGCATCGGCGTGTGGCCCGACTCGGCCGCCCCGGGCAGCAATGGTCACCTGATTCTGTTCGGCCACCGCACGAGCCACGGCGGTCCCCTGAACCGGGCGAACTACCTGCGGCCCGGGATCGATGAGATCGTCGTGAACAACTTCACCTATGTGGTCGAAAAGGTGCACGTCGTCACCGCACGTCCGGCCATGCACGCCCTCACCTACCCCGCAGATCTTCCGGGTGCGTCCGGCCCCCGCTTGTCGATGGTCACCTGCTCGCTGCCCAACGGCAAGCCCACGGGTACCAGGCACCGTCTGGTGGTGCGCGCCAAGCTCAAGCCACCGCCGGAAGAGCCGCCCACCTCGAGCACCATCGTCTGACCCGAGCCTTGGGGTCAACCGGCCCGTAGTGCCGGTCTCACTACGTCCGTACAGTGCCGGAATGGATCGCACTGCCGAATGGGCGGCGCTTCGCGCCGCCCATCTTCGTTCCCGGCCTGATCGGCCGCCGAGCACAGCCCGTGGCGTGCACCACGTGGCATTGCTGTGCGCCGAGGTCGAGCGGACGATCCGCTTCTATCAGGACCTGCTCGGCTTCCCCTTGACCGACCTGTTCGAGAACCGTGACTACGCCGGTTCCACGCACTTCTTTTTCGACATCGGGCACGGCAATGCCTTGGCCTTCTTCGATCTGCCCGGCCTGGACCTGGGTCCGTATGCCGAGGTACTCGGTGGTCTGCACCACCTGGCCATCAGCGTCACCCCCGCAGAGTGGGAGGCCGCCCGTGAGCGCCTGCTTGCTGCCGGGGTGGCGGTGGACGTGGTCAGCGGCTCGTCGATGTATTTCCGGGACCCCGACGGCACCCGCTTGGAACTGCTGCGCGACCCCCTCGGCGAGATGTACGGGAATATCGTGCTCTGACCCGAAGTTGATACACTACGACTCAAGTTTCTTGTACTGATGGAGTAGAGAAATGGCATTCGATCCGAAGAAGTGGACTGCGAAGACCAACGAGGCGTTCTCGGCTGCGATCGATCAGGCCAAGAGCCTCAACAACCCCGAACTCACGCCGGACCACCTGCTGAGCGCGCTCATGCGCCAAGACGACACGATCGTGGGCCCGTTGGTGCAGAAGTTGGGTCTCGCCCCCCTGATGTTGCGCAATCAGGCCGACGAACGGGTGGCCGGTCTGCCCCGGGCCTACGGCGGCGGCGAACCGAGACTCAGCCGCGAGCTGAGCAACGTCATCGAGATGGCCGAGCGGTACCAGAAAGATCTCAAGGACGACTACCTCTCCGTCGAGCACCTCGTGCTCGCCATGAACCAGCGGCTCGGCATCGGCTCGGAGGAGGTGCTCCAGGCATTGCGCGAGGTACGCGGCTCGCACCGGGTGACCTCGCCCAACCCCGAGGACCAGTTCCAGGCACTCGAGAAATACGGAACCGATCTCACCCAACGGGCGCGTGACGGCAAGATCGATCCGGTCATCGGTCGAAACGACGAGATTCGCCGCACTATTCAGGTGTTGTCGCGTCGTACCAAGAACAACCCCGTGCTCATCGGTGAGCCCGGTGTGGGCAAGACCGCGATCGTGGAGGGACTCGCCCGGCGCATCGCCGACGGCGATGTTCCCGAGGGGCTGAAGAACAAGCGACTCATCTCGCTCGACCTCGGTTCGATGATCGCCGGATCCAAGTATCGAGGTGAGTTCGAGGAGCGACTCAAGGCAGTGCTCAAGGAGATCACTGATGCTGCCGGGGAGGTGATCACCTTCATCGACGAGATCCACACCATCGTGGGTGCCGGTGGTGCCGAGGGATCGATGGATGCCGGCAACATGATCAAACCGTTGCTGGCACGTGGCGAGTTGCGCATGATCGGTGCCACCACGCTCGACGAGTACCGCAAGCACATCGAGAAAGATGCTGCGCTCGAGCGCCGCTTCCAGCAGGTGTATGTGGGCGAACCATCGGTGGAGGACACCATCGCCATCCTGCGCGGCCTCAAGGAGCGTTATGAGGTGCACCACGGCGTGCGCATCCAGGACTCGGCGCTCGTGTCGGCAGCGGTGCTGTCGCATCGATACATCACCACGAGATTCCTGCCCGACAAGGCCATCGACCTCATGGACGAAGCCGCCTCGCGCCTGCGCATCGAGATCGATTCACTTCCCACGGAGATCGACGTGGTGGAGCGGCGCATTCTGCAACTCGAGATCGAGCACCTCGCGCTGCAGAAAGAGACCGATGCAGCGTCTGCGGAACGGCTGCATGTACTCCTCGAGGAACTCGACGCACTGCAGCAGCAGGCGTCCACGATGCGCGAGCACTGGGAGGGCGAGAAAGAGGCGATTGCCGCTATTCGCCTGCTCAAGGAAGAACTCGAACAACTTCGCACGCAGGTGGAGCGCGAAGCCGATCTGAACGTGGCTGCCGAGATCCGTTACGGCCGCATCCCCGAACTCGAACGTCGCGTCGAAGCGGCAACGGCACACCTCGATGAGTTGCAGAAGGGCAACCGGATGCTCAAGGAGGAAGTGGATGCCGAGGACATCGCCGAGGTGGTGTCCAAGTGGACCGGCGTTCCCGTGAGCAAATTGATGGAAGGCGAGATGGCCAAGTTGGTGCATCTCGAGAACCTGCTGCACCAACGTGTGATCGGCCAGAACGACGCGGTGCATGCAGTGGCCAACGCCATCCGGCGCAGCCGGGCGGGTCTGTCGGACCCGAACCGGCCCATCGGGTCGTTCATGTTCCTCGGACCCACCGGCGTCGGCAAGACCGAACTCGCAAAGGCGCTCGCCGAGTTCCTCTTCGACGACGAACGAGCCATGGTGCGCATCGACATGGGCGAGTACATGGAGAAGCACGCAGTGTCTCGGCTCATCGGAGCGCCCCCCGGGTACGTGGGTTACGACGAGGGCGGCCAGTTGTCCGAGGCAGTGCGCCGCCGTCCGTATTCGGTGGTACTGCTCGACGAGATCGAAAAGGCCCACCCCGACGTGTTCAACGTGCTGCTCCAGGTGCTCGACGACGGCCGGCTCACCGATGGTCAGGGTCGAACCGTGGACTTCACCAACGTCGTTATCATCATGACCTCGAACCTGCCCGGCGACCCGAGCTCGTTCTTCAAGCCCGAGTTCGTCAACCGTGTGGACGACATCATCCGATTCCGGTCGCTGTCGCCCGACGATCTGCGACCGATCGTGGAGATCCAGCTGAGGCACCTCCAGGATCGTCTGGCGGCTCGCCGCATCACGCTCGTGGTCACCGACACCGCCATGGACAAACTGGCCCGGGACGGCTACGACCCTGCGTTCGGTGCTCGACCGCTCAAGCGGGTGATCCAGCGAGAGCTCGGTGACCGTCTGGCCACCACCATCCTCGAGGGCAAGGCCGTCGACGGTGACACCATCACGGTGGACTCCCTCATCGCAGTGGATGGCGGCGAGGTGCAGGACGGCTTCGACATCACCGTGACCTCTACTGAACACGATCAGGCCCGATAGGGTTCCCCTACGTGCCGGTCACCGTCGTCGTAGGAAGCCAGTGGGGAGACGAGGGGAAGGCCAAGATCATCGATCTGTTGGCCAGCGATCACGATCTCGTCGTTCGATATCAGGGTGGTCACAATGCCGGTCACACGATCGTGGCGGGTGGTGAGAAGTACGCGCTGCAGCTCGTGCCGTCGGGTGTGCTGTATTCGCACGTGACACCCGTGATCGCGAACGGTGTGGTGGTCGACCCGGTGACGTTGCTCGACGAGATCGACCGGTTGACTGCTCGCGGTGTGGATTGTTCACGACTCCGTGTGTCGAGTCAGGCGCACCTCATCTTGCCGTGGCACTTCGCGCACGATCGTCTCGCTGAGGGGCGTCGTGGCGACAACAAGATCGGAACCACGCTGAAGGGCATTGGCCCGGCATACGCCGACAAGGCCCGTCGGGCTGGCATCCGGGTGGGCGACATGCTCGATCGGGCGCGGTTCCGCGAGCAGTTGTCGGCACTGGGCGATGCAGAGAACGATCTCATCGTGCACCTCGGCGGCGAACCGCTCGATGTGGCCGCGATCGTGGAGCAGTACGCCGGCGCAATCGCCGATCGCGTGACGCCGTACATCGCGAACACCGTTGCACTGCTGCACGATGCACTGGCCGACGGCAGCCGGATCCTGCTCGAGGGCGCGCAAGCAACCTTCCTGGACATCGACCACGGCACGTATCCCTACGTCACATCGTCGAGCCCCACTGCCGGCGGTGCATGCATCGGCACCGGCATCGGGCCACGAGATCTGTCTCGCATCGTCGGGATCACCAAGGCGTACACCACCCGTGTGGGATCCGGGCCGTTCCCCACCGAACTCACCGATGCGCTGGGCGATGCGCTCGTGGACATCGGTCGTGAGTTCGGCACGGTCACCGGGCGTCGTCGGCGCACCGGATGGCTCGATCTGCCGATGTTGCGTCACGCAGTGCGCCTGAACAGCCTCACCGAGATCGCTCTCACCAAACTCGATGTGCTCGATACCTTCGAGCGCGTGCGGGTGTGCACCGAATACCGGGTGCAGGGCCGGCGCACCGGTGAGTACCCCGACCGCCTGGACCTGTTGGCCGCAGTGGAGCCGGTGTATGTGGATCTTCCCGGCTGGCAGACCTCCCTCGAAGGGATCCGTCGTATCGAGGATCTCCCGGTTCGGGCGCGCGCGATGGTGGATCTCGTCGAACAAGAAGTCGGCATTCCCGTGCGCTATGTAGGCGTGGGCGCCGATCGTGACGCAGTGGTGCAGCGGTCATGATTCCCCGCTACTCCACCCCCGAGATGACTGCGGTGTTCGACGACGCAAGTCGGTTCGGTCGCTGGCTGGAGGTGGAGTTGCTGGCTACCGAGGGTCAGGCCGCGCTGGGTGTGGTGTCAGCGGCAGATGCGGCTGCATGCCGCAAGCGTGCGCCCCGGGTGGATGCAGCCTTTGTGCAGCGTGTCCTCGATCGCGAGGCAGTCACCGATCACGACGTAGCAGCGTTCGTCGATGTGGTGCAGGGCGATATCGGCGCACCCGAAGGTGCCTGGATTCATTACGGGCTCACATCCACTGACGTCGTGGACACCGCGCTTGCGTGGATGATGCGCGATGCGGTGGATCTGATGATCGACGCATCGGACGCATTCGTGCGACAGCTCAAGCAGCTTGCCCTTGCCCATCGAAACACGGTGATGATCGGACGGACGCACGGTGTGCACGCCGAACCCACCACATTTGGCGCCAAGGTTGCACTCTGGTGCCTGCAGGCCGATCGTGACCGCGCGCGTCTTCGCCAAGCGCGTGCTGCCATCGCAGTGTGCAAGCTGTCGGGCGCGGTGGGTACGTATTCGAACATCGATCCCCGGGTGGAGCAGCACGTCGGTGCAGCGCTCGGCCTGCATCCGGTACCCGCAACCCAGGTGCTCGCCCGTGATCGACACGCAGAGTTCCTCTGGGCGTGCGCAGCAGTCGGTGCAACGGTGGAACTCATCGCAGTGGAACTCCGGCATCTGCAGCGCACCGAAGTACGCGAGGTGCAGGAGGGCTTTCGAGCCGGGCAGAAGGGCTCATCGGCGATGCCGCACAAGCGCAACCCGATCTCGGCAGAGACACTGTCGGGTCTGGCGCGCATCGTGCGATCCAATCTGCAGGCGGGCCTGCAGAATGTGGCCCTCTGGCACGAACGTGATATCTCGCACTCATCGGTGGAGCGGGTGATCATTCCTGATTCGGCGCAACTCGCGTATTACATGCTGCGCCGCTGCACCCGTCTGCTCGAGGGTCTGCAGGTGTTCCCCGAGCAGATGCGTCGCAATCTGTGGGCCAGCCACGGCCTCGTGTTCAGCCAACCGGTGCTCCTCGCGCTCGTACAGGCGGGCATGACCCGTGATGATGCGTACCGCGTGGTTCAGGAGAACGCCATGCGTGCGTGGGACGAGCACACGGACTTTCGATCGCTGCTCGAACACGATGCCCGGGTGACGGTGCCGGCCGCAGCATTGGACGCAGCGTTCGACCTGCAACGTTCGTTGCAGAACTTGGGACCCACGTTCGCTGCACTCGACGCCATCGACTGACGATCGGGTTCAGGACCCAACCGAACGGTCGGGTCTGCAGCAATCAATCAGCGCGGTTGAATCCGGCGGCTTTCAGCACCCGCGGCTCCACCCCGACCTTGCGCCATGCGCTGTAGGTGATGCCCTGACGCTCGCTGTATGCCTTGGCGACCTTGATGAACTTTGCCTCGAGACCAGAAAGATCCACACCGGCATTGAGGCCAGCAAGTTCTTGTTCGAGATCCATTTGTTCCTGGACGAGTTTGAGCTCGTTCAGTGCATCAGCGCTCTCGAGTTCGGACTTGATTGCCTTCAACCGTCGCTTGATCGACTCGGGTGTGCGCTTGCGCCCGCGCTTGGGACGGTTGTTGCGCAAGGCCTCGAGGTAGTCCCGAACCACGCGTCCTTCAACGCGTCCGGTGGCGAGAGCCTGCTTGTGCTGTGCGCTCATGGGGCTCTTGGGCCCTCGCTTGGTTGCCATACAAGAGTGTGACGATAGTCGTGAATAACGCCACATGGTCGACATCATTCGCGAATCGAGTTCAGGTCATGACGTCTGTACCGATGCAGATCTGTGGCCGATGATGCACGTATGTTTCAGATTTGTTCGCTTCAGCAAGCAGCGGTCGCCGATGAATGAGACATAAATGTCTCGGATTGTCGTGCCGGAGCGACACCGGTGCGCGCTGATCGGGCTCCCGATCGGTGCCTCAGACCGCCGGGATCACCGAGTGTGCGATGAGGTCGAGGTGGTCGAGATCGGCGAGGTCGAGCACCTGGAGATACACCCGCCCCGCCCCGGCGTCTCGATAGCGCCGGATCATGGCGGCGGCCTCGGCCGGGGTGCCGCACGCACCGTTGGCGCGGAGTTCGGCGGGTTCGCGTCCGATTGCTGCGGCCCGCCGGGTGAACTCGGCCTCATCGGCGCCCACCGCCACCACGAGGGCCACGGTGTAGGCGAGCGAGTCGGGGTCCCGGCCGATGGTCTGACAGGCCGAACGCACGAGGCGAACCCGTTCCACGAAGTCGTCTACTGGGGCGAAAGCCCGGTTGAACTCCGATGCATAGGCCGCCGCCAACTGGGGCGTACGCCGGGTGCCACGGCCGCCGATGATGATCGGCGGGTGCGGACGCTGCACGGGCTTGGGGAGCCCGGGCGAGTCGGTCACCTGCAGGGTGCGTCCGGAGTAGCCGAACGTGGCGCCCGGTTCGGCGGCCCACATCCCCGTGATGACCGCCAGATGGTCCTCGAGCATGTCGAAGCGTGTCCCCATGGGAGGGAACGGAATGGCATGCGCAGCGTGCTCCTGCTCGAACCACCCGGCGCCCAGACCCAACTCGAAGCGGCCACCGCTCATCTGGTCGATCTGTGCTGCGGTGATGGCGAGGATGCCGGCGTGGCGGAACGTCACCGAGCACACCAAGGTTCCCAGCCGGATGCGCGTGGTGTCTCGGGCCAGACCGGCGAGCGACACCAGTGCGTCACTCGGACCCGGAAGCCCGCTGACGCCGCCCATCTTCAGGTAGTGATCCGAGCGGAAGAAACCGCCGAAGCCGAGTTGCTCGGCGCGGCGTGCAACCGCAAGCAGATCGTCGTACGAGGCGCCCTGTTGGGGTTCGGTGAAGATGCAGACGTCGTCGAGTTCCATGACCGCAGGCTAGGTGCCGGTGCACATCGGCACGGGGAGTACCGTCGCTGGGATGGATGCCATCACGGAGGCGCTGCGCGAACACGTACTCACCCACTCGCTCAAGCGCGGTGAGTTCACCTTGAAGTCCGGGGCCAAGAGTGCTTGGTTCCTCGACACCAAGCAGACAGCGTGTCGACCCGAAGGGATCCTGCTCGTCGCCCAGGCCGCACTTGCGCGGATTCCCGCCGATGCCGACGCCATCGGCGGACTCACCATGGGGGCCGATCCCGTTGCATTCGGCATCGCCGCCATCGGGGCCACGATGGGACGGCCGCTGCGGAGTTTCAGTGTGCGCAAGGAGGCCAAGGACCACGGAGTCACGGGACGTATCGCCGGGGCACTGCTGCCCGGCGACCGCGTGATCGTCACCGAGGACACGGTCACACGCGGCACCTCGATCATGGAAGCCGTCGACGCCGTCACCGCCTTTGGTGCACACGTGGTGGCCATCACCGTCATCGTGGATCGTGGCGGGACGTGTGGCGCCATGGCCGCCGAGCGGGGGATCCCGTTCCTCCCGTTGTTGACCGCACCCGATCTCGGTTTCGGCTACGGCACCTGACTTGGGATGATGGGGCCATGAGCGATGCAGCACAGGCCCCCGTACTCGTCGAACGCGATGGAAGCATCGCCATCATCTCGTTGAACCGCCCGGATCGAGGCAATGGGCTGAATCGTGCGATGTGCGACTCGCTGCAGTCCGCCACCCGGCGACTGGCGCACGACTCATCGGTCACTGCCGTCATCGTGCGCGCGAACGGGCCGAGATTCTGTGTGGGTGGCGACATCGCCGAGTTCGCATCCGCCGGCGATGCGATGTCGGACTTCATCGATGCCCTTGCGAGCGACCTGCATGACGCGATGCTGCACCTGCAGTCGGCGAACGCACCGACCATTGCCGCAGTGCGTGGCGCCTGCGCAGGAGCCGGCATCGGCATGGCGGTGGGTTGCGACCTCGTGGTGGCCGGTGAGAGCGCATCGTTCACGATCGGTTATCCCGGTGTGGGACTCTCCCCCGACGGCGGTGCCTCGTTCTTTCTCTCACGCATCGTGGGTCTTCGCCGAGCGATGGAGATGGTGGTCACCAACCGAACCGTGGGTGCTGCCGAGGCGCGTGAGTGGGGACTCGTCAACGAGGTGGTGCCCGACGACGATGTGGATGCACGGGCACTGGCGCTTGCCAAGCAGGTGAGCAAGTTCCCCGTTGGTGCACTCGGGGCAGCGCGCCATCTGGTGATGGCGGGTGCGTCATCCACACTCGCCGAGGCGTACCTGCGCGAGGAGCAGAGCATCGCTGCACTTGCCGGTGGCGACGAAGCACGTGCCCGTGTTGCGGCGTTCCTCAATCGGTCGAAATAGCGTCCGGTGCCTTGGTGGGTGACGCCGGGTCGTCATACCGCCACCACCGCAACTCGTCCAGAGCGATCCGGTACACCGGCCCGCCAGGTCGCTGCTGCGCATACTGCGGGTACTTCGCGCACAACGCATCGAGCGCAGTGAATGCGTCGGTCGAATCACTGCTCAGCACCTCGGCCCTGCCACGCACACGGATCCACCACAACGCAGTCCAGTCGTGGTCGTCGTAGTGATCGATGAGCACGGTGGCACCACCACGGGCAACCATGTCGTCGAGTCGGCGGAGTTGTCCCACGCGCTTGGGCTTGTGGTCCACCGCACTCACGAGGTGCTGACCCACGAGCGCGAAACAGATGGGCACCATCCGAATTCCGCCGTCCTCACTGGTGGTGCCGAGTCTCGCCACGCGAGCCCCAGCGAGTTCATGTGCGACCCATGCGGGTAGTTGGTCGCTCATCGCAGAACGCGTCAGGCCCCGAAGAGGTGTGGGGCGAGGAGTGAGAACGATTCGTTGTTGAACGGGCTCACCTGAACGCGGCTCACTCCCGCATCGGCGAGTGCCAGCATGGACGCAGCCACTTTCTCGGGTCGTCCGAAGAATCCGCCGAAGAAGGTGTCGCCGAGCAATTGCTCGACCGCCTGTGTCTGGGGATCGTCGCCCACGCTGCAGAGCACGAACACACTGATGGGAATGGTGGGGTGAACGGCGCGCACCCGGGCCACCATGTCGTGGAGGTGCTCCACCGGGATCTCGGCAAGCTTGGGCAGATCGAGCGCTCCGCCCTTGGTGGCAGCAGAGTTCAACTTGAGTTCCACGCGGTCGAGGAACGGTGTTGCTCCGGCAACCGTACGCGGTCCGCCGAGTGCTGCAACCAGCGGTGGTGCGGGGTAACGCCGGTTTGCCGAATCGATCCGCGCAACATCGATGTCGTAGTAGCGACCCGTGAAGCGAGCGGCACCGGTGTCGAACAATTGCCGGACGATCTGCACCGCCTCGATGAGGCGACCCGCGCGCTCGTTCGGTTCGGGATAGGCGAGTGCCGATCCGGTGCACTCGTCACGGCTCCATCCCGCACCGAGGCCCGCTTCGAAGCGCCCGCGTGACACTGCCTGCAGGGTGAGCGATGCCTGCGCGAACTCGACCGGACTGCGGAACAGATTGTTGGCGAACGAGGTCGTGAGCAGACACCGTTCGGTTGCGGCGGCCATCGAAGCGAGTGTCACCCAGACATGCGGGTACGAGCGTGCGCCGGACCAGAAGTGGTCGGCACAACCGAGCACATCCCATCCCTCGGCCTCACGTTCGGCGGCCCAGGCCATCGGGTCCAGATCGACCGTCATGAAGTTCGCGATGAATTCCATCGAGCACAGTCTCCCACTCCGCTGGGGGCACCGAGCAGTCCGCCGGCGATGCTCGAGCCCCGGCACGGCTCGGTCTGTGAAGATGGGCCCGTGAGCGCACACCGTCCGTTCGATTTCCCCGAGGCACGGGAGGCGGTGGTGGATGCGGGCAAGCGACTGTTCGACCGTGGACTCGTGACCGGAACGTCGGGGAACCTGTCGGTTCGGGTGGGTGACCGGATCATTGCGACCCCGTCGGGTGCGCCGCTCGATTCTCTGGACGCCGAGTCGCTGTCCACGATCGATCTCTCGGGTACGCACCTCGGTGGAGCAGTGCCGACGAGCGAGGTGCCGTTGCATCTGGCGGTCTATCGACACACTGCTGCCAGCGCGATTGCGCACACGCATGCGGTTGCCTCCACCGCCGTGTCGTGTGTGTGTGACGAACTGCCGGCACTGCATTACAACGTGCTGCAGCTCGGCGGTGCTCCCCGCACATCGCGCTACGCCACGTTCGGTTCGGAGCAGTTAGGTGCTCACGTGGTACAGGCACTCACCGGTGGCCGGCATGCGGCGCTGATGCAGAATCACGGATCGATCGCCCTGGGTTCCACGATGGCCGAGGCGTGCGACCGACTCGAGTTGCTCGAATGGCTCTGCGAGCTGCACCTTGCTGCTCATCAACTTGGATCGCCACGGGTACTGTCCGACGCCGAACTGCACGACGCCGAGCAAGCGTTCGGCGACTACCGCGCGCGACTCAGACCAAGGAGATGAGTCCCGCCGGGCCGCTCACCACTTCGCCGATGATCACGCCGTCGTGAATATGTGCGGCTTGGTCGGGTGGGCAGGCGATGAGCAGGCCGCCGCTCGTCTGCGGGTCGGCCACGAGCGCCCGGTCCTCGTCGGTGCCGCCCGTGAGCGCGCTCCCCACGAACTCGAGATTGCGCAGCGACCCGCCCGGCACGAAACCCTCGACGATGAGCGAGCGAGCACCATGGATCACGGGTAACTCGGTGAGGTCGATGCGCGCAGCGAAGCCACTCGAGCGCATCATCTTGTGCAGGTGGCCGGCAAGACCGAAGCCGGTGACGTCGGTCATCGAGTGGGCACCGGCGCGTCGCGCATCACGCGCGGCATCGCGGTTCAGACGACACATGGTGCTCACGGCGTGGTCGAATGCGTCGGCCAGCACACCGCCGGGTCGGCTTGCTGCTGCATCGAGCCGTTTGTGCGCAGTAGCGATGACGCCCGTGCCGAGTGGCTTGGTGAGCACCAGGACATCGCCGCGCTGGGCGTGTGCGTTGGTGAGCGGCAGTTGGTCGGGTGCGAGTTCACCGATGACCACCTGTCCGTACAACGGCTCGGGGCTGTCCACTGTGTGCCCACCGGCGACGACCCAGCCTCCCTCGGTTGCCGCTGCCACCCCGCCGGCGAACACATCGCTCAGCAGACCGAGCGACAGTCGGTCCTTGGGCCATCCGGCAATGTTGAGTGCAAACAGCGGTTCGGCACCCATGGCGTACACATCACTCACTGCGTTGGCGGCTGCGACGAAACCGAAGGTGAATGCATCGTCGACCACCGGAGCGAAGTAGTCGACGGTGGCCACGAGAGCGCGTCCGTCCGGGCGGCGCCACACAGCGGCGTCGTCTCCGGTCTGTATCCCCACCAAGAGGTCGGGATGCATGCTCGATTCCAGCGGCGACAGCACCTGCGCCAGCTCGGCGGGGCCGAGCTTGCAGGCTCAACCGGCGCCGTGGCTGTAGGCGGTGAGCCTCACGGGTTCGTCCATCGGTGTCGACGGTAGCGGGCGGGCGCGGTGGACGGTGGTTGTTCAGCGACCGACACGATCGACGTCGTCGACGATCCGGTCCACCAGACCCCAATCGAGCGCGGTCTCGGCGTCGATGCGCTCACCCGTAAGGGCAAGCCACGCGGTGCGCTGTCGACCGATTCGACGCGGGAGCGAAATGGTGCCACCTGCACCGGGCACGAGGCCCATGGCTACTTCGGGAAGCGCGATCACGGTGTCGATACCGGCAGTGACCGATCCGGTGAATGCGGGCAACTCGATGCCGGCGCCCATGCAGTTGCCGTGGATCACCATCGCCATACGACTCCCCAGCGTGTACACCGCTCGTGCCGGACTGCGGGTGAGGCGAATGAGATGGGCGGCCGCATTGCTGGGGAACGAGCCGAACTCGTCCAGATCGCCGCCACTGCAGAACGATGGTCCGACACCGCGCACCATGACCGGACGATGGGTGGGATCGAGCAGGGTTGCCCACAGTGCATCGGTGAGCGCATCGCGCATGCGGCGATTGAGAGCGTTGTGCACATGCGGGCGACTCAGCGTGATCACGAACTGTCGTGGGGTCTCCTCGAGTGTGACGGCAGGCCCGATCTCGGACATGCGTTCACGGGGCCGATATGCCGCGCGCCACGCAGCGAACTCGGGACCGCCCTGCAGCATCGAGTAGGTGATGGATTCGGCGATGAGGCCATCGTGGACGGAGCGCTGTTCGCTTCCCCTGAGCAGGATCACGAGCGCCATCGCAGCAAGTGGTGTGCGTTCGAAGACGTCGAGCAGTCGGGGGATCTCACTCGGCGCCACCACTACATCGGCGGGAGCCCAGGGTGTGTGGCTCACGAACAGCGCCGGCGTGGAGCGGATGATCTCATCGGCGATGAGTCCGCTGCCGTCGGGTTCGACGATGACCATCGAACCGCTCAGTTGTTCCTCGGCAGCACCGACCACCCAGAGGTTCCACAGGTCCGATTCGGAGAAGCGCTGCACGTCGATAGCCCTACGCTACGCCGACGGACATGACGGACGATCTCGCCTCCTCGCTGCTGCGATCCGCCCCGCTGCGCCCCACCGACGGCAGCGAGGGTGCTGCAGCATGGGCGGCGAGCGGTGCGATGTGGCTCACGGGTCGCCCGGGTGGACCACCCCGGTTCGCTCCGCCACTGCTCGGGCCACTCGGTGTGGCGCCGTTCATGCAGGTGCTGGCCGAACGTCTCGGGCAGCTGTCGTCGCTACTCGGTGAGCGTGTTTCGCTCGACGGCCCGGCGTTGCTCGGCGAACGAGCGGCCATCACGGGCCAGCAACGTCAGGGTGACGTCAGTTGTGGTGGTGCCACACGGCTGCTGCGCACGCACGATGGTTGGATTGCCGTGTCGCTCGCCCGCAACGAGGACCACGCAGCGGTTCCTGCATGGCTCGAGGCGGATGTGGACGGTCACGATCCCTTGGCGATCGAGCGGATCGTCGAAACGCTGCCCAGCAGACATCTGGTGGATCGAGCGACCCTGTTGGGTCTCGCCTGCAGCGCGCTCGGCGAGACCCAGACCGCTGTGCTGCCGGCTGTGGAGCGTGGCGCAGCACCGCCGGTGCAGTCACTGCGAGAGGTCACCGTGGTGGACCTTTCCTCGTTGTGGGCCGGACCATTGTGCGGACAATTGCTCGCTGCCGCCGGGGCGCGGGTGATCAAAGTAGAGAGCACGCAACGACCCGATGGCGCCCGACTCGGTCCGGGCGCCTTCTTCGACCTCCTGCACTCGGGCAAGGAATCCATCGCCCTCGACCTCACCGACGCATCGGGTCGCCGAACTCTCGCAGGTGTGTGTGCACGTGCCGATGTGGTGATCGAGGCGTCACGGCCGCGTGCGCTCGCGCAACTGGGTGTCGATGCGCAGCA
>JAFMJD010000051.1 GCA_017853685.1 Actinomycetota bacterium | reverse complement strand
GTGCCCGGGGCGGGCTTCGATCCCGCACCCCCTTGCGGGGAGGGGGGTTTAAGCCCCCCGCGTCTGCCAATTCCGCCACCCGGGCGAGGTGACTGCCGATCGATGTCTGTGCGACACATCACAACAAGGCTCAGTATGCACCGACACACCGCAGCGCGGGGCGACGCATCACCCCGCTGCGGATCACGGGAGTGCTCCCGCAACCTGCCTACAGTTCGTCGGGACGGCGTGACGGGTTTCGCCGCCCGAGGGGAACCACGGCGTGACCACCCACGAACAGTCGATCGAGCCGGCAACAGCGCGTGCTGCGCGCCGAGACATCGGACCTCGAGAGTTCCTGCTGCTGGTGAGCGTGCTGTCGGCCACTACCGCACTCGGCATCGACCTCATCCTCCCGGCCTTCCCCGACATGCGAGCGAACTTCGGGATGCCGGCCGACTCGTCACGGGTGTCATGGACCGTCACTGCGTACTTCCTCGGACTTGCAGTCGGCCCGTGGCTCTATGGTCCGGTGTCGGACCGTCACGGACGCCGCGCACCGCTGAACGCCGGCCTCACCCTGTACGCCGTTGCCGCCGTGATCGGCGCACTCGCGCCGTCGTGGCCGCTCATCATCATCTCTCGTTTCGTCTGGGGACTCGGGGCCGCTGGACCGCGATCGCTCAGCATCGCCATGGTGCGTGACCGCTACGACGGCGCAGCGATGGCACGCGTGATGTCGATCTCGATGGCGGTGTTCCTCATCATCCCGATCCTCGCCCCATCACTTGGCGCGCTCCTCGTTGCCATCTTCCCGTGGCGCGTGGTGTTCTGGGTTCCCGCCGGTCTCGCACTGCTGTTGATGCTGTGGTGCCGACGACTGCCCGAGACGCTCCACGAGGACCGCCGCAGACCGCTCACGTTCAACGCGGTGGGTCGCGCAGCGCGCGAAGTGTTCTCGCACCGACAGACCGTCGGGCTCATGGTGTCGATGACCTTCATCTTCGGGATCATGAACTCGTACCTCGCCGGCTCCGAGGTCATCCTGTCCGACGTGTTCGGGTACGGGTCCTGGTTCCCGCTCTACTTCGGATGCATCGCCGTGCTGTTCGCGCTCATGTCGCTCGCCAATGCGCGCCTCGTGGGGCGACTCGGCGTGGTGCGCCTCATCCGTACCGAGGCGGTGGTCGGGGTCATCACGAGCGCGGCTCTGCTCGTGGTGGGCCTTGCCTCGTCGGGCCACCCGAACTTCTGGGTGTTCACCGTGGCGATCTGTCTCTCGATCCCGATGGCACAAGGGCTCGTGCCGATGAGCAACACCCTCGCCATGACACCGTTGCCGCATATCGCCGGCACCGCATCATCGATCATCGGCACCTTCACCTTTGCGGGAGGCGCGCTCCTCGGAAGCGTGTCCAGCGGGGCGTTCGACGGATCGGTGCGTCCCTTCACCATCTTCGTGATCGGCTACTTCGTGATCGGGGCCTCGGCCATCTTCGCCGCCACCTGGGGTGCCGAGCAGCGCGCTCGCTGAGCAGGCACAACTCGGCGTATCAGACGTGTTGGTCCAGCAGTGCCCGAGCGTCTCGCAGCGCTGCTGCGTGTTCGGTCACGTGTACCACGTGCATGCCCACTTCACGAGCGGCATCGGCCATCGCCTCGAAGTCGTCGAG
This sequence comes from Actinomycetota bacterium, assembly GCA_017853685.1. GTDB lineage: Bacteria > Actinomycetota > Acidimicrobiia > Acidimicrobiales > Ilumatobacteraceae > WLJO01. The sequence goes on along the minus strand of JAFMJD010000051.1, from coordinate 16,540 downwards.
GAACATCGCCTCGGCCGGTTGCACACCGAGACGATCGAGTGCGAGTCGATAGATAGCCGGATCGGGCTTGCGCAGTCCCACCCGGCACGAGTGAACCACCACGTCGAACACATCGCCGTCGGGCAGCACGCGGTCCCACCACGGCAACCACTCCACCACGCTGTTGGTGATGAGTGCCGTGCGGTAGCCGCGCTCGCGCACCTCCTGCACGAATTGATGCATCACCGCATGCGGTTCGAAGCGTCGGGGCACGAAGAACTCCGACGCGGGATCCATGAGCAGGCGCGTGGCCCGGTCGTCAGGATGCAGTTGGGACATGAACTCGACGAGGGTGATCTCGCCGCGCTCGAGGCGATGTGCAGGGCGATCACCGTCGGGCCCGGTGGAGAAGTCCACCATGGTGCTGCGCACTGCCTCGTCGAGGTCGATGCCGGCGGCGGTCGCCTGCGCAGCGAATGCGGGCCCGATGGGATGAGTCATCACGCCCGCAACGTCGAAGCACACCGCGCGGATCACGCCCGCAGGTTAGTGAGGCAACAACACACGCCCCGACCGCGACGGTGACGGCGACGGTGATGTGTGTGCCGAGTGGATCAGGCCACTCGCCGCTCGGGGGGCGGGCCGGCAGCCACACCGAATCCGAGTGCCGCCCACAACGCGCCTCGCACCCGCAGCGCATCCGGGCCCGACAATCGGTTGGCCACGATGATGCCCTCGATGAGATCGGCGGCCACCGCAGCGAACGGGCGCCCCTTCACCCGCACCGCCACCACGGTGCTGCGCGGGGTACGCCGGATGCTGCGGTCTACCGGGATGGCGGGCGGTGAACGGAAGGTGGGCACCTCGAGATCACGTTGACGGGCCGCACGGGCGAGCGTGCGCGCCGCTTGCGCGAACTCGGCGAGGGTCGTGGTGTCCATGGCGCCATCATGCGCCGGGGGTGTTACACGGTTGTGGTTCGCCGTGGGTCCGGCGACATGAGCGCCACCGGCACACCGAGACCCACCTCGGCCCGAACCGTGGCGATGAACCGGCCCGGCTGCACCGCCGTGCGGGGCGCACCGATCACGTCGGGGCCCAGTCGGTCGCACACGGCATGGAGGTCGTCGGGGCCATCCCCCACCGTGATCACCAACCCCCACCACGTGGCCGGACCCGCAGGAACCTGGGGTGACTGCACCACCTCGAGGATCACCTCACCGAGGCGGAAGAAACCCTGCCGAACCGGGCCGGCTTCGCGAATGCGCTTGAGCGGCGCACCGGTGGCCGCGGCTGCTGCCTCGCAGGTCCGCTCGAGATCCGGTGTCATCAGCACCACGTGGTCGATCACACGCGCATCGAGCACGCCGCTCACTTCGCCCGACTCCACCGTGGCACCGGTGGCAGCAGTCGCCCGATCCTGCACGTCGGGCACCATGTGCACCGGCGCTCCATCGATGAACGACGGCCGGGGACCGTGGTCGTGGTCGCATGTGCCGTCGTGCACATGCGCATCGTCGGTCTCGGTCGCAGTGAGACCGATCGTCTGGATACCCGGCGACAGGAACGGAATGACGCGCAGGCGCACCGACCCGATCGTGGCGGCCCCACCGACAAAGGTGAGACCGATGCGTTCCCAGGGGGCGCGCTCGGCGCCCACGATGATCTCGGCAAGACGTGACACGGGCACCAAGACGGGATGCTGCTCAGCCGATCCGTCCGAACCGGGGCGAGACCCGAGGGTCGTCAGCCCCGACCCATGTTGGGGCGCTTGCCGTGGTTCGCCTTGGAGCGACGCAGCTTGGCCTTGCGCTTCTTGGTCTTCTTCGACATAGGTCGGTGAGCCTACTTCGAGACGGCCGAGCTTCCACCGGGCAACCCGCCGTCCCGGTCCGCCCGCAGCACCCCCGGTAGCCTCGGCGTTCCGCTATGGAACGCTTCGGTCTCGTCGGCCTGCCCAACGCAGGCAAATCCTCGCTCTACAACGCCCTCACGGGCGGCGGGGCCCTGGCCGCCCCCTATGCGTTCGCCACCAAGGACCCCAACATCGGCGTGGCCAAGGTGCCCGACGACCGCCTCGACCGTCTGGCGGCCATGTCACGCAGCAAGAACGTGGTGCATGCAGCGGTGCAGGTGGTGGACATCGGCGGACTCGTGGAGGGCGCCAGCAAGGGAGAGGGCCTCGGCAACAAGTTCCTCGCCAACATCCGGGAGGTCGAAGCGATCGTGTTCGTGCTGCGGTGCTTCGTCGACGACGATGTGCCCGGCCCGTCAGACCCGCTCGAGCACCTGCGCGTGGTGGAACTCGAACTTGCGCTCGCCGATCTCGAGACGGTGGAGAACCGGCTCCCCAAGGTGCAAAAGGCGGCCAAGAACGACAAGTCGCTCGTCGAGGAGGCCGAAGCCCTTGCGATTGCGCTCGATGCGCTCTCCGACGGACGGCCGCTCTACCGCGCAGGGTTGAAAGCCGATGTGCGCGCAGCACTCGCCCCGCAGTTCCTGCTCACCAACCGGCCGGTGCTCGCCGTGGTAAACGTGGGCGAGAACGACTTGGACACCATCCCCGCCGCCGAGGCACGCGTGCGCGCCGAACTCGCCGATGCAGGCGACGATGTCGAGGTGATCGGCATGTGCGTGCAACTCGAGGCCGAAGCCGCATCGATCGCCGATCCCGCCGAACGCGCCGAGATGCTCGAGGGATTCGGTCTGGGCGAAGGTGCGCTGTTCCGCATGGTGCGCAGCGCCTACCACCTGCTCGGTCTGCGCACGTTCTTCACCACCGGCGAGAAGGAAAGCCGCGCGTGGACCTTCCGGGCGGGCTCGAGTGCACCCGAGTGCGCCGGACGCATCCACACCGACTTCCAGCGCGGCTTCATCAAGGCCGAGGTCATCCACTGGGACGAACTGCTGGACCTCGGCTCGTGGACCAAGGCCAAAGAGGTCGGCAAGATCCGCATCGAGGGCAAGGACTACCACCCCGCCGACGGCGACGTGATGGAGTTCCGCTTCAACGTCTGAGGCCGCACCAACCGCCGCATGGCAGCAGGTGCGCCCCAAATCACCCGGCTGCCGTTGTGGCCGCACGACGCCGTCACCTAGCGTTCCCGCATTCCCCGAACAGGAGCAGACATGGACCGTTGGATCGTCGACAGTGAGCCGGGCGGGCGTTTCCCCGCATGGACCCGCGGCAACGCCGCTGATGTGTTCCCCGAGCCCGTCTCGCCGCTGTTCGTCTCGCTCTATCTACACGACGGCATGAGCCAGGCGCTGCGCGACGCCTACATCGACATCGGCGTCTACGACTTCGACGAGATCCCCAACGCCAACGGCAAGGACCACCCGGTGCTGTTCGGCGTGTTCGGCGGTCAGGTGTACAACCCGCTGTCGTTCATCCGCGTGTTCGGCGCACGCATGCCCGGTGCGTCGCCCGACGCCATCGACAAGGCGTTCTTCGACGAGCGCCCCGATGTCCCGCCGTACAAGCCCGAGCCGTGGCACGAGAGCCCCAAGCACGCCGAGAAGTTGGGCGCGCAAGCAGGTTTCGTGCTGAGCACTCCCGGACTCCCCGAGCTGGACCGTGACAAGTGGCAGGCCGACACACTGCGTGCCACCCGACCCGACTTCTCGTTGCTCGATGTGAGCGCACTGTTCAACCGCGTGCGCGCCATGGTGGCCTACGTCCGCCAGACCTTCGAGACCGGCATGTTTGCCTCCACGCTCTCGAGCGTGGGGCCGGGCGCGCTGAGTGCCATCTGCGAAGCCCTCGGCGACGTCACCATGAGCATCCGCCTGCTCGCCGGCATCGAGGTGGACTCTGCCGAGCCGCCCAAGGCGATGTGGGCACTGTCCCGGATCGCGCGACGCTCAGCGGCCATCAGCGCGCTGTTCGAGCAGGGCGCTCACGGACTCGATGCTCGCCTGCGTGCCAGCACCCAGCCCGAGGTGCAGGCCTTCGTCACCGCTTTCGACGACTTCTTGTTCCACTACGGATCGCGTGGCGCCAACGAGTACGAGGCGATGGCACCGTCGTGGGAGATCTATCCCGACGGTGCGCTCGGTGCCATCGACCGCATGCGCGTGTCGGATGATTCGCAGGACCCCGCGGTGCGACGCGCCGCGTCGGTCGCCGAACGTGACCGTCTCGCCGCCGACATCCGGGCCAAGCTCGCCGGCGACCCCGAGACCCTCGGACTCTTCGAGGCTGCGCTCCAGTCCTCGGCGGTGTTCCTCGGCGGCCGTGAACGCGCCAAGACCAATGTCATCAAGGTGATCGGCGAGATCAAGGTGGCGATGCGCGAAGTGGCGCGCCGCATGGTGGAAGTCGGTCACCTCGAATCCGAGGAGCACATCTTCATGCTGCTCGCGTCCGAGATGGACGAGTACAACAACGAGCCCGATCGCTTCGGTGTCACACTGGCGAGCCGCTACGCGCAGTACCGCCAGCTGGCCGAGTTGGAGCCGCCGTTCGTCATCGACGGCACTCCCCCGCCGATGTCGCAATGGCGCAAGAAGGCGGCCAGCACCGCAGCCGTCGCGCGTCCCGGTGATGTGCTCAAGGGTGCTGCAGGCTCGGGCGGCGTCGCCGAGGGACGCGCCCGCGTCATCCTCGATCCGATGGACCCCGCCGATCTCGAACCCGGCGACGTGCTCATCGCCCCGCAGACCGATCCGTCGTGGGGACCGATCTTCGTTCCTGCCGCGGCCGTCGTGGTGAACGTGGGTGCCATGGGCAGCCACGCCATGATCGTCTCGCGCGAACTCGGCATCCCGTGTGTGGTGTCGGTGGAAGACGCCACCGCGCGCATCCCCGACGGCGCCATGGTCCGCGTCGACGGCAACGCAGGGACCGTCACACTGCTCTGAGCGGATGCGGGCGCCGTTGCGCCCGACCAGTACCGTCGCCCACGTGGCGATGTCACGCGGCACCAAGGCATTGCTGGCCACCTCGATCGGGGTGTCCATGTCGGCGATCGACACCACGATCGTCAACGTTGCGCGTGACACCATTGCCCGGGACCTGAATGCATCCGACACCGGTGTGTCATGGGTGCTCTCGGGTTACAGCATCGTCTTTGCCGCGGTGCTGCTGACCTCGGGGCGCCTCGCCGACCGATACGGACGCAAACGCATCTACGACATCGGACTGCTCACCTTCATCGGCGCTTCGGCGGCATGCGGCTTCGCCCCCACCGTCGGAGTGCTCATCGCCGCACGCGTTGCGCAGGCCATCGGTGCTGCGCTCATCGCTCCGGCCGCCCTCGCGCTCGTGCTGCCCGAGTTCCCCGTGGAGCGACGCAGTTCGGCGCTGGCCGTGTGGGGGATCGTCGGATCCACGTCGGCTGCGGCCGGCCCGATCCTCGGCAGTCTGCTCATCGACGCATGGAACTGGCGGGCCGCCTTCTTCGTGAACGTGCCCGTGGGACTCGCCGGGTTCCTCTACGGACAACGCGTACTGCACGACTCACGTGACGAGTCCACGCGCGGACTCCCCGATGTGATCAGCATCGTGTGCGGCGTGGGCGCAGTAGGCGTGGTGGCACTTGCGTTCACCGAGAGCAACTCGTGGGGATTCATCGGACCTCGGGCACTCATCGCGTACGCGATCGCAGGAACACTGCTGCCCATCTTCGTGTGGCGGTGCCGCGTTGCACGGTTGCCGGTGCTGGACCTTTCGCTCCTGCGATCACGTTCGTTCAGCACGGCGAACGCAGCAGGAATGCTGTTCTCGATCCCCTTCTACGGATCCATCGTGGCCGATGTGTCGTTCCTCCAGCGCCAATGGAACTACTCGGTGCTCGGTGCAGGTCTCGCCACGGCGTTCACGCCGTTGGTGGGCATGGTGATCGGTCGACCGGCCGGGAGGTACTGCGACATCCACGGGCATCGTGTGGTGCTGGTGCCCGCCGCGCTCTCGCTCGCTGCAGCATCGTTCCTGCGGGCGGGTCTGCTCACCGAGGAATCCACGTACTGGACACGCATGGTGCTGCCGCTGCTGCTCACCGGCGTGGGCCTCGGCGTGCTCATCCCCGGCATCCAGTCCGCCACCGTGAAATACCTGCGGCTGGACCGCATGGCCATGGGTTCTGCCTTCTACACCACGGTTCGACAGCTCGGTGCGGCACTCGGTGTGGCCATCACGGTCGCAATGCTGCAGCACCGAGGACGATCCCCGCTCGGGAACTTTCGGGTGGCCTGGTTGCTGCACGGAATCGTGGGCGTGGTGGTGGCCCTCGTGATCATCGTGGGATACCGCCCGCCCAGCAGTGAGTAGTGTCCGGATCGGATACATCGTCGAAGGGGGACCCACGATGAACACCATGACTCCGGCCTCCACCGGAACACCCACCACCGACAACTGGCGTGAGCGCTTCACTCCCGATCTCGCCCGTCGCTACCGCGACGACGGCGTGCTCTTCATGCCACAGCTCCTGCATCCCGAATGGCTGTCGCTCATCGAACTGGGCATCAACCGGGTGTTGAGCAACACGAGCCGCAAGCAGCGCTTCTACGCAGGCGACCCCGGCGAGTTCATCGACACAGTGCGCAACTTCGATCTCACCCCCGAGTTCCAGTACCTCATGTACACCTCACCGATCGCCGACATGGCGAGCGCGCTGCTCGGGTCGGACAAGATCTGGTTGCTGTTCGACCATGTCTTCGTGAAAGACGGCGGTGAGTGCCGACGCACCCCGTGGCACCAGGATCTCCCGTACTGGCCGATCGCCGGCGAACAGATCGTGTCGTTCTGGATCACCCTCGACCCACTGCCCAAGAACGAGTGCCTCGAGTACATCCCCGGCACGCACCGCCAGCAGATGTACGACGGCTTCGACCCGACCCGCGTGCTCGAGACCCAGAACGCCCCCTTCTACGGCCAGGACCTGCCGCCCCTGCCCGATATCGAGAACGAACGCGATCGTTGGGACATCCAGTCGTGGGAGATCACTCCCGGCGATGTGGTGATCTTCCATCCCGGCGTGCTGCACGGCGGCGGACCCACCTTCCAGGGTCGTCGGCGTCGCACACTGGCCGTGCGGTGCTTCGGCGAGGACATCGTGTACGCCGAACGGCCGAGCACGCGCCACACTGCACCGCGCACTCCCGGACTGCCCCTGCTGCTCAAGCCCGGCGACCCGTTGCGTCACCCGTACTATCCACGCCTGCGGCCGCTGCCGCCGCACATGCACCCCGACTCCTACACCTGAACGGACCTGCACACGTGAACGGACTCGAGCGCTCCGACACCGTCGCTCTCTCGGCACTGGACCTGTGTCCGGTCAGCGATGGGTCTACTCCTGCCGACGCGCTCGCGCACTCGCTCGAACTCGCACCCCGGCTCGAGGCGCTCGGCTACCGGCGCCACTGGGTTGCAGAGCACCACAACATGCCGGGTATCGCCAGTTCGTCGCCACCGGTGCTCATGGCACACCTCGCACAGGTGACGTCAACCATTCGCGTCGGTTCGGGTGGCGTGATGCTGCCCAATCATGCGCCACTGGCCGTTGCCGAGCAGTTCGGGATGCTCGAGGCACTGCACCCCGGACGCATCGATCTCGGACTCGGCCGTGCGCCGGGCACCGACGGGCTCACCGCAAGTGCGCTGCGCCGTGGCACTGCACCCACGGCCGCCGACGAGTTCCCCGATCAACTCGCGCAGTTGCTCGGCTTCTTCGGACGGGGATTCCCCGAGACCCATCCGTACCGCTCGATCACCGCAGTGCCGGCGCGCGGGTACCGCCCTGCGATGTGGATGCTCGGCTCGAGCGACTACGGCGCACAGGTTGCGGGCGCGCTCGGGTGGCCCTACTCGTTCGCCCACCACTTCATGCCCGAAGGCACCGAGGACGCCTTGCGCGCCTACCGGACCTCGTTCCGGCCGTCGGCCGATCTCGATGCGCCGTACTCGATGATCGGGGTGTCGGTCTTGGTGGCCGAGACCGACGACCATGCGCGCTATCTCGCCGGTTCGGGTCTGCTTGCATTCGTGCGCCTGCGCTCGGGCCGACCGAGCCTGTACCCGTCACCCGAGGAAGCGGCACGCCACCAATACACGCCGATGGAAGAACGCCTCGTGCAGTACCGCATGCAGTCGCAGGTGGTGGGAAGCCCATCCACGGTTCGACACGTCCTGCAGGATCTCGTGAACCGCACCGATGTCGATGAACTGATGGTGGTCACCATGGCGTACGACCACGCCGACCGTCTCGAGTCGTACCGACTGCTCGCCGACGAACTCCGGGCACACCCGCTCGAGCGCAGTGAGCGGCACCGCACCACGGCTGCTTTGTTACCCTCGAACTCGTGAGTGGAACGAGCCTGCGCCGTCGTCTTGCCGCAGGCGAATCGGTACTGATGCCCGGTGTGTGGGATGCGCTCAGCGCCCGACTCGTGCACCGCGCCGGATTCACCACTGCATTCGTGAGCGGCTATGCCGTGAGCGGCACATTGCTCGGTGTTCCCGACATCGGCTACCTGACCCAGGCCGAGATGGCCGAGGTGGCACGCCGAGTCTGTACGGCGAATCCGGAGCTCGATCTCGTCGTGGACGCCGACACCGGCTACGGCAACCCGCTCAACACGGTGCGCACGGTGGAACTGTGGCAGCAGGCCGGCGCATCGGGAATCTTCCTCGAGGATCAGGTGTGGCCGAAGCGCTGCGGACACATGTCCGGCAAGCAGGTCATCGACCGCCAGGACTGGCTGGCGAAGCTGCGTGCCGCGGTGGACACCGCACAGCGCAGCACCGATCCACTGTTCGTCACCGCACGCACCGACGCACGAGCCGCGGCCTCGCTCCCCGAGGCCCTCGAACGGGCACGCATGGCGCGTGACACCGGCGTCGACGCACTCTTCGTCGAGGCACCCGAGAGCGTCGACGAACTCGAGCAGATCGCCGCAGCACTGCCGGGTTGCACGCTCGTGGCCAACATGGTCGAGACCGGTCGCACTCCGCTGCTCACGCCCGGCGAACTCGCTCAGATCGGGTTCACCCTCATCGTGTCGCCGTTGTCGCTGCTGTTCTCGATCGTCGACGCAGCCCAGACAGCGCTGCGCACACTCCACGAACGCGGCACGATGCGCGACCACCTCGGTGATCTGGTGGACTTCACGGCATTCACCGATCTGGTGAACCTCGACGAGCATCTCGCCATCGAGCAGCGCTACCGCACCTGACGCGCGCTCACGCGCGCGCGGCGCCGAAGAATTCGCGTACGTCCACCGCAATCGTCACCGGATCCTCGAGCGGACCCCAGTGGCCGAGGTGCGAATACTCCTTGAGTACCCCGTACGGCAGTGCCTCGGCGGTTGCGGGGGCGAACGCCATGGTGTTCGACTGCTTGTCGGCCAGACCCACGCCCACCACCACCGGCACCTGCACCCCTGCGGCGCGGTCACTCGTCATCAGACCACTGGCCTCGAACGTGCGCGCCTCGTACTCGGCGCGGCACGCGAGACGCACCGATCCGTCGGGAAGATCGTCGAACCCGAACTCGACATAGGCGGCGAGACAATCGGCTCGCATGAGATTGAGCGGCGGGCGCCCCGAGTACCGCCACATCGCCTCGGCACGTGATGCGAACACCTCGCGGCGCTTGCGTGCCGGTCCGGCCATGTGGTTGCTGCCGTCTGCGGGACGTTCCCACCCGGCCGGAAACACGATCGGCTCGAACAGGTAGGCCTGCTCGATCGTGCCCGGCGACTCCAGTTCGGCGAGCAGGATTGCGGCTCCGCCCATCGAGTGCCCGATCGCTCGCATGGACCGGCCCTCGGCGCCGTCGTGGGCGTTGATCGCTGCCACGCACGCCCGCACGTCGTCAGCCATCCCCGACCAGGCGAAGTGCTCGTCGGCCGGCGGTGTGCTGGCCCCGTGTCCACGGAAATCCAGTGCCCACACGTGGTACGCATCGGTGAGGTGCGCCACGAACGGGATGTAGGTGCGGCCGTGGAATCCGGTGGCATGGCACAGCAACACCGGCGGGCCATCGCCCCCGAGGTCGTGCAGCATGAGGGACACGCCGTTGGTGGACGGCACGTGCATCGAGGCATTGGTCACCCGTGGACTCTGCACCGGCCGGACCCAGCCGTGCCAGTTTTGCTGCCCGTGCCGGTTTTGCCGCCGTGCCGATTTTGCCGCCGTGCCGATTTTGCGGCCGAGCCCGGCGCCGGACGGGCGTGGCCCCGGGCCGCGCTTGTACACTGGCACTCGCGCCGTTCGAGTGCTAACGAGCGGCCCCCACGGTCGAGTCCTCACCGCCCGGAGCCTGCGATGCCCACCTACGTCTACAAGTTCACCGAGACCGGCGAGACCATCGAGGTCCAGCAGGCCTTCACCGATGCCACGCTGACCGAACTCGCCCACCCCAAAGACGGTGTGGTGCGACCGGTGAAGAAGGTCTTCCAACCAGTCGGTGTCACGTTCAAGGGCAGCGGTTTCTACAAGACCGACAGCCGCGGTTCGTCATCGAGTGTGTCGTCGAGCAGTTCGTCGAGCGGCGCATCGAGTAGCTCGTCGAGCGAGTCGTCGACGAGCACTGCATCGTCGAGCACTGCGTCGTCGAGCACTACGTCGGAGTCGTCGAGCAGCACTGCGGCGCCTGCCGCGTCCACCGGCGCAGCGTCGCCGGCATCGGCGAACTGACGCACCGGCGGCGACACTCGTCGCACACGACACACATCGATCGAGTCGGCTTCGCGTCCACCGAAACGGGCATTACGTGCACTAGGTTCGGCCTCCATGACCTTGTGGCACCGAGTCGGATCGCGGCGCGAACCACACGGGCCGAGGACACGTTGCGCACTGGCCGCACTGCTCGCTGCCATCGTGCTCGGTGTCGCCGGATCAGCTGCCGCGGCTCCCGCCGGATCGGGCGAGAGTCAGTCGAGCACGAACGTTGCGGGACTCAGTTGGGCCGACGGACTGGCGCTCGGCGTGGTGGAGGGCATCACTGAGTACCTCCCCATCAGTTCCACCGGCCACCTCGTGGTCACCGAACGATTCCTGGATCTCGATCCTCCCAAGGGCGAAGCGCGCGATGCACTCGACTCCTACACGGTGGTGATCCAACTCGGGGCCATCCTCGCAGTGCTGCTGCTGTACCGCCGACGTGTCCGCCAGATCGTGTCCGGCGTCGTCGGGCATTCGGTGACGGGACGCCGCCTGCTGATCGCGATCATCGTGGCGTTCGTTCCCGTCGGGATCGTTGCCAAGGCGCTCGAGGATCCCATCAGCGACCACCTGCTCAGCCCCGGTCCGGTGGCGATTGCGTGGCTCGTGGGCGGCGTCGGACTCCTCGTCGGAGCGAAGTGGTTGCGTGACCGCGGCCGCATCGGACGCCCACTCGAAGAACTCACCGTGCGCCACGCCGCCATCATCGGCGCCATGCAGGTGTTCTCGCTGTGGCCCGGCGTGAGCCGCAGTCTCACCACGATCGTGGGCGGCGTCGCTGCCGGCCTCACCATCGGGGCCGCTGTCGAGTTCAGTTTCCTGCTCGGCCTCGCAACGCTGTCGGCCGCCACCCTCTACGAACTCGTCACCAACGGCTCGGGCATCGTCGACCGCCTCGGCATCGGTGCGCCGCTCGTGGGCATCGCCGCAGCATTCGTGTCGGCGGCCGCCGCGATCAACCTGTTCGTCGAGTACCTCAACCGACGGGACCTACGGATCTTCGGTGTGTACCGGGTACTGGCCGCCGGCGTGGTGTTCGCACTGCTCCTCAGCAACACGATCTGACGACTCAGGCCAACGACTCGGCCTGGCCGGTCGGGCCGCACGCGTCCGTGTCGTTGTTACACCGACGGCACGATGCGCGCACGCCAGGGCCGCGCTTGATCCCAGTGGTGCCCCACCGGTCGTGCGCTGCGCAGTGACTCGAGGAACTGCAGCGGACCGTCGAAGTCGGGCATCTCCACATAGGCGGCACCCAATGCGTCGGGTACGTGTGCATCGCTGCCGGCACCTGCCAACAGGCCGTGCGTCTGGGCGTAGCGCGCGGCGCGTTCGTTGAGCGAGTGCAGTGACGTCTTCGCGTTGATCACCTCGATCGCATCGACGAGTCCGGCTGCAACGAGATCGTCGAGTGCCGGCTCGGAGAGATTGCGCCGCATCGGGTCGAACGGGTGCGGGATGTACACCACCCCACCCTGCGCGCGAACAGCCTCGGCCGCCTCGCGCGGGGCGAGCCCGAACGGCAGGTGCTCGGTGAGGAACAATCCGATGATCTCCCCGGCGTGCGTCTTGAGCTCCTCGCCCACCACCACACGGCACGGCAGCGTGTCGATCAATTGCTGCGCGCCCTTGATGGAGTTGTGGTCGGTGATGCACAGCACGTCGATACCGCTCTCGACGACTGCCTGCACGATCTCGTCGGGGGTGGTGGTGGAGTCGCCGCTCCACATCGTGTGGCTGTGCATGTCCACCCGCACCCATCCCGACCGCACGGGCTCGGCGAGATGCGGGTGACGACCCACTGCGGCGGCGTGCGGTGCCGGCACGGTCAGGACCCGCTCACCGTCACGTCACGGATCACCATCGACAGACCCGTTGCGCGCATGGGCAACCACTCGAGATCGTTTCCGAGTTCGGCGACGTCGAGCAGCATGCGCTGCAGCGTGGACGCAATGGTGAACTCGCGCACCGGTTCGGCGAGCGAACCATTGCGAATGGTGAGACCCGATGCACCCGTCGAGAAGTCGCCACTCACGGTGTTGACCCCGGAGTGCAGGCCCTGCACCATCTGGATGAGCACACCGTCGTCGATGTCACCGATGATCTCTTCGGCCGAACGGGTGCCGGGCACCAGTTGCATGGCGATACAGCCGCATCCGGGCGTTCCACGGAAGCCGCCCCGCACGGCGTTGCCGGTGGAGGTGGTGCCGAGACGCCGCGCCGAGTACGACGAGTGCACGAAGGTGTTGAGCACCCCGTTGTCGACGATGAGGTTGCGACGCGCCGCCAATCCCTCGCCATCCACCTCGGTGGCGGTGTACGCGCGCGGGTCGGTGGGATCGTCCACGAGGGTGATGAGCGGCGAGGCCACGGTGTCGCCGAGGCGGTCACGGAACAGCGAACGACCCTTGGCGACCGACTCGCCGTTGACGGTGGCCGAGATCACCCCGAGGAACTGTGCGGTGACGAAGGGGTCGAGCACAACCGTGGTACGTCGACTCGTCGGCTTGCCCGCGCCCAAGAGGCGGGTTGCGCGTTCGACGGCCTCACGCGCTGCGCGGTCGAGATCGAGCGATGCAGGATCACGCCCCACCGCGAAGCCGAAGCCCGTCATGGTCTCGCCGTTGTCGTCGGCCAGAGTGCTCACCGATACGTAGCAGCCGTTCTCCCGACCGGACGCACGGATACCCGTCGAGGTGGCCACCGCCGCCTCACCCGCACCGTCGGAGTAGTCGGCGCTCTCGACGCGGATGCGCGAGTCGCCGCTGCGCGTCATGCGGTCGAGATCGATGGCGAGACGAACCTTGTCGTCGGTACCGAACGACGCGAGACGTTCGTCCCACAGCACCAGCGGTGACTTGGCAACACCGTCGGGCGATGCGAGCGCGGCGTATTCGTCGGGCGTGCCGAACTGCACGTTGTCCCGCGCATCGGCGAGCACCTCATCGATGACGCGAGCATCGAGCGTTCCTGCGTACGCGAAGCCGGTGCGACCGTCACGGATCACCCGCACACCGATGCCCTCGGACTGGGCGGAGGTGAACTGCTCCACCGCCCCCTCGTACACGCGCACCGAGGTCTCGGTGCCCCTCGACACGTAGGCCTCCACCTGTTCGCCACTCTGTGCGCGGGCCACCACCTGTTCGGCCAGCGCCAACAGTTCGCTCATGCTGCAGTTCCCCCGATGGTGAGTGCTCGCACCCGCAGGGTGGGTTGACCATCGCCCACCGGCACACCCTGGCCGTCCTTGCCGCACGTGCCCGGCGAGCCCATCGCGAAGTCGTTGCCCAACAGATCGATGTCCTGGAGCACCTGGGGTCCGTTGCCGATCAGGTTGCCCTCGCGGAGTGGTTCGGTGATGCGGCCGTCCTCGATCAGATACGCCTCCACCATCCCGAACACGAAGTCGCCCGACGCGGTGTCCACCGACCCACCGCCGAGTTGCGCCACGTACACACCGCGGTCGGTGGCCCGCACGATGTCATCGGGGTCCTCGGTGCCGTTCAGCACGTAGGTGTTCGTCATGCGAACCATGGGCAGGTACATGTAGCCCTGACGCCGCCCATTTCCGGACTGGGCCCGACCCTCCTTGCGTGCGCGCAGGAAGTCCCACATGTAGTCGGTGAGCACGCCGTTCTCGATCAACACATTGCGCTGGCTCGGGTGTCCTTCGTCGTCGATGCCGATGGCACCCCATTCCCCCTGCATCGTTCCGTCGTCCACCAGCGTGATGAGCGGCGACGCCACCAACTCGCCACGGCGACCGGCGTAGACCGAGGCGCCCTTGGACACCAGATCGGCCTCGAGGCCGTGACCGCAGGCCTCGTGGAAGAGCACACCGCCCGTTCCGCACTTGATGACCACCGGCATCGATCCGCTGGGCGCCGGACGCGCGCGCAGCTTCGTGAGCGCCTGTGCTGCAGCGCGGCGGGCCAGGTCTTCCACATCGTTGTCGTCGAACAACTCGAACCCGATGGTGCCGCCGATGGACTGCACGCCGGTCTGCATGCCGGTATCGCCACTCGCCACCGCAGACACACGGAAGTTGATGCGAACCTGTTCGTCACCAGCCAACAGACCATCGCTGTTCGCGACGAGAATCCGCTTGCGACTGTCGCCCATGCCGGCCGAGACCTGCACGATCGACGAACCCGAAGCGCGTGCTGCGTCGTTGGCACGCAACAGCATCTCCACCTTGGTGGCCTTGGCAATCGAGTCCGGATACACCTCCACCGGACTGACGCGCCGCTCCGGGGATGCAACCAGACCCACATTGCGCACGCCGACGCCACCACGGGCCGCCGCCTGCGCGGCCGCCTGCGCCGCTGCCAGCAGTCCGGTCTCGGTCAGATCGGAGGTGTATGCAAACCCAGTGGTCTCGCCGTTCACCACACGGATACCCGCACCGCGGTCACGTCCGCTCGACACCTGTTCCACCTTGCCGTCGTCGAGACCCAGGCCAGTCACCCGTTTGTCCTCGGCGTACACCTCGGCGAACTCGGCGCCGGTTGCCATCGCGCTTCCCAGCACACGGGACAGCACATCGGGTTCAATCACACTCGACGCAACATCTTGCATGTGCTCAGGCTAGATGGTGGTGGGCCATGCGAGGTCTACGGCGTAGCCTCCACCCAATGGCACTCGAAGCCGGCGCACGCGGTGAGATCCGCCACACCGTGGCCCCGGCCGACACCGCGGTCGCCCTCGGATCGGGATCGGTTCCGGTGCTCGGCACCCCCAAGGTCGTTGCACTGTGCGAGGAGGCCGCAGTGGCCGCCATCGATGGTGTGCTCCCCGACGGACAGACCACCGTGGGCATGCGTGTCCAGATCGATCACCTGCAACCGACTGCAGTCGGCATCGAGGTGTGCGCCGAAGCCGTGCTGGAGAAGATCGAGGGCCGACGCCTCACCTTCCACGTGAACGTGAATGATCCACGTGGTCTCGTGGCCACCGGACGAGTCACCCGGGTGGTTGTGGAGACCGCTCGGTTCCTCGACAAGGCGCGCTGAGCAGCGTCACCCCGAGGCGCGCGGCGCACGGGCGCCCGACAGGTCGGGTACCTGGGTGAGCATGGTGCGCGCCGCAGCAGGATCGTGCGGCAGTCCCGGCGTGTCACGACACAGTTCCACCATGATCCCGTTCGGATCGATGAAGTACACCGAGTGGCACCAGCCATGGTCGATCTCCATCAACGGAGCAATGCCGTCAGCCTGCATGCGCGCCTTGGTGCGTTCCTGCTGATCGGCATCAGCCCAGAACGCGCAGTGATTCACCCACACCGGCAGGCCATTGGCCTCCGACAGATCCGACTTCCAGTCGGGACGCTCACCCACACCGTGAACATCGAAGAACGCAATCGATTCGCCCGCCCCTGCATCGAAGAACAGGTGCCGCATGTAGCCCGGCGTTCCGTCGGGCGCATGCAGCGCCGCCATCTCGGTGTGCACGAGCGGGAACCCCATGAGGTCCTCGTAGAAATGCCGCGTGACCTCGGCATCACGACAGGCATACGCAACGTGGTGAAAACCCTTCTGGCGCATGCGCCGAGGCTAGCCCACGGCGCGACGGCGTTTCGCCGTCACTCCACCACGGCGCGACGGCGTTTCGCCGTCGCGCTGATCGAGCCGATGAGGGCAGCGGCCGCACCGGCGATCGCCACCGGCACGCCTGCACCAATTCTGCCCGCACCCAACTTCTCCTGCGTGTCGTTCACCACGCTCAGGCACGCGAGATTGAAGAAGAACGAGATCGTGGACATGATGACCCCGAGCACCGCCACGGCCACCACACGGTTCATCACCAATAGCACGATGCCCACGATGCCCACCACCACTGCGAGCACGATCATGAAACGTCCGGGTGCCGTGACCTCACGCCAACCCTCGTTCTGAC
>JAFMJD010000050.1 GCA_017853685.1 Actinomycetota bacterium | reverse complement strand
ATCGCGAACGACATCGAAGCGCTCGTGCGAGTGCTCACCGGCAGACCGGCCACCGATGATCCGGTACAACCCGATGGCGGAACGGGTCCCACCTCGTCGGAGACCGGAACCGTCGATGAGTACGGCCGGTACAACGAGTGCTTTGCCGTAGGCGATTACGACGCCGTGGTCGCCTGTGTGAACGCAGGACTCCGTGACGGCCGCTTCCCCCGATCGATCGTGAGCGGAACCTTCCTCGCTCCGGAGTGCGGCTGGAAGAGCCTGCGTTTCGCACCGTCGATCGCTCGCCTAGCCGATTACCTCTACGTGCGCCTTGCAAGCGCTGCATCGGCGTGCATGCAGGATCTCGTGAAGCGCGGCCTGCTCGATGCGAGCCAGATCCCGTTCGAGCTCGTTCGAGTGCAGTGTCTGCGCGGCAAAAACCCATCTCGTATGTCGTCGGCTCAGTCGAAGGCATATATCGATTGCCGCCTCGGGGCGTAGACTCCGACGGCGGTGAGTACGCGCAAACTGATCCTGCTTGCGTTGGCGTGCGGTCTTGCGATCCTCGTTGCGGGCAGCGTCCAGTTGCTCCGGATCAGCGATGGGGGAACGAGTCTGTTGTCGGTCGGTGACTCGGTGGAACTCTCGAGCGTCACTGCCCAAGTGCTCTCCCGTGAGGTCACCGAGCGCGATGTCCGGGTCACGGTTCGTCTCTCCCTCGCCCCGTCTGCGGCGGTGTCGCTTTCGGAGCCGCTCGTCGGGTGGTCGCTGCTCACCGGCGGACTCACCGAACCGCTGGCTGCGGGGCCGGCAACCGGAGCGAAGCCGGTCTCGTGCTCGGACAGTGCGATCGAACCCGGGACAACGCTCGACTGCGTGCTTGCCTTCGCAGTGGTTCCGACCGAGCCCGAGACCACGCTGGTGACGTATCGGGCCGTGGGGGAGCAGGTCACCTGGGACCTCGGACTGTGACGGACCCACGCGCGGTCGGGCGAGAACCGTTCGCGACCGCGGGTCCGGCGGTTACGCTCAATCCCCGTGCCTGATACGCAGCAGTTCGACCTCGTCGTGATCGGTGGCGGCCCCGGTGGGTACGCCGCAGCCTTCTATGCAGCCTCGGCGGGTCTGCAGGTGGCCCTGGTGGAGAAAGACACCATCGGCGGAACGTGTCTGAACCGTGGGTGCATTCCTGCCAAGGCGTTCCTCGAGACCGCAGCAGTGGCGCGCCATGTGCAACACGCCAAGGACTTCGGGATCGAGTCGTCGCTCGCGGCGATCGATTTCTCCATCGCGCAGAACCGCAAGCAGCGCATCGTTGACGGTTTGGTGAAAGGTCTCACCGGGCTCACCCGCTCCAAGAAGGTCACGTATCTGCTCGGGGCCGGTTCGCTCGGGCCGAACCGCACCGTGACGGTGACCGCCTCTGATGGTTCGATCCAGACCGTGCAGGGTCGACACGTGATCCTCGCTGCGGGTTCGGTGCCTCGCACGATTCCCGGCTTCGAGGTGGGCGGCCCCATCATGACGAGCGACGAGGTGCTCATGCTCGATCGCGTGCCTGCACGCGTGGTGGTAATCGGCGGTGGCGCCATCGGTTGCGAGTTCGCATCCACCTTCGCCGATCTCGGCTCGCAGGTCACGATTCTCGAGGGTCTGCCCAAGATCCTCCCCGGACTCGACGCCGATCTCGCAAATGTGGTGGTGAAGTCCTTCGGCAAGAAGGGCATCAAGATCCTCACCGGCGCCAAGGTGAACGGACACACGCCGGTGGGTGATGGCTCCACGCGCGTGCACATCGAGGGCATGGACGATGTCGAGGCCGATGCGGTCATCGTGTCGGTCGGGCGCCGTCCCTACCCGGACCTGCTCGGCCTCGATGGCACGCAGGTGCGGCTCTCGGACCGTCGCTTCGTCGAAGTCGATGCGTACTGCCGCACCGGTGAGCCTGGCGTGTACGCCATTGGTGACCTCATCAACACGCCGCAGTTGGCTCACGTCGGGTACGCCGAGGCCGTGCTGGCGGTGAAGGATCTGCTCGGTGAGTCGCCCACACCGGTGCAGTACGACCGGGTGCCGTGGGCCATCTATTGCCATCCGGAAGTGGCCTGGGCCGGCCCCGACGAAGAGCAGGCAAAGGCAGCCGGATTCGATGTGGTGGTGGCCAAGCATCCGTTCCGCGCCAACAGTCGTGCCCAGATCCTCGGAGAGATCGACGGACTGGTGAAGATCATTGCGAAGAAGAACCCCGACGGGTCTGCGGGCCAGATCCTCGGCGTGCACATGGTGGGACCTTGGGTGACTGAGCAGTTGTCCGGTGGTTACCTCGCCGTGAACTGGGAGGCGACCGTCGACGAGGTCGCCGAATTCATCCAGCCGCACCCGAGTCTGTCGGAGTTGTTCGGCGAGACCGTCCTTTCCCTCACCGGCCGTACGTTCAACGGCTGATCAGGCACGCAGCGAACCGAGAAAGAGAGCATCAGCGACATGGCCGAGATCGCACTCCCGCAATTGGGTGAGACCGTGACCGAGGGCACCATCCTGCGGTGGTTCAAGAAGGTGGGCGACACCGTGTCGGCCGATGAGCCTCTGTTCGAGATCTCGACCGACAAAGTGGACACCGAGGTGCCGTCGCCCATTGCCGGCACGCTCACCGAGATCCGTCACATCGAAGGCGAGACCATTGCAGTTGGCACGGTGGTTGCCGTCGTGGGGGCCGCTGGTGCAGCTCCTGCTGCCGCGGCTGCGCCGGCACCTGCTGCTGCTCCTGCACCCGCTCCCGCTCCTGCACCCGCTCCCGCTCCTGCACCGGCCGCTGCTCCCGCTCCTGCACCTGCCGCTGCTCCCGCTCCGGTACCTGCCGCTGCTCCGGCTCCGGCACCTGCTCCTGCGCCGGCGGCGCCCGCCGCTGAGGTGGGCGATCACGTGGCCGGAACCCGACTGTTGTCGCCAGTGGTCCGTCGCCTCGTGAACGAACACGGGTTGGATCCGGCAAGTATCAAGGGAACGGGCCTCGGCGGGCGCATCACCCGTGAAGATGTGCTCGATCACATCGACACCCTCGCCAAGGGTCGTGGTCAAGCGCCATCGGCACCTGCTGCAGCGCCTGCTCCTGCACCGGCCGCAGCGCCAGCTCCGGCACCTGCACCGGCACCTGCTCCTGCCGCTGCAGCCGCACCCGCACCCGCCGCAGCGCCCGCTGCATCCGCGCCTGCCGCGGCCTCGCTGGGGCGCACCAGCACCACGGTGAAGCTCTCCAAGATCCGCAAGCTCACGGGCGCGCACATGGTGATGTCCAAGGGCACCAGCCCGCACGCCTTCAGTGTGGTCGAGGTGGATTACGCGAACGTGGACCGCGCTCGCGGTGCGGTGAAGGACCGCTGGAAGGCCGACGAAGGCTTCTCGCTCACCTATCTGCCCTTCATCTGCCGGGCTGTGGTTGATGCACTCGAGGAGTTCAAGCATCTCAACGCCTCGGTCTCGGACAACGAACTGACGGTGCACAACTTCATCGATCTCGGTGTGGCTGTGGACCTCGACTATCAGGGTCTGCTCGTGCCCGTGGTGCGTGATGCCAACACCAAGCGCCTCCGCAGCCTCGCCCGCGAGATCAACGATCTGGCTACCCGCGCACGCAACCGAAAGCTCAGCCCCGACGAGATCCAGGGTGGCACCTTCACCATCTCGAACAATGGCTCGGCCGGCTCGGTGCTTACCTCCGCCATCATCAACCAACCCCAGGTTGCGATCCTGTCCACCGACGCGATTGTGCGCAAGCCGGTCGTGGTGACAGCCGCTGATGGCAGCGAGGCGATTGCGATCCATCCGGTCGGACATCTCGCCATGAGTTGGGATCACCGTGCATTCGACGGTGCATACGCAGCGAACTTCTTGGTGCGCGTGAAGCGTGAACTCGAGACCCGGGACTGGGCTGCGGAGCTGTGACATGACGCTGCGAGTGCGCTGGCTCGGACGAGTCGCCTATCGCGAGGCACTCGATCTGCAGCACGCGCTCTTCGAGCAGGGATCGCTCCAGCATCTGCTGCTGCTCGAGCACCATCATGTCTTCACCCACGGCGCAAGCGCCGATCTGGCGCGCAACGTGTTGGTCGATCCGGCGAGTGTCGGGGCCGAGTTGGTCGCCGCCAACCGTGGGGGCGACGTGACCTATCACGGGCCGGGGCAGTTGGTGGGCTACCCGATCGTGTCGGTGCAGCCCAAGTGGGGCCGCGGTGGAACCGGGTTGGCAGACTCGGTGGCCTACGTCCGCTCTGTCGAGCAATTGGTCATCGACACGCTCACCGATCTCGGTCTGGGGAACGTGGGTCGACTCCGTGAATATCCGGGCGTATGGGTGGATCCGCTTGGCGCCACACCTCGGAAGATCTGCGCGATCGGTGTGCGCCTGACGCGCGGTCGCACCATGCACGGCTTTGCCATCAACGTTGCTCCGGACCTGCGCTACATGCGTGAGTACATCGTGCCGTGCGGGATCGCCGATCGGCCCGTCACCTCGCTCGCCGAGGAAGGCATCGAGGTCACCCTCGAACAAGTGGTCGATGCGCTCACCCCGCGCGCGGCCGCACTGTGGGGAGACGGCGTCGTCGAGCGCCAGGATGTGGCGTGGCGCCACGACCGCACCGGGATGGACCTCAGTCCGTTCAGCCGAGGTGCCGGACCCGGTTCGCCGGTGCGAATTGCCGGCGAGCACTTCGGCGAGCAGCCTGCCGAGCACTCGATCCCCACTGACCGCAGTGAGCCTGCAGCGCAGCCGGTGCGGCTGCTCGGGCGACTCGCACGGGCCGGAGTCACCGATGGCAAAGACGTCGCCGAGCGCAAACCCGAATGGTTGCGCCCCAAGGTGCGACTCAGTGCCGAGGTGCTGGCGGTGAGATCCACCCTGCGCGAGCTCGGTCTCGTGACGGTGTGCGAGGAAGCCGGCTGCCCGAACCTCTCGGAGTGCTGGTCCGATGGCACGGCGACGTTCATGGTGCTTGGCGAACGCTGCACTCGGGCATGCGGATTCTGTCTGGTCGACACCCAGAAACCACAAGCACCCGATGTCGATGAACCTGCTCGTGTGGCCGAGGCCGTCGAACGCATGGGCCTCGCACACGCCGTCATCACGATGGTGGCTCGCGACGATCTCGACGACGGTGGGGCTGCTCACATCGCTGCGGTGATCGCAGCGGTGCGGGGGCGCAATCCCTCCACGGCGGTGGAGGTGCTGGTGAGTGACTTCCACGGCAATCAGGACGCCATCGACACGGTGATTGCAGCGGCTCCAGACGTCTACAACCACAACATCGAGACCGTGCCCCGTCTGCAGCGCGCCGTTCGACCGTCGGCAGGATATGCACGCAGTCTCGCTGCGCTTGCTCGCGCGCGATCAGCAGGGCTGCGGACCAAGTCGGGACTCATCGTGGGCATGGGCGAACACGACCACGAAGTCGAGGGCGTGCTCGCCGACCTCGCATCGATTGGCTGCGGGATTGTCACCATCGGGCAGTACCTGCGTCCCACGTCGAACCACCTCCCGGTGCACCGATGGGTCCCACCGGAGGCATTCGACCGCTATCGCGACGTGGGTATGTCGTTCGGCATCGGGCACGTCGAGTCCAGTCCGCTCACGCGCAGCAGTTATCACGCACGCGAGGCCGCAGCACCCGCTTCAGTGGGCTGATCACGCCGCTTTCGGGGATCAGCGACGGTATCGGAGCGAGCCCAGTCGGATCCGCGTCGGTCCGACTTGCTCGCTGCGGGAAGACAGACGAGCAGCAGCAGGAACCCCCATACGAGCGATCGCTGGCGGATCAGTGCACCCAGGTTGCTGATAGCGCTGAAGGCAAGCCCGAACAGTGCGGTGGTCACGAACGCAAAGGTGAGGTAGGGCGAGCGGCGAAGCATGCTGCCGATCCTGCGCAGTCGGCTTGCCGATGCGACGATGAGACCGGCCAGCAGGGTGGTCTCCAGCATGGGCAGCAGCGTCTTGGGTCCGTCGAGGTCGATCGGCAGCGGTCGGAAGAGTGTGCGGACGATGGCGTACGGCCACATCAGCGGGTTATCGGTGTCCACCGGGGTGAACGAGGTGCCGCCGCTGTCGCTCACGACGCTGGCTTTGTCGAGCGCAGCAGACACATCCTCGAAGAAGCCGGTGTTCGGGTTGTCGACACCGAGCCTGCGAACGGCCGCAAATGCGACTACTACGAGCAACGCACTTGCGCATACCGCGAGTACGGCGAACGAGGTTCGCTTTCGCGTGATGGTGGTCGCGGTGGGCACGAAGGCGACCTGAAGCAGGGCCACTACCAGACCGAACACGAAGAGTGCGGCAAGGTGAGCACGCACGGAGGCAATGATGAAACCGCCGATTCCGATCTGCAGAATGCCGAGCAGTCTGCGGTCCCAGGCCAGCAGGCGGGAAGCGCCGTACGCGAAGAGGCCGATGCCGAGGAGCACCGTGGCTTCCTTGCCGATGCTCGCCGGCCAGAACAGCAGCGATGGTGCGAGCATGCAGAACGTTGCATAGCGACGCTGGTTGATCCCCGGAACGGCGCGGCAGCCGGCAAGCACGATGAGCACCGTTCCCCAGAATCCGAGCATCGCAAAGACGAAGAACGTTCCGATTTTGGTGGGGCCTACCACGGTGAGGACCAGTCCAGCGATGCGGTACATGAACTCCAGACCCGTCTCCCACGGCAGCACGGTAGAGATCGAGCTCGTACCGTTTCGAACCCTGGCTGCCAGAGCGAGGCCAGTGTCGTAGTACAGCCCTGCGTCGCCGTCGCCCGAGTAGAGGGATGCGAACACGTAGAAGCGCAAGATCGACGCAACGAACTTTGCTGCGAGTCCCGCGACGAAAATGATGAACAGGTGCCGGTGGGCACGGCGCGTGAGCACACGCAGCAGCAGCAGAGAGGGCGCCGCGAGAACCGGAACTACGAGGATGCCGGCCCAGACCTCGTACGAGAGGTTCTGCATCATGATCGCAAGGACCACGAGTGTCGCCGCAAGGCCGAGCACGGCCGAGATGTCTCCCCTGCGTGCCCGAAGCATCGCCTGGCCTCAGTCGACCGATCGAGCGGTGTCGTCCGGACCCGGGGCCGATCGCAGGCGCCGGAGCCGCTCGATCGCAAAGTCACGGCCGCGCTGCGCTGCAGAGGCCGTGCCTCCTGTGCCGTAGTAATAGGCGCCGTCCTCCTGCGAGGCGCCGCCCACGATGACGAGCAGAAAGTCGTCGATGCCAAGCGCCCGGAGTGTCTCGGCTGCCTTGGTGGCGGTTTCGAGCCGAGTGTGGCCGAGTCGAACGAGCACCACGATGGTGTCGGCGACGGGCAGGAATTCGAACACCTCTGCGGCAAGTGAGATCGGCGGAGAGTCGAGGAGGACTTCGTCGTACATCTCGGTGAGGTTCGCGAGGTTGCGGGTGACGCGGCGGGCAAGCTCGCCGGGGACAGCCTCGGTGTCCACGGCGCGTTCGTCGTACACGCGCAGTTCGGGCACGGCTTGCGAGATGACGATGGGCAGTCGCACCGGCGCTTCGGCGGCATGAACTGCACCGCCCAGCGCCTCGAGCGCCCCACTGAGGCTGGGGCGACGGAAGTCGGTGTTCACGGCGACCGTGCGCGCACCGGTCTCGGCGAAGGCCGCCGCAAGATTGACCGTGGCAGTGGTCTTGCCGTCGCCCGGCCCGGAGGACAGCACGAGCGTGATCGGTGCCCGCGAGGTGTCGGCACGGTCGTGGTGCGCCAGTGCCAGCACGCTGCGCAGCGCGCGGTAGGCGTTGCCGATCGCGTCGTTACGGTCACGGCGAACCCAGATAGTGCGCTCGCCGAGTCGCATCGACGACGGAATGGTGAGCTGTGCGCGAGTGCCGAAGATCGCTTCGGCCTGACTGCGGCGGCGGATCCTCGGGTCGACGAGATTCAACAGCAGGACGAGTCCGCCGCCGAGGATGGCTCCCACGACGCCGAGCAGCAATCCGCGCGAGGTGCGGGACCGGGGAGCCTGAAAGCCCTCGGTCTGTACCGCAACTGCCTCGGCAGGTTGGAGGGTGACCAAGGTGATGGTGCGCGGTTCGCCCGACAACAGTTCGGCAGTCTCGAACGCGGTGCCGTACTGCCGTGTGGCGGCATCGAGCTCGGCCTGTACGAGCGGGTCGGTCGGGGACTGCGCGAGCTTGGCGGCCAGTTCGGTCACCTTTGCCTTGAGCTCGACAACGCGGCTCGTGGCGGCGTTCAGTCGCTGCTCGCGTACCTCGTCCTGTCGTACGGCGATGAAGTCGCTCAGTTCCTTGGCAAAGGCGTCGACGATGTCCTCGGCCCGAGCCGCAGTGGACTGTCGGGTGGAGATGGCGAGCGAGCCGTTGCTCCCGTCGAGCTCGGTGTCGACCTGCAGCGAGAGCTGCGCTGCGTTGGCGATGCCCAGTTCCGCGGCGACGCGGCGGGGAACCTCGCCTGCCGATGCGTACAACTCGACCTCGGAGAGGTTCAGCGTGTCGGAGATGATGGCGCCCGACGGGTCATTCGACGTGAGCAGCAGGGTGTGCGTGGCCTCGTAGGCCTGAGCGACGTCGCGAGCCTTGCTCGGCGAGGGTGCAGCGCCCGCCACGATGCCGATCAGGAAAGCCGCGGCTACCACCCACCACCGACGCTTGAGCGCCCCCAGAAATGTGTCTCGCTGCATCCGATAACTCCGAAGGGGGCAGGCTACACGGCCCGAAGGTGGGTCGCGGAGCGTCGGGGCCGTAAGAATGGCTGCATGCAGACGCCCGGTGCGACCGCCCCGCTCGACACATCGGTCTACGCCGCCCGCATGGATCGCGTGCGGGCAGCCATGGCGTCTCAGCACATCGATGTGGTGTTGCTCTCGCTCGGACTCGATCTTCCGTACCTCACCGGCTACCACGCCATGCCGCTCGAACGCCTCACGATGCTCGTGATCCCACGCGCTGGTATGGCCACCATGGTGATCCCGGGCCTCGAGGCACCCCGAGTGACGGAACAGCCCGGTGTGTTCGAACTTCGCCCGTGGGCCGAGACCGAGAACCCGGTGGAGATCGTGGCCCGCCTCGTGGGGCGGTCCAGTCGAATCGCCGTGGGCGATCAGATGTGGGCGCGATTCCTCGTCGAACTGCTGCCGTTGGTCAGCAACGCAAGCTACGTACGTGCCGTCGACGTCGTGGGTTCGATGCGCATGACCAAGGACGCCGCCGAGATCGCCGCGCTCCGCGCCGCGGGCGCCGCTGTCGATCGGATCGCTTCGGAACTCCAGGCCGGGCGGATTCCTCTTGTCGGTCGCACTGAAGCCGAGGTGTCGGCCGACCTCGGCGCACGCATTGTTGCCGAGGGTCATCAAATGGTGAACTTCGCCATCGTCGCCGCAGGCGAGAACGCTGCGTCGCCGCACCACACACCCGGAGCACGTGTGATCCGAGCCGGTGAACTCGTGCTGTGCGATTTCGGTGGAACGATGAACGGCTACTGCTCGGACATCACGCGGTGCGTCTCGCTCGGAACACCGCCGTCCGATGTGCGTGACGCCTACGACGTGCTGCATGCGGCACAGCAGGCAGCGGTTCGGGCGGCAGTGGTGGGAACGCCCTGCGAGGAGGTGGATCGCGCAGCACGCCGGATCATCGCCGATGCGGGATTCGGCGAGTACTTCGTCCACCGCACCGGGCATGGGATCGGCATGGACGCACACGAGGATCCCTACATCGTCGAGGGCAACAGGCGTCCACTCGAAGTTGGGCACGCATTCAGCATCGAACCGGGTATCTACGTACCCGGCGCATGGGGGATGCGTCTCGAGGACATCGTGGTCGCGGCTGCTGGCGGACCGGATCCACTGAATGTGGTGGAACACGACCTCGTCGTGCTCGACGTGTGATCCCACGCTGCAGCACTCGGGTGTCTGGGGCTTGACCCCGGTGGTTGAATACTCGTCATGACTGCACTCGAAGATCGTCCCGAGACCTCTCTGCCGTGGCACATGCGGGGCAACTACGCACCCGTGCTCACGGAGATCGACGCACATGATCTGCCCGTGGAAGGGGCGATCCCCCGGGATCTCGACGGCCGCTTCCTGCGCAACGGCGCGAACCCGGCCAACGGTCCGACCATGCACTGGTTTGCCGGCGACGGCATGATCCACGGGATTCGACTGCGTGACGGTCGTGCGGAGTGGTACCGCAACCGTTGGGTGCGTACGAAGGCACTTGCAGGCGCCGATCGCCTCGATGCGCTCACCGGAACCATGGACTTCACCGTTGGCCTCGCCAACACGCACGTGCTCGCGCACGCCAAGCGCATCTTCGCCCTCGAGGAGGGTAGTTACCCCAACGAGTTGTCGCCCGATCTCGACACGCTCGGCCCCTGCGACTTCGGCGGGCGACTGCGCACCCCGTTCAGTGCGCACCCGCACATCTGTCCCGAGACCGGTGAGATGCACTCGTTCGGCTACGAACTGATCTCGGCGCCCTACGTCACCTATCACGTGGTGGATGCCGCCGGGAACCACGTGCACAGCCAGCCCATTGACGTGCCCGGGCCCACGATGGTGCACGACTTCGCGCTGAGTCGTAACTACGCAATCTTCCTCGACCTCCCGGTCACGTTCAGCCTCGACGAGGCGATCAAGGGCGGGATGCCCTTTGGGTGGGACGAGGGCTACGGCGCACGCATCGGACTGCTGCATCGTGACAAGGCTCGCCAAGGCGCGCAGCCGGTGTGGTTCGACGTCAACCTCTGCTACATCTTCCACATCCTCAATGCGTGGGACGATGGTGCCAACACCGTGTGGCTCGATGCCGGGCGTCACGAGTCCATGTGGAAGGGCGGAGCGGACAAGTTCGAGCCGTGCTACCTCTGGCGCTGGCGATTCGATCTCACCACCGGCAAGGTGCACGAGGAACAGCTCGACGATGTCTCGCACGCGTTCCCCCGCCTCGACGACCGACTCGTCGGCCTGAAGAACCGGTACGGCTGGGCGGTCGCCCCGCGTGATCCGGCAGACCCCAATGGGTTCGAGGCGCCGACCGTCATCGCGAAGTACGACCTCGAGACCAAGAAGTACGAGCGCTACGACCTCGGACCCCACGCCATGTTCGGCGAGCCGGTGTTCGTTCCCTCAAGCGACGGGGCCGGCGAGGATGAGGGCTACATCATGATGTTCGTGTACGACCGTGCAGCGGGCACGTCGTCGTTCGTCATCCTCGACGCACATGACACCGCAGCGGCGCCGCTCGCACGGGTGCCGATCCCCCAGCGTGTGCCGCACGGGTTCCACGGGAGTTGGGTGCCGTTCTGACCTGAACGGTTCCGAGCAGAACGGCGGAGTCAGCCCCGCTCGAGATAGGTGCGCATCAGGGCTGCAAGTTCCTCTGCGTCGAGGCCGTAGTCCATCGGCAGCGTGCGGTGATAGCCGCCCATGGCGGCAGCGATCTCGGCTGCGTCGGGGTCGTGCGCTGCAGCGCTGTCGGTGAGTTTGATCGCCACCCGACGGTCTCGACCGTGCAGTCCGTCGAGTGTCCCGACGGCAGCGATGTCGGACCACGGCACGGGATGCGAGCGGAACACGGACTTGATCGTGTATCCGGTGTCATCGAGCACCAGTTCGTTCGCGGTGGGTCGCAGTGCCATGCCGAGAATCACCGCGCAGGGGAGCATGGTGATCACCAGGAACCAGCCTGCCCACGCGCCGCCGGCCACCATCACGATCCCCGATGCCGAGCCCATCGCAGCGATGCCGAACCACAGGCCGGACCACTTGCGGTGCCCGGCGATGACCACGGTGTGGGCCGGGGTGCTCATGCGTCGGGGAAAGCGGCCCAGCGTGTCTCGTCGAACGACGGCTCGTACGACGTCAGGGTGATCGACACTGCGGCGGTGTTCAGCGTTGCGAGCAAACCGGTGGGCAGCGCGCAGTACCGGTCGGTGACCTGGGGTCCCGGCACATCGATGCAGATCGACAACTGACCGGCGATCTGGGCCTCGGTGGTGCGCACCGGTCCGATCCGAGACGCCAGAGTGGGCGACTGCAGTTGCTGACGGATCGCCGGTCCCCAGAACTGCGCTCCGATGTTCAGGTCACTGAGCGGTTGCGAGTTGAGGCCGCGGGTGCACGATTGCGTGGCTTCGCGGCAGGTGAGCGGATTGCCCGACTCCACTCGGTACTGGATGTCGCGAACGCTCACCATGAGGCGTTCGGTGTCGCGGGAAACCACTGCAACCACCGCGGGTTCGCTGGAGCCCGTGGGACGAATCTCGTAGGTGGCAGTCTCGGGGGCACGAGCAGCGGATCCGAAGAGCGCCGCAAGCGCTTTCGGGTCACTCGGAAGACCATCTGCTACCGAGGCGGGACCCGACTCGCCGGTGTTGTTGGCCGGCGCGAGCGTGTCGTCAGGCGCGAATGATGCGCGTTCGCCGGTGAAACACGCACTCAGCATGATGGCCGCACTGGCCACTGCGAGCAGGCTGGCCGTCTTTCGCACCGGGCAAGCGTATCGCTGCCGGTACCCTCCTTCGACGTGATCCGCCTCGATGCCGCCACGGTGCTGCTCCAGTGGTCCTGCGGCGGCATGTTGTTCTGCTGGTTCACCACGCGTCGGCGCGAAGTCGGGCTCGGATACGGATGGCTGTTGCGCGGCGTGTATGCGCTCATGGCAGCGGGTGCAGTGGTGGCGGGTGCTCGCTACGGCAGCGTGTTCGTGCGCGAAGTGTCTGCAGCCGCCGTTGCTGCTGCGTGCCTTGCAGGAATCGGTTGGTCTGTGCGCCGACGTCGTGCGGGCGTTTCGGGCCAGGCAGAGGCGCACGATCGCCGGAGCGCCGAGGTTGCTCAGATGACCGGCATCGAGCGTGAACGCACGACGGTCCAGCGGGATGCAGACACCCCCGAGTTCGATCCTCGCTGGGATCTGGTGGCGGCCGTGCTCGGCGTGGCGGGCTTGGTGGCGGGTGGCCTCGATGCGGGTGGCAACGATGTGGTTGCCGTGGCGCGAACCCTCGTGGGCGCAGCGTTCCTCGGGGCGATCACCGACGCCATGCTGCTCGGTCACTGGTACCTCGTGCAGCCCGGACTGCCCCGACGACTGCTCAACGAACTCGTACGCGCGCTGGTGTATCTGTGGCCGCTGGAGGTCGCCGTCATGTTGCTCCCCACGGGCATGGTGAGCGTGCTGCGTGGAACGGTGGACGACGGATGGAACGGAACGCTCGGGTGGATGTGGCTGGCGTGCGCTGCGGCAACGATCGTGCTGGTGATCGTCACCCAATTGGCGCTGCGCGAGCGCTACTACTCGGCGGTGATGGCGGCCACCGGTCTGCTGTATCTGGCCATCCTCACCTCGTTCGGCATGGATCTGGTGGCGAGGGCCGTGCTGTCATGATGCGTGCACCCATGCAGTGGGCGTAGCGTGCGGCGCAACATGGACAGCCGTGCGTTTCTCGGAATCGAACCGACCCACAACCCGTATCGCTGGGTGCTGCCCGTGACGCCCGGACTGTGCACGGCCGCCGATTTCTTGTTCGGCGGGGCAGGTCTCGGTGCGGCGGTCACCGCGCTCGAAGGTACGAGTGGTCGTCAGTGTGTGTGGGCGGCGGGCCAGTACCTGAGTTATGCCCGGCCGGGCGAGGTGATGGACATCGATGTCACCGTGGCCGTGGAGGGCCATCAGATCACCCAGGCGCGCGCCGTGTGTCATGTGGGTAATCGCGAGATCCTCACGGTGAACGCCGCCCTGGGGGATCGTCCCTTCGAGCACCACGGACAATTCGAGACCATGCCCGATGTGCCACCTCCCGGCGAGTGCCGACAACGGATTCGCTTCGACCAGCAGGGAACCATCAACACCCGACTCGAGCAGCGACTCGTGAAGTTCCGTGATCTCGAGGAACTCGACGGGCGCACGCGTGGTGATGGGCGCACGCTGGTGTGGTCGCGGATCCCTGAGGTCATCGAGGGTGTGGACACCGCAACGCTCGCCATGCTCGGCGACTTCGTTCCGATGGGGGTCGGCCAGTCGCTCGGCATCCAGGGCGGAGGGAACAGTCTCGACAACACGTTGCGCATCGGGCGCCTCGTGCCCACCGAATGGGTGTTGCTCGACATCCACGTCCAGATGGCCGAGCGCGGATTCGGTCACGGATCGGTGAACATGTACGCCGAGGACGGCACACTGCTCGCCGTCGCGAGCCAGAGTTGCATCATCCGCTACTGGCGGGCCACACAGGATCGGGCAATCGTGCCCGTCGAGGTTCAGGGGGAATCATCATGACGCTGCCGATTCGTCACGGGATGACCGTGCCGCTTCCCGGACACCTGCACACCCATCGGGAGGGCCTGATCGAGCTCGCCGAACTCGGGTACTCCGACATCTGGTCTGCCGAGGCCGATGGAGCCGATGCGTTCACCCCGCTTGCGCTCGCAGCCGCATGGGAGCCGCGCCTGCGACTCGGGACCGCGATCGTGCCCGCATTCACCCGGGCGCCCGCGTGCATGGCGCAGAGCGCAGCCACGCTCGCAGATGCTGCACCGGGCCGGTTTGCGCTCGGACTCGGATCATCGAGCAACGTGATCGTCGAGCGGTGGAACGGGGTTCCGTTCGTGGAGCCCTACAAGAAGGTGCGCGATGTGGTGCGCTTCCTGAAGGACGCATTCTCGGGCGAGAAGGTGGCCAAGCAGTACGACACCTTCGAGATCAATGGATTCAAGCTGAACGTGCGCCCCGAGCAGCCGCCCAAGATCCTGGTTGCGGCATTGCGTGAAGGCATGTTGCGACTCGCCGGGCGAGAGGCCGACGGTGCCATCATCAACTGGCTCTCGGCCGACGACGTCAAACGCGTTGCATCGGTGGTGAACGCGCAGGGCCAGGACAAAGAGATCGTCTGTCGGATCTTCGTGTGTCCGAGTGAGAACGCCGACGTGGTGCGTGCCGCAGGCAAGTTCGCGATTGCGGCCTATCTCAATGTTCCGGTGTACGCCGCTTTCCACGAGTGGCTCGGTCGAGGGCCGCAGTTGCAACCCATGTGGGATGCATGGCGTGCCGGTGACCGCAAGGCCGCGCTCGCTGCCATCCCGGACTCGCTCGTGGACGAACTGATCGTGCACGGATCGCCGGCAGCGTGCCGGGCCCAGATTCAGCGCTACTTCGACAACGGTGTCACCACCAGCACGCTTGCCATTCAGGCGCTCGATCCCGACGTGAAGTTCTGGGACGCTGCGCGCAGCCTGTCGCCGTCGGCATCGTGAACCCCTGACTCCCCGAGGTCCGGGGGAGTCGACAGTCAGGTCGACCGGTCAGGCGGCCCGGTCGAAGGCCCGGGAGCGCGGGCTGCGTCCTGCCCCGGAGCGCGCTGAATCGCGCTGTTGCTCCTGCTCGAGGCGCCGGGCCTCCTGCTCGGCGAGCTGGGCTCGGACCCGGGCGATGCCGGCGAGGCCGATGCGCCGTGTGCGCTCGTCGATACGGAAGCGGGTCGGCACCACGGCGAGTCCCGGCAGGGGGATCTGTTCGTCTCGGGGGTGGGTGTCTGGCTGCATGCAATGAGGTTCGCATGGGGGTGTGACAGGGATACTGGGGGGCCGGTTCGCTCTCGTAGGCGTCCCGGGCCGGGCCCCGACCCGGTGGAATCCGAAGGAGCAGGCGTGGACAACCCGGTGCAGGAGCGGTCGGCAGCGGGCTGGTCCCTGTTGCGGTCCACCTTGCGGGCCCAGCGCCGTGGACTCGTCATCGGCGTGATCGTGGGCGTGGTGCAGACCATCGGAAAGATCGCCGTTCCCAAACTCGCCCAGGTGGGAATCGACCGCGGCATCGTGCGCAGCTCCGGAGCGCTGTGGGTGTGGTGCGTGCTCATCGTCGCCGCCGGGGTGCTCGGAGCGGTGTTCACGGGTCTGCGTCGCTGGTTCGCGTTCCGCGAGAGCCGTTGGACCGAGACCGTGTTGCGCGAGCGACTCTTCGAGCACTACTTGCGCCTCGACGTCGGCTATCACGACCGCTCGAGTACGGGAGCGCTCATGAGTCGGGCCAGCAGCGATCTGCTCCAGGTGCAGGCCTTCGTGGTGATGATCCCCATCACGGTGTCGTCGGTGGTGCTCCTCGGGGCGAGTGCCGTCATCTTGTTGCTGATTGATCCGTTGCTCACCGTGGTGGCGCTGTTGGCACTGCCCATGGTGAATGTCTTGGCGAAGAAGTTCTCGCAGAGAATCCATCCGGCGGTGATGGCCGTGCAGCAGGAGCAGGCGCAACTTGCCTCGGTGGTGGAAGAGACCGTTGCCGGCGTGCGAGTCATCAAGGGCTTTGGCGCCGAGGGAGTGCAAGCGGCCAAGTTGCGTGTCGAGGCAGACGACATCCGACGCGAAAGTATGAAGGCGGCATTCATCCGCAGTCGCTTCCTGCCCGGCATCGACATGCTGCCGAGCATCGGCCTCATCACGGTGCTGCTGCTCGGTGGGCACCGTGCGATCTCGGGTCGGATCACGCTGGGTGAACTGCTGGCGTTCAACCTCTATCTCGGGCTGATGATCTGGCCGCTGCGCAACTTCGGGATGACCGTCGCAATGGGTCAGCGCGCGGCGGCCGCGCTCATCCGGGTGAACGAAGTCCTGAGCACCCCGCCCGCGGTCGTCTCGCCGTCGGCGCCAGTGCCACTCCCGCCGACCGGGCGCGGTGAGGTGCGCTTCCGTCATGTCCGATTCGGGTACGACCCAGAGCGTCCGGTGCTGCGTGATCTCGACCTGCTCGTGCCGGCCGGCTCCTCGATTGCGGTCGTGGGTGCGACCGGGTCGGGCAAGTCCACCGTCGCCCGACTGCTCACGCGCTTCTACGACGTGAACGACGGTGCCATCGAGATCGACGGTGTCGATGTCCGCAGCGTGTCGCTGGGCGAACTGCGCAGCGCCGTGGGCATCGTGTTCGAAGAGACGTTCCTCTTCCACGACACCGTGGCAGCAAACATCGCCTTCGCCGATCCCAGTGCGTCACAGGAACAGATCGAGCACGCCGCCCGGTTGGCCGGGGCCCATGCGTTCATCACGCGGATGCCGGAGGGATACACCACCCTGCTCGGAGAGCGGGGCTTCTCGCTCTCGGGCGGGCAACGGCAGCGCATCGCCATCGCTCGGGCGATTGTGGCCGACCCCCGTGTGCTGATCCTCGACGACGCGACGAGCGCCGTGGATCCGAGCAAGGAGCACGAGATCCGCGATGCGCTCGCCACCGTCATGCGGGACAGGACCACGATCGTGATCGCCCACCGGCCTGCCACGATTGCGATGGCGGATCGGGTGGTACTGCTCGACGATGGGACCGTCTCGGCCATAGGGCGCCATGACGACCTGCTCGAGACCTCGACGCGCTACCGCGAGGTGTTGGCCTCGTGGGCTGCGCAGGAGGCCGGCTGATCATGTGGACGGCCGGAGCAGTTGATCCCGAGGATCGTCTCGACCGCGACGAGGTTGCGTCGCTGCTGCGTCGCACAGCGCGCCTCGGTAGGCCCTATCGGCCGACGGTGTTGCTGGCCCTCGGGCTGATCGTCCTGTGGACCCTCGCCACGGTTGCGGGTCCGGTGCTGGTGCGCTTCGGTATCGATCACGGGATCCGTGACCGCAACGCACGTGCGTTGAACATCACCGCTGCGGTGTACCTCGCTGTGGTCGTGGCCGGCTACGCGGTGAGTCGCCGGATGTATGTAGCGGTGAACCGGGCTGGTGAGGGGTTCTTGCGCGACCTGCGCGTGCGCGTGTTTGCCCATATTCAGCAACAGTCACTGGCCTTCTTCGATCGCGAGAAGGCGGGTGTGCTCGTCGCGCGGATGACGAGCGACATCGAGTCGATGGGCGAACTGATCCAGTGGGGACTGCTGCAGTTCGTCTCGAACGGCTTCCTGCTCGTGGTATCGCTCATCACGCTGTTCGCAATGTCGTGGCAACTGGCGTTGATCGTGGTGGTGATCCTCCCGATCCTCGGTCTTGCGTCGGTGCGCTTCCAGCGCGTCTCCAACGAGGCGTATCTCACCGTGCGCGAGCGAGTGGGTCAGAACCTCTCCACGCTCCAGGAGGGTGTCTCGGGTGTGCGCGTGGTGCAGGCCTACGGTCGCGAGGACGAGCAGGTCCGACGTTTCACGGCGTCCAACCGCTCGCTGTACGAGTCGCACATGCACGGTGTGCGTGTCTCCACCTGGTACTTCGGCCTCGTCGAGTTCGCCGGTGTGGTTGCGGTTGCCGCGGCAGTGGGCATCGGCGGCTGGATGGTGCATCGCGGCTCGGCGTCCATCGGCACGGTCGGGGCGTTCGTACTGATGCTCGCATCGATGTTCGAGCCGGTGCAGCAGTTGTCGCAGCTGTA
>JAFMJD010000049.1 GCA_017853685.1 Actinomycetota bacterium | reverse complement strand
GCTATGGACGACCATCAATACGGCTGAGTTCGGAGATGAGGCGTTGCTCCGACACCGGTTCGGATGTGCCGAGGTGTTGGGCGAACAGGCTCACGCGCAGTTCCTGAACGAGCCAGCGGACGTGCTGTGCCTCCGGCATTGCTAGTTGGCGGGCGAAGCGTTGCTCCAGGCCGAGCACGCGTTGTGTGAGGTGCAGGTCACGATCGGGGCGCTCGCGCAGCTTGCTCACCCGGTACTCGAGCCCAGCAGCGAATCGTTCGGTTTGCTCGGCCCAGTGCATACCCGCCTCGCTCACGAATCCGGGGTGGACGAGGAACCGCAGTTGTCGGTCGACATCGGCCACCGAACCAGCGAGGCGTTCCGCACCCAGACGGTCCACGTGGTCGGCTACCCGTGCAGCGGTCACCACAGCCCGTGCCGCCCGCTGCATCAGCGAGACAGCAAGGGTCGGCAGTGCCGCAGCCACTCGTCGTTCGAGCGCGCGGTAGCCGGCCTCGTCATGTGGCAACTCGATTCCCGTGAGCAGATGATCAACCGCCGCGAAGATGCAGTCATCCACGAGGTCCACGGCTGAGCCCCAACCGAGGCGTGCGAGCGCCAGCCGTGATGGATTGTCCAGCACTTGTGCGCACGCCTTGCGTGGGAGCGGAACGGTGAGCAGCAGGAGGCGTCGCACCCCCTTGCGCATCGCGCGGTCACGCGCCGGCGCCGTGGTGAGCAGGCGAAGGTGCACCCGGGAGCCGTCGTCGATGAGTGCGGGATAGCCGCGCGCCACATGGCCGTCGAGGTCCACCTCGATGACCGGTGCAATTGCACCGACGGCCCAATCGGTGAGGTTGTCCTGCTCGATGCCTCCGGCGAGGCGCGAGATCTCCGAACGGACTCTCGACCGCAAGCGCGACTGCAGCTCCCGAAGATTGCGGCCCCGTGCGATCTCGTGCCCGTCTGCGTCGTCGACCGCGAAGATCACGCGGAGGTGATCGGGGACCGCCGACAGATCCAAATCACTCGCACGGATGCGTTGCCCACTGCTCGTCGACAGCGCTTCGGCGAGTGCATCGGTAAAGGAGCGACCGGCTTGTTGGGCATCGGTCTGATCCAACGCACGAACTGCTGACGCGATGTGCGTTGCGGCCGGAATGAGCTCGCGCCGGATGTCCTTGGGCAGTGTCTTGAAACATGTCTGCACCAATTCTTCGCGCAGTCCGGGCACCAACCACTCGAACGGTTCGGGCTCGATCTGGTTGAGCACCATCAGCGGTATGCGCACCGTCACGCCCACATCGGTGTGCGCAGGATCGAACGAGTAGTCGAGGGGCAACGCAGGTTCGTGAGCCTCCCACCGCTCCGGGAAGTCGTCGAGGGCGTGTACATGGCCGTGCAACAACTCGTCCCGAGTCAGATGCAACAGTGTCGGCTGCTGCTTCCGGGTGTTGCGCCACCACCGTTCGAAGTGACGTGTCGAGGTGATGTCGGTGGGAATACGCGCCGCGTAGAAATCCTCCACATCGTCGTCACTCGGTACGAGATCGGGCCGCCGGATGCGTTCAGCGATGGCCTTCACGTCATCGAGTACTTCACGGTTGTGCTGCACGAATGCGAGATCTGTCTCCCAGTCGCCGAGCACCAGTGCGTGACGGATGAAGAGCCGCCGCGCAAGGTCTGCATCGATGCGCGAGAGCAACATGCGTCGACCACTCACGATGGGCAGGCCATAGAGCGATACGCGTTCGAGCACCGTTGCCGTTCCGGAATCGGGCTCCCACTGCGGCTCGTCGTAGCTGCGCTTCACCAGGTGCGCACCGAGGCGTTCGGCCCACTCGGGTTGTATGCGCGCCGCCACGCGCGCCCACAGCCGGTTCGTCTCCACGAGTTCGGCAGCCATCACCCATCGTGCGGGTCGCTTTGCCTGCGCCGATCCACGCCCCACCATGAACTTCGCATTGCGCGGCCCACGGAACTCCTTGCTCTCGCCCTCGCGCATACCGATCTGCGAGAGCAGGCCGGACAACAGCGCCTGATGCACGTGGTCGGGGTGTGCGGGTGTGGTGTTGAGCCGGATGCCGAGTTGCGAGGTGATCTGTCGCAACTGGCTGAACAGGTCCTCCCACTCGCGCACGCGCAGGTAGTTGAGGAACTCGGTTCGGCACAGTCGACGGAATTGGTTGCCGGTGAGCTCGCGCTGGCGTGCTCGCAGGTGATCCCAGAGCCGCACGAACGCCATGAAGTCCGAGCCGTCGTCGCCCACGAACCGCTGGTGTGCCGCATTGGCCGCGTCGAGTTGCTCAGCCGGCCGCTCACGTGGGTCCTGGATGGAGAGCACGGCGGCGATCACCATCACCTCGTGCGCGCAGCCGAGACGGTCGGCCTCGAGCACCATGCGCCCCAGTCGTGGGTCGATGGGCAGTTGCGCGAGTCGACGCCCCAACTTCGACAACCGGCGCTGCGCATTGCTGCGCTCATCGTGCAGCGGCTCGAACGCAGCGAGTTCGTCGAGCAGGTTGATGCCGTCGGTGATGCTGCGTGCATCGGGTGGCTCCACGAACGGGAACGATGCGACATCGCCGAGACCGAGCGCAGTCATCTGCAGAATGACCGATGCGAGGTTGGTGCGCAGGATCTCGGGCTCGGTGAACGTCGGTCGCTGCGCGAAGTCCTGCTCGCCGTAGAGGCGGATGCAGATGCCCGGAGCAACACGCCCGCATCGGCCGGCTCGCTGATTGGCCGATGCCTGCGACACCGCCTCGATCGGTAATCGCTGCACCTTGAGGCGCCGGTTGTAGCGCGAGATACGGGCGGTGCCGGCGTCGATCACGTAGCGCACACCTGGCACCGTGATCGACGTTTCGGCAATGTTGGTGGACAGGATCACGCGTCGCCCCGTGTGGGGCTCGAACACGCGGTGCTGTTCGGCAGCCGACATGCGCGCGTACAGCGGCAGCACTTCGGTGTGGCGCGGTCCGCTGCCGTCGCTGATGGATCGGCGGAGGTGATCGGCAACATCGTGGATCTCGCGTTCGCCCGACAGGAACACGAGGATGTCGCCGGGCCCCTCGCCGCTCAGTTCGTCCACCGCATCGGCAATGGCACCCACCTGGTCACGGTCGTCGTCGGGTTCCTCGCCGAATGGGCGGTAGCGAACCTCCACCGGGTACGAGCGGCCGCTCACCTCGATGACAGGCGCACCGCCGAAATGCTGCGAGAACCGCTCGGTGTCGAGCGTGGCGGAGGTGACGATGAGTTTGAGGTCCGGGCGCTGCGGCAGCAGGTGGGTGAGGTAGCCGAGCAGGAAGTCGATGTTGAGGCTGCGCTCGTGGGCCTCGTCGATGATGATCGTGTCGTAGCGGCGCAGCAGGCGGTCCCGCTGGATCTCGGCGAGCAGGATGCCGTCGGTCATCACCTTGATGAAGGTGTCGGGGCCCACCCGGTCGGTGAACCGCACCGAGTAGCCAACAGCCGTGCCGAGAGGACAGCCGAGTTCGTCGGCAACACGCTCGGCGATCGTGCGCGCGGCAACGCGTCGTGGCTGGGTGTGGCCGATCAGGCCCTCGACCCCCCGGCCGAGTTCCAGGCACAACTTGGGCAACTGGGTGCTCTTGCCGGATCCGGTCTCGCCGGCCACCACCACCACCTGATGGTTGGCGATGGCGCCCAGCAGCACCTCCCGGTGCCCCGTGATGGGCAGATCCTCGGGATACGAGACCGCCGGAACGAGGGCTCGCCGCCGTTCGAGTTCTTCGGTGGAGGGCCGGCGAGCCATGGGCCGAGGCTAGATGCCGGGCAAACCCGCGGGTCCCGCAGGGACCGGTCGTTGGCAACGCCACCCCCGCCGTGAACCGTGGCTGCCGCTTCGGGCCCAACTCGGGCATCGTCTAGAGAATTGACACAGCGAGCGGCGAGACCGTTTGCAGGAGGCCATCGAGATGAAGAAGCGTGAGAGTGGCCGAACCTACTGCCCGACAGCAAGCGGGCGCCCGAGGCTGCGCGGCGCGCGCTGGCGGCGCGCCGTGGCCACGAGCACGATGAGTGTCACGGCGTACGGCAGCGCGCTGTAGGCCTCCACGGGGAGTCCCTTGATGGTGCCCCCCTGAGCCTGCAGCGCAAGGCTGTCGAATCCTGCAAACAGCAGGGCGCCGAGCACCGCGCCGATGGGCGTCCATCGGCCGATGATCACCACGGCGATCGCGATGAATCCTCGCCCTGCGGTGATGCCGTCGGTGAACGAACCGAGGTAGCCCACCGTGATCGAGGCACCGCCGATGCCGGCGAGCGCACCGCCCACCGCAAGGCTCGACGCGCGCACGGCGCGCACCCGAATGCCGCGCACGAGTGCCGCTGACGGATCATCGCCCGCTGCTCGCACCGCAAGGCCCGCTCGGGTACGGCGCAACGCCCAGGCCGTTGCGATGACGAGCGCCACGCACACATAGGTGAGCAGGTTCTGCGCGAAGAGCGCCTCGCCCACGAGGGGAATGTCCTTGAGCCCTGGGATCTTGATGGTGGGTGCGAGCGGGATGAGCACGGCAGAGCGGCCGGAGGGTTGCCACACCTGGAACAGGTACGACGTGAGGCCGGTGCCGAGCAGTGCAAGCGCAATGCCGGTGACGATCTGGTCGACGCCTCCCCAGAGCACGGCGAGCGCCATCACCAGACCGAGCGCAGCACCCACCGCGGCAGCGAGGAGTATGCCGGTGACCCATCCGCCCTGATTCGCTCCGTACACCCCGGCGAACGCGCCGGCCACCATGATGCCGTCGACACCGACGTTGATGGTGCCCGATCGCTCGACGATGGCCTCACCGAGCGCAGCGAACGCAATGGGTGTGGCGAGGCGGAATGCACCTGCGAGCACGATCTCCCAGAAGATCAGATCGGTGATGCTCATGAGGCCACCACCGCGCCCGATGCAGCGAGGGTGTCGTCGGCTGGATCCTGCGCCCGTGACATGAGCGTGCGCCGCACACGACGCGCCCGTGCGGCAAACAGCAGACCGGCGGCTAACAGAATGCCGCCCTGCAGCACGATGGCGAGTGACGCCGGCACGCCGGTGCCGGCCTGCACACCGTCGGCTCCCGTGGACAGCGCACCGAAGAAGAACGCAGCAACGATGATGCCCATCGGTTTGAGACCGCCCAGCAGAGCCACCAACACGCCGATGAAGCCGAGGCCGCCCGCAACGCTCGGGTAGAGCGTTCCCTGCACACCGGCCACCTGCAGCCAGCCGGCGAGCCCCGCGCACGCGCCCGAGACCACCATGGTGCCGAGCACCGCAGAAGAGTCACGCACGCCCATGCGTGCACCGAGGCCGGGCAGTGTGGAGTACACGTCGTGGGCGAGTCCACGCCCGGAACGAACCCACCAAGCGAGTCCGAGCGCCAGGAACGGCACCAGGATGATTCCCCAGTGCAGGCGTGTCTCGGAGAGCAACTTGGGCAGCAGCGCATCTTTGGGCAGGTTGTCGCTGCGCGGCGTCGCCACGTTCTCGCTCGTGCCGAGGTGCGTGCGCAACAACCACAGCAGCAACAGGCCTGCGAGATAGTTGAGCAGCAGCGTTGCAAGGATCTCGCTCGCCTTCCAGCGAGCGCGCATCAATGCCGGGATGAACGCCCACGCCGCTCCGCCCGCGGCGCCGGCCAGTGCACCCACCAAGATCAGCACGATCCCGGGTGCATCACGCAGTCCGAGGATCACCGCGGTGGAGGTGATGGCACCGACCGCCAACTGACCCTCGGAGCCGATACTGAAGATGCCGGTTCGCAACGCCGGTGCAACACCGAGTGCCACGATGGCGAGTGGAGTGGCACGAAGGAAGGTCTCACCGATCCGGTACTTGTCGCCGAACGCGCCCTCGACGAGCCCACGCGCAGCCTCCCACGGCGACGCGTCGGCGAGCAGCACGAGACCGATCGCCGTAAGCAGCGCGAGCGCGATGCCCAAGACGATCTTGGCGGGTCCGATGAGGCGCTGGGCGCCGGCGCGATCCATCACTGGTAGATGCCGGGAGGCGGGTTCCAGCCGGTGAGCACGTGACGGCCGAGCTCTGCGTGCTTCCAATCCACCGGATCGTGCAGCGACAGCACTCGGGCATTGCGCCAGAAACGATCGAACGCGTTCTTGCGGGCCACCGATCGTGTTCCCATGAGCGAGAAAATCTCCGAAGCGGTGCGCACACCGGCGCGTGACGCAACGGCCTTGGCCGCGAAGATGGGTGCAGCGAGTTCGGCCCGGTCGATCTCGCCACGTTCGAACGCGTCGAGCAGATCGCCGGTGGCGAGCGTGATCGAGTATGCAGCTGCGAGTTCGCTCACCAACTCACCCGTGAGGCGCTCCACGTACGGGTCTGCTGCGGCGGTGTCCACACCGCTGGACGGCCACGGGCGTGACTCGTTGTTGACGAACGGCACCGCAGCGCGGATCGCCGCCACGCCGATACCGATGAGAACCGCAGCGAAGCCGGCCTGATAACGCAGCGAGGCATGAATCAGCGGGGCGCGTCCGGGCACCGAGGCATTGAGAGCGGGGTCCGTCACCACTTTCTCGAAGGTGATGGTGCCCGAGTCGGTGGCTCGCTGACCAATCGGGTCCCAGTCACGGTGAATGTTCACGCCTGCGGTGCCCGCTGGGATGAGGTTCAACTGCATCCCCATGAGTGGATTCTCCGAGACACCGGGCGCCGACGGGTTGAACGCCCACGTGGCGATGTAGTCGGCCTCGGCCGCTGCAGTGGTGTAGATCTTGCGGCCGTTGATCTCGAACCCACCGTCGGGGCGAGGCGTTGCGAGCGTGGTCATCGGACTGTCCACCTTGCGACCGGCTTCGGCCACGGCAAGTCCGAGAATCATGTTCTTGTCCAGGATCTCTGCGGCGAGCCACGGGCGAAGTCGATCGGGGCAGTACACGAGGATCTCACGGGTCAACTCGTCGTGCACCTTGAACAACTGTGCGAGCGACGAATCTGCAGCGGCGATGCGCACCTGTGCCTCGAGGCTGAAGCGGTGCGAGAAGCCCGGGCCACCGAGATCACGCGGAACTGCGGCGTGCAGCACGCCCGATCGCTTGAGCGCGGCAACTGACGCAGTGGGATACCTGCCGCGCGCGTCGTTCTCGATCGCGGCGGGCTCCACGTCGCTGTCCAGCACGGCCTGAAGCCGCAGGATCGCCGCAGTCTCGTCGGCGGTGAGTCCGTTGGGCGGGAAAGCCTTGCCGAGCAGCGTGGTGTCGGGTGCAGTGGACATTTTCGATAGCACTTTCTCGGGTAGACGGGTTGATTCAGGATGCGACGAACGTGGACGGGTCCATCAATTGGTGCACATCGTGTGCGTGCTGCGGGCATCGGCAGCACACCAGTCCGGGTTGTTGTGTGAGCACGACATCGATGAACGACTGGGTTGCGGTCTCGATGAGGCCCTTCTCGGTGAGCCCGAGGTCGGGCACCCCGGCGAGTCCGATGAAGGCCATGATCATGAAGGGTGCCTGAATGGTGCAGCCGATGTCTGCGGCCGCTTCGTTCACGGCGATCGACTGCTCACGCACTACTTCCCACGGCTGGTCGCTCATGATGCCGGCAACCGGGAGGGGCACCGAGCCGAGCACCTTGCCATCGGCCACGGCCACATAGCCACCGCCGAGCTGACGGATGGCGTCGGCGGCGAAGGCGAGTTCCTCGTCGCTCGTGCCCACGAGCACGAGGTTCTGGTTCTCGCAATTCGTGGTGGCAGCCAGCGCGCCGCGCTGCAGGTTGAAACCGCGCACGTATCCGATGCCGATCGCGTCGGTGGCGTGGTGGCGGTCCACGATGGCCACCTTCAGCACATCGCGCTCGGTGTCGCACTGCACGATGCCGTCCACCACCGGCAGTTCGGCGTGGAAGGCGCGCTTGAAGTAACCGTCGTACATCTCCATGCCCTGCACCCATGCGGTGGGCGTGGAGGCACGCACTGCGAACGACGCAGCAGAGAATCCCTCGTGCAGATGGATGGTGTTGCGAGTGACATCCGGAATGGGATCGGTGTTGTCGAACAGCGCCTTGCCGTCCCGGGCAACAACCTCACCGTTCACCATCACGAGCGAGGGACGCACCTCGGTGAGGTCGGGGACCAACTGCAGGTCGGCGAGTCGGGCCGGAGCGATGCAACCGAGTACGTGATCGAGGCGGTAGTAGAGCGCCGGGGTGAGTGTCGCCATACGCCAGGCCAGAATGGGGTCCACGCCCAGTCGGATCGCCTGACGAACGTGGTGGTCGATATGACCTTGGTCGTGCAGGTCCTCGACGTGCTTGTCGTCTGCGCAGAAGCAGACGTGGAACAACCCGTCGCCGAGGGCGTCGATGTCGGCGAACACCGTGGGGCAGTTGTCGTTCATGCTGCCCGACATCACGGTGAGCATCGCGCCGAGACGGAGGCGCTCGAGCACCTCTTCGGTGGTCACCGCATTGTGATCGTCGCTCACCCCGCCGGCGAGGTAACTCCACAGCGGTTCGTCACCGAGTCGTGCGGTGTGGCCGGTGATGCGCTTTCCTGCCTGCAGCGCAGCGACTTGCTTGCGGGCGGACCACTCGTCGAGATCGAAGGGGTTCGACTCGCCGAGTGTGGCCGCATCGGATCGCTGGACCCGTTCGGCGATCTCGGCATCGGCAACCACCGCGCCCCCGAGTTCGAGCTCGGGGGTACGCGGCACACGGTGCGACACCTGGCGGAAGATACGCATGGGCGTGGAGGTCTGCCCGACGATGTCCATACCCTCGGCGCCGATCACATTCGCAATGCAGTTGGGGTCTGCGAGCACCGTCACCGTGCCGCGCGGCACCGTGAGGCGCGCGAGCTCGCCGGGGGTCAGCATGGTGTACTCGATGTGCAGGTGCGCATCGATGAACGTGGGCGCCACGAACAGTCCGCGGGCGTCGATCTCCCGTGGAGCGCTGAAGCGACCCACGGGCGTCACTGCGGCAATGTGCCGACCGGCGATCACCACGTCACGTTCGAGAATCTCACCGGTGTGGAGCGCCAGCACCTTGCCACCGCGAATGATCACGTCGCCCGGTGTGCGACCACCTGCAACCTCGCGCAGATGCATCAACTCGGCCACCGTGGGTACTTCGGCAGCTCCCGTCGAACCGAACGGTGTAGATACCTGTGAGGTGCTCATGATTCCTCCCGGCTGACATGTGCCATGGCGCGCCCGAGGCGAGCCACATCGATAGGACTGTGATCGTGATCGTGCAGTGCGATGTCGTCGGTGACGCGTCCCGATGACAACACCACCACGCGATCGGCCAGCTCGAGCAACTCGTCGAGATCGGCCGAGATCACCACCACTGCTGCGCCGCGCTGTGCTGCAGCGGTGAGGTGGTTGCGGATCGAACTTGCTGCTGCGAGGTCGAGGCCCTGTGTGGGGCCGTGTGCAATCACCACGGCGGGTTCGCGTTCGAGTTCCCGGCCCACGAGCAGCTTCTGCTGGTTGCCGCCGGAGAGCGCCGCGGTGAGGAGCGATGGTTTGGGGGGACGCACGTCGTACTGCGCTGCCAGTGCGAGCCCATGCTCGGTCTCGGCACGTCGCCTGCGCATTCCCCAGCGAGCAAAGGCCGATTCGCGCATGCGGAGCGCGGA
The DNA here is from genome assembly GCA_017853685.1 of Actinomycetota bacterium. Lineage (GTDB taxonomy): Bacteria > Actinomycetota > Acidimicrobiia > Acidimicrobiales > Ilumatobacteraceae > WLJO01. Next base: position 8,736 of record JAFMJD010000049.1, on the reverse strand, counting down.
TGCGTTCACCGCGATGCTCTGCTCGGCTGCCACACCGAGCGTGCGCTCCTCGGGGATGAACGCCACGCCGGCCCGAGTGGCACGCGCCGCTGCGCCGGTGACGTCGGTGCCGTCCACCTCCACAGTGCCGCGGTCGGGTGCGCGCACGCCGGTGAGCACATCGGCGAGCACGGTCTGACCGCTGCCGGCCACACCGGCAATGCCCACCACCTCACCGCTGCGAACGGTGAGTTCGATGTCGTCGAGAATGCGGCGGTCGTCGTCGTTCACCGTGATAGCCGTCGCATGCAGACGCACCGGCGCATCAGCCGAGGCCTGTCTCGGCGGCCGTGTGCTGACGCGGCTGCGCTCGCCCACCATGAGCGTGGCGATGCGATCGGCATCGAGACCTGCCGTGGGGCCTTGGTGCACCATGCGGCCCTCGCGCAGCACGGTCACGTGGTCGGCACCCTCGAGCACCTCGGTAATTCGGTGTGTCACGAGCCCAACAGCCACACCATCGCTCGCGAGTTGGCGTACGCAGCGGATGAGTCGTTCGATATCGGCGGGTCCGAGCGAGGAGGTGGGCTCATCGAGGAGAAGCACATCGGCTCCCTGCGCAACGGCAACCACCAACTCGCCGAGTTGGCGTTCGGGCAGCGAGAGATGCATCGCAGGTGTGTCGAGGGAGATCTCGAGCCCCAACTGAGTAGCCGCGTTGGCCACCTTGGAGCGAGCCTCTCCCACAGCGAGTCGACGCTTCGGGCTCGCCAGCATGTAGTTCTCGAGCACGGTGAGAGCACCGACGAGCGACAACTGCTGGGGCACGAGTCCTACACCGGCGGCAATGGCGTCACGCCGACGGGAGAACGTGATGGGCTCACCGCGTCGTTCGACGACCCCCGATTCGGGGGTGATGAGCCCAGCAAGAATCTTGGCAAGAGTGGACTTGCCGGCACCGTTCTCGCCCACGACGGCGTGCACGTCGCCGGCACGCAGTTCGAGGTGCGCCTCGCTGAGCGCAACCAGCGAGCCGTAGCGCTTGGTCACGCCGCGAGCAGCAAGGAGAACGGGATCAGACATCAGAGTTGTGGTCTAGTACGCGATGCCCGGTCGGACCGGGTCCGACCGGGCATCATCATGATCACGCGTAGAAGTTCGGCAGCACCTTGGCGCCCGACACGAGGTCGGCGACGAGCTGCTCCACCTGGGCCTGGATGTCGGCGGGAACCGCCGGGTCAACCGGGTTGATGGGCGTGAGGATCAGACCCGCATTCGCGAGCCCGGACACGAAGAACTTCTTGCCGAAGGTTCCTGCGTTGATGTCGTCCACGTACGCCTTGTAGGTGGGGTACATGTCCAGTTCCACCGAAGCGATGTTCACTTCCTTGGCCACGCCACCGGCATCGCCGGTCACGCCGAGGGTGAAGATCTTGGCTTCCTTGGCTGCAGCAGCAACGCCGTTGCCGATGCCGTCACCCGAGGTCCACACGATCTGGGCGCCCTGGGCGACCTGTCCCTTGGTGGCCTCGACAGCCTTCTGCACGTCATCGAACGAGCCGGTGAAGGTCTCCACGATGGTGGCCGCCGGGTTGGTCTCTTTCAGACCGAGGGCAAAGCCCTTGTGTGCGGCGAGGATGAACGGCAGTTCGGGTCCACCGACAGCGCCCACCTTGGTGACGCCAGCGATCTTGCCCGCAACCCAGCCGTTCAGATAGCCCTGCTGCGCGAAGTCGTAGGTCCAGCCGTCAACGTTGGCGAGCAACTTGGCCTCGAGATCCGGGCCACCCGATGCAGCGAAGTGCACCTCGGGGAACTCAGCAGCCACCTTGAGGATCGGCTCGGAAAGCTCGATGCCGTGACCGATGATGAGGTCGTAGCCCTTGGTGGCGTACTCACGGATGACGGGCTCGGACGCGGCGGGGTCGGCGAGCTTCTCGCGTACCTCGAACTCGACGAGTCCTTCGTCCTTCAGCTTTTGGATGCCCTCGAGGGCCACCTGGTTGAAGGAGCCGTCATTGGTGAGGCCCGGTGTGAGCAGGGCCACCTTGAGCACCTTGCCTGCCGGCGCTTCGGTGCTTGCGGGTGCCTCGCTGCTGGCCGGTGCCTCAGTGGTGGCGGGCTCGCTCTTGTTGTCGTCGGAGCATGCCGCAAGACCGGTGAGACCGGCCAGTGCTGCTGCCGCGAGCAGGAGATGACGACGGGTGTGTCGCCGGGTTGTGATGTTCACGGGGGTCCTTTCGGGATTGCGTTGCTGGGTGGGTGACAGTCAGTTGATCGCCGACGATGCGGAAACCGTGACGGACCACGGGTCGAAGGTCGGCCCGTCGTACATGCCTGAGCGTCGGTGGCGCTGTGCGAGCACAGCGCCGGTTTCGATGTCGAGACACGGATCGAGTACCGGTTCTGCGACGCCGATCTGTTCGGCCGGTACGCACACCACGGTGCGATTGCCGAAGGACTGTGGGATCACCGTGCCGGTGAGGCGCCCGGAACGGGCAGCACTGAGCACCGAGGCGGTGGCGAGGAAACCCGTGAGCGGGCGGGAGGTGGTGCAGTCCATGGCGGCCGGGCACACCACGTGTTCGATGGTTCCGTCATCGTCGAGGCGAACGGATTCGATGCTCGGCTCCATGTGCACCATGGCACCGCCGGCGACGGTGAAGACGTTGTTGTCGCGCGTGATGGTGACGTGCTCGATGTAGGTGGGTTCGGTCTTGGTGCCAGTCACGGTGAATGCTTCGGTCCAACCCGCAGCAACATCGGCGAGATCCACGGCACGCGGCGCAGTCGATTCGTTGTCGCATGCGGCAACAGTGCTGGCGAGCAGCACCACGCCTGCACCCACTGCAATCGAATGCATCATCGACCGAATGCTCACGGTGTCACCACGCAGCCAAATCCGTGAGCAATGTGCGCTGCAGTTCTTCGGGGGCGAAACTCGCTCGGATCGAGGTCTCGGCAACGGAGCGAACGGTGTCGGCGTCCCACGCGAAGTGTTCGACGCAGCGCTGGTACTCGTCCTCGAGACGCAGACCGAGCAGCGCGGGGTCGTCGGTGTTCACCGAGACCCGCACGCCTGCACGGCGCAGACGATCGATGGGGTGCTCGTCGAGCGACGCGTACAACCCGAGGGTGAGATTCGACGACGGGCACACATCGAGCGGTATCCCCCGTTCCACCAGGGCCGCCACCAGTCGGTCGTCCTCGATGGCACGCACGCCGTGGTCGATGCGATCGGCACCCAGGAGGTCGATGGCATCCCACACGCCTTCGGGTCCGCTCGACTCGCCGGCATGGACGGTTCGACGCAGTCCGGCGCGTCCGGCCCGGGTGAATGCATCGGCGAACTTGGTGCCGGTGCGCCCCGCCCGTGCTTCGTTGCCGTCCACCGAGAGCGCCACTACACGCGGATGGCGCTCGGCGATCAGGTGATCCACGAGTTCGGCCGCTTCCGATGCCGTCTGGGTGCGCAGCAGGCTGATGCACAGCCCGGCCGAGGCGAGGCCGTCTTGCTCGGCCTCGCGGAATCCGGCGTCGAGACCCTCGACGAAGCCACGCAGGTTCGACCGCCACGGCGACCAGTGGGTGGGGTTCACGATCACGTCGGCGTACCGGGCGCCGCTCGAACTCACCCGCTGGGCGAAGGCGTAGGCGGCCCGGGCCAATTGGTCGGGGGTACGCACGAGGCCGCAGATCCAGTCGAGGAACTCGAGGAACTCGCTCAGACCCTCGAATTCGAGCAGCCGCTCCTTGGGGCGGGGCAGCGGTTCGCCGGCCTCGGTGGCCAGGCGGACGAAGTCGTCGAGTTCGAAGCACCCCTCGAGGTGGATGTGGATCTCGGCCTTGGGAAGCGCCTGGAGGGATGCGGTGGAGAGGTTCTGAGGCACGGTGGTTTCGGCTATTCCTGACTAATTTGGTCGACAATATCGGGTTTGGGTGCGGCCTCCAACCGAAATACGTCGGGAAACGCCGGTTTCCTCCGCCGCACGGAGTTGTAGCGCATCATCCGGGCGATGCGACTCGGCGAGACAAAGACGTACAAAAACTTCACGCGGCGGACTTCGGGCTCCGCCGAACCCCTTCCCGCTGGGGCCGGTGGGCACTGCGATACTCAGCACGTGGGGTCAGTGCTGGGGGCAGAGCGCAGGGTCGATCGCGCCCGCCGGGCTTGGCTCGCGGGCGGCCTGCTCGGCACCCTCGGACTGCTGGCCCACAACTGGTGGGTGGTGATCTACCCGATCGGCTGGATGCCGTCGTTCGACGCACTCATCAGCGAGGCGTCAGCCACCGATCAACCGCACGGGTGGCTGCTCTCGGGCATCGACATCGGTGTCGGTGTAGCGCTCGTGGCTGCGTTGTTCTTGTGCCGACGCACCTGGCTGCTGCACGGACGAGCATCGGTGTGGTGGTGGAGCCTCGTGTGGGCGCTCGGCGGTCTGGTGGAAGGGGTCTTTCCGCTGGCGTGTTCGCCATCGACGAATCGAACCTGCGAAGACGCCGAGTGGGCGTTCGAACTCGCCGCACATCACTACGTGCACATGGCCGCGGGCGTGGTGGAGTTCGTGGCGGCGTCGATCGCGATTCTGCTCGTGTGGCGCACACCTGCGCTGGGCTGGCTCGCGCGTCTCGGGGCGTGGCTGAGTCTCGGGATTCTGGTGGTGTACCCGTTCCTCGGTCTCGCCTTTTTCACGCACCGGCTCTCGTCGATTCCCGAGGCGGTCTTCTTCGTGATGTTCAGCACCGTCATGGGTGCGGTCGTGTGGTGGCGACCCCGTCAGAGCGGATGACGGACAGAGCGGATGACGGGATCCGTCGCTGCGCTCCTCCCGATTCGTGCGATCGTCGAGTGGCCTGCGGCCAGAGCGGATGACGGGATCCGTCGCTGCGCTCCTCCCGATTCGTGCGATCGTCGAGTGGCCTGCGGCCAGAGCGGATGACGGGAATCGAACCCGCATTCTCAGCTTGGGAAGCTGATGTTCTACCATTGAACTACATCCGCGATTGGCCGCCAGATTAGCAACGATCCGTTGCGAGCGGCCCGTGAGTCCCGGCGCATTGCCCGCCAGCAACTAAGTTCGACGCTTGTGATCCTGTCCGACCGCAGCATCCGGGAAGCCATCGCCTCCGGCCGAATCGTCATTGACCCGCTCGACGAATCCTGTATCCAACCTTCGTCGGTGGACATGAAGGTGTCGAACCTGTTCCGGGTCTTCCGCAATCACACGGCTGGCATCATCGACGTCAAGCAGAACCTCGAGGATCTCACCGAACTGGTCACGATTCCTCACGACGGCGTGTTCATCTTGCACCCCGGTGAGTTCGTCCTCGGTTCCACACTCGAACGTCTTGCGCTGCCCGACGATCTGGTGGGTCGAGTGGAGGGCAAGAGTTCGTTGGGTCGCCTCGGCCTCCTCATTCACTCCACTGCCGGATTCGTGGATGCCGGTTGGGATGGTCACATCACGTTGGAGTTGTCCAATGTTGCGAGCCTGCCGATCACGATCTATCCGGGGATGAAGATCGGTCAGGTGTCGTTCATGCAGATGACCACACCGGCAGACCGGCCGTACGGCAAGGGTGCATCGGGATCGAAGTATCAGGGTCAGCGCGGGCCCACGCCCAGTCGCTACTTCGAGAACTTCAACCGCTGATCGAAGTCGCCGTCGGCGCTTTGCGTCGCGAGCGCGCGGCAGATCGAAGACGCGCCCACTGCGCGCGGGCTCGTCGTGTGTCGGCCACGAGCAGTGCGAGCACCAGTACGGCTGCAACGATGGTGACGTTGCGTCCGGTGGTCCATCCGGGTGGGGTGAAAGTGAGTTGTACCTCGTGCTGTCCGGCGGGAACCGGTACGCCGAGTACGAGTGCGTTGGTGCGCGCAACGGGAACGGGTTTGCCGTCGACGGTGGCGGTCCATCCGTCCATCCACGCATACGAGGTGACGAACAGCGATGGTCGTTCGGCGCTGACGGTCCATGTGCCGTGTCCGCCGTCGTCCATGGCTCCGTCGACGACGGTGCCCGAAGCGCCGGGTTGTGCGAGTTCGGCGAAGCGTGGGGTGTCGCGCGATGTGATGGTGCCGGTGTCGACGTAGGCGAATTCGGTGAGTGGTGTGTTGGGGTCGTAGATCCCGGCGCGTGCCTCATCGAGAGAACGAACCTTCGCCTCACCCACGAGGTACGTCTCGGCAAGTCGTGGCGTGTAGGTGTAGACCGCATAACTGTCGAACTGCTGTTGATAGGTCCACGCCGATCCGGGCGCAGCGGCATAACCGCTTCCCAACCACGTTGTTGCGCGGAGAATGTCGGGTATCCAGCCTGCCTGCCAAGCATTCGGTTCGGGCATGTAGCCGTTGTAGGCCATGCCTCCGAGGGTTGCGGAGTAGTCCCTCTGGAGCAGTGGGTCGTATCCGTTGATGCTTCGACTGTGATGGCCGATCACCGACGGCCAGAATGCGCTGGCATCGGCGATATCGCTTGCCCATCGATCGATGCCGCCCGGCGCATCTACAGGTGCTCCGAAGGGTGGCGGTCCATCGTCGAAGGTCTCCGACACTTGTGCTGCGGGCAGACTTTGAGTGCGCCAGGGCGCAGCAATGGCGAAGAGGCCGAGATCCAAGGCACACACCGCAGCGAGTGCCGCCATGCCCAGGAGTCGTGACCGGGCGATGAGGAGACCTACGCACCCGAGCAGGAGCACGAAGACGACAGGTAGGAACCGTGCCCGCATACCTGGGCCACCGTGCAGCATGCTCCCGCCCAGATCGGTGAGTGTCGGCAACAGCAACATGACGAGGGCAAAGGCCGCGCCGGCACGCAGGATGCGCGCGGCCCACCGTTGAGGTGCTCGCAGGAACTCTCGGACACCGGCGCCGGCCAACATCGCAACGGCCACATTGGTCCAGAGCAGATTGCGGCTCCATGCCCGGAAGCGACTTGCGAGCGGCACCCAGTCGTAGACGAGTGATCCGAGTGGTGTGCGTCCACCCAACGCAGTGAGCACACCGAGAACGCCGAGAACGATCAGCGCGAGGCTCAAGCGGTGTCGACGCAGACTCATCACACCGATGACCGCCAGCGCCACCATCGTGATGCCGAGGTAGTTCGCCAACTCGTGCTGCAGCGATCCGCCCAGCCATGTCGTCCGACCGATGGGTCCGGCGCCGGTTCCACCGAGCAGGCCGGGTACGAGCAGCGTGGTGAGATGCTTTGGCTCGGACGCGAACTCGAACGCGGCGGCCTCGCTCAGTCGTGGGCGAACGCTGGAATCGCTGAACGAGACTTGTGAAACCAACTGGACGGCACCGAGCGCAACTCCCAGAACCAGCGATCCCCCCACCCGGATCCACGGCATGAGCCCGCCCTTGCGACGGACGAGTTCGAAGATGGCGCAACCGCCCAGTGCAATGAGGGCAATCCACATCAGTTGTGTGAGTTGCAGCGCCATGGCGCCGATGAGCAGTGACAGCAGCGCGCAGTTCCGCAGCCGCGGGCTGGCGATCACCGCATCGAGGGCAAGGAACGACCACGGCAGCACCGTGAGGCCCACCACGTAGGGGAGGAACATCGAGTGATAGATGACAAAACCGTTGAGCGTTCCACCGACGGCCACAACGACAGCGCCGGTCAGCGAACCCCATCGACGCCACGCCCACGCGTACCACCCTGCTGTCATCAACCAGAGATGGACGAAGAACCACACACGGAACGCCGTGAACGGCGCGAGCCAGCCGAAGACGGCGTTCGGCAGGTAGAAGATCGCCGACTGCCCGGCTCCCAGAGTGTTGAAACCACCGAACATCCGTCCCCACCACAGCGGAGAGGTACCCGAACGGATGTTGTCCCATGCGGCTGCGTATCGCGGGACGTACGCGGCAACTGCGTCGCCCCACAGCATGGTTCGCCGACCCACTAGCACCTCGACAAAGGGAAGTGTCGTGCACACGAGCGAGATGGCAAGCGCAACGAGCGTGCGTTGCCGCTGTGACAGGGCTGCGCAGCGACGTTCGAACGCCGCGTACCTGCCGGGGGTCATCTCGTCGTGGCCCCGTGGTCCGGCACTTGTGCAACCAAGAACGCGCTCACACCGAACAGACGATTCCAGGGCCACCGGTGCTCGAGCCCGAGCAGCACCTTGAGGGCGAAGTTGATCGGCCTTGGGATCGAGTCGAGATCACTCGCAGCCACGCGCGAGCGACGAAGACGTCGGATGACCCACACCGCCGGGAAGATGGTTGCAAAGAGGTACCGCTGGTGCAGCACGGTCAGGCCGCTTCGTTCTGCGACCTGCTTGAGTTCGGGAAGTCGGTACCGCCGGTAGTGCTCGAGAAAGACGTCGTGCGAACTCCAGAGCGACATGAACGCTGGAACGGTGATGAGTACGAGGGTTCCGGGTGCCGCCTGCGAGACGTATCCGGCGAGCAGGTCGACATCGTCGGGAACATGCTCGAGGACGTCGATGAACAGCATCACTGTTGCGTTCCGTACGGACTCCGGGTCAGCGGCCCGGACATATCGCCATCGTCCGTTGTCCTCGCTCCGTTCGTCCTCGGTGTAGTTCGGATCGACGCACACGACGTACTCGCCGGCGCCCGGTCGGGCGAGTCCGCGGGCGAGGAATCCGGAGCCAGCACCGACATCGACCAGTCGGAGCGGAGCCACGGGCCAGCGACGCAGCGCATGTTGCAGGACCGACAACTTCGACTGGTAATACCAGTGGTGTTCAGGATCGACGAGGGCGAGCTCTTTCAGGTCCACG